>SXRM01000001.1 GCA_005792545.1 Pseudomonadota bacterium | reverse complement strand
TCCAGCGCCAGCCGCCCGGTGCGAGCCACCGCCGCAAACGTGTACAGCGGAAAGCGCACCGCCTTGGCCTGCTGCCCTTGCAGCGCCAGCAGCGCCTGTTCCGCCAATTCGTCTCGGGCCAAGAGGTGGGCTGCGCGCACCCGTTCGTAGGCCGCCATGTACGCCTTGGCCAACGCTGGCGTCTCTGCGTGAACGGGTGGCTTCTTGCGCCTGGGCTCGCCCGGGTCCCGCGCCGCCTTCGGGGCCGGGCGGTCAGCCATCATCGCGCGCTTCGCCGCCTCGCTCAGCGGCGCCGGCTTCCCCGCTGGCGGCTGCGCCCGCCCTGATTGCCCAGCGACTTCATGGGCCTGAACAAAGCCCCCCTTCGTGCGTGCCCCCAAGCCGAAGATCCGCCAGGCCTCAGCACCCGCGGCCTGGTACCGCGCGCGAACTTCGGCTTCCGGCAGGTCCCGCCAGCACGGCAGCACCGAGAGTTTGACCTCCGGCAGCGTCATGTACGCGTCGTCGTCGTCCGGCCCGCTGACCCGCCGTTTGTCCAGCGTCTGCTGGTGGACGTCAAAATGCCGCCCGACGACCGGTTCGCCATACATAAGCGCACGATTCGTGTTGGCACCCGGCCAGTTGTGCATGTCCCACTGCTCGTGGGCCTTGACCGCCTGACCCATGATGTAGCGCAAGCGATCGGGCAGAATCTGGTCGCCAGGCAGAATGGGACGCACGTCGCAGCGACCCGCAAACACCGGGCCCCTGCGGTCAAGCACGCGGTTGGCGTACCGGGCCATGCCGGCGTGCACCTCGCAGAGGAAGTCCGCCATCGTATCCGGGTCCGGCGCACCGTAGATGCCGTGATAATGATTGGACATTGCAAAGTACGCGTACACCTGCACCGGGTATTTGCGCTGGGCGCGCGCGATAATCGCGTGAAACGCCGGCCCGAATTCGGGGTACTGCACGGGGTCGATGAGAAACGCCCCGCCAACGGTGCGCGTGGTGACTTCGAACAGGAGCGAAGGGTGGTAATAGCGGATGGTCATGGTCAAGTCCGGCGCGACGAGATGTGCGCTCGAACAGGTGATCGGTTGGGCGCCGGAAAAACCGCGCGGCGGGCCGAAAAAACCTCGCTTTAGGCCAGTCCCCGACCCAGTGCCACCCAAATTACCTTACTATTTCATCTGTCTGAACAAAGGTGGGGTTCGTGATCACGCGTAGCAGGACTCCACTACCATTGGTCGCGTCTGCATCAAAATCTGCGGCGATGCGGATTTCCGTTGGCCCAGCCCGGTCGAAAAGCACCTGAACGACCTCCCACCGGCGCGCTGCGCTCTGACGGACATGGCAATGCTCGGCGAGCCGCATCCGGTGGTCCCAGACCAACTCGGCGCCTTCAACCTTGCGCCAGGCGATTGCATCTTCGGGCCGGAAATCCGCGGGCCAGTGCGCCGCATCGCCCAGAGCCTCGGAGTCATTGGCAAGCAGCGCCTTACTCAGGTGCAGCATCTCGCCGCGCAGCCGTGCCTTGAGTGCCTTGGGATCCCGCGTCGGGTCGACGGCCGCTGTGCGGTGGGGCAGCAGCGCGGCGGGGTCATTGGCAGCTTCATGGAAGGCGCGACCATCCCGCAGCGCTTCCCACTCCTCAACGAGTGAACTGTCTGTCGCGGCCAACAGCGCGCGCAAATAGCCAATGGCCTGCCACACCGCCGGAGACCGCCAGCGGCCTGGCACGTTTTGCATCAGCGCCTTGTAGGCATCGGACAGGTAGCGCAGCAGCACGCCTTCCGCGGGCTCGATGCCCCAATCGCGCACGGCCTCGTCAAAGGTCGACCACTTTTCATACAGCTCGCGGGCCACCGCCTTGGGCCGCACCGCATCAGCCTGGAGCCACGGATGCTCCGCGGCGAACTCGTCCAAACGGGCATACAGCCAATCCGCCAGCGGCTTCGGCCAGGTAACGGCCTCCAGGCGCTCCATGCGCTCTTCGTACGGCACCCCCTGCGCCTTGAGCTCGTTGACCAGGCGGCCCTTTTCCTCGCGCACTTGCGCGGCCAGCACCGGCCCCGGGTTGTCCAGGATGGCCTCCGTGGCGCTGAGCACATCAGCCGCCCAAAGTTCGTCGGTCGGGTCAGGCTCGTCGTCGTTTTCGGGGCGGGCATCGCCAAATTGCTCCATGTGCGTCTGGTCGAGTTTTTCCAGGCAGTGGACCAGAAACAGCGACAGGGCGTGGTGCAGCGAGAAATCCTCTTGCAACTCGGCGTTCAGGCGCACCTTGCGGCGGTCATCGGCCGACCGCACCAGCACGCCGACGGCGAGCAGGCTGCGGCAGACCCGGCCAAGTTCGCGCCGCTGCGCCAGCTTTGACCCTTCGGACAAGTGGCATCGGCCGATGAGGTCCACAAGCGTCCGCAGCCCCGGTGCCGCATCGTCCGCGTTGCCGCGCAGCACCTGCGCCACCAGCCCGGGCGTCACCTGGAACACGGGCTGCAGCGTCTCCGGCTGCCCGCGCACCAGCCGCCAGAACGTCGCCTCGTCCCAGTGCGCATAGCCCTTCTCGGGCGGTTTCTGCCGAACGAAGTTAACCTTGCGCCCGTCGCGGCCGAGCTTGCTCTCCATGCGCTTGTTGGCGACGACATGTTCCGGCGCGAGTGCGACTACCCAGCCCTGGTCGTCAAAGCCTTTGCGCCCGGCGCGGCCAGCAATCTGTTGCAGTTCGCGCACCTGCACGATGCGCGTCGCGGCGCCATCGTATTTGCACAGCTGCGTCAGCACCACGGTCTTGAGCGGCACGTTGATGCCGATACCCAGGGTGTCCGTACCGCAGATGAGTTTGAGCTGGCCAGCTTGGGCCAGGCGCTCGACCAACCGGCGGTACCGAGGCAACAGCCCTGCGTGGTGCAGTCCGATGCCATGCCGCAACAACCGCTGCAAGGCCTTGCCGTAGGGACTCGGCCAGCGCTCGCCCTTGAGTGCGTCGGCCAGCGCACGCTTTTCGTCCTTGCTGCACACGTCGACCGACATCAGTGCCCCGGCGGTTTCGGCGGCGTCGCGATGGCTGAAGTGCACGAGATAGCAGGGCGCCTTGCCGGCCTTGACCAGGGCGTCGACGACTTCGTGCAGCGGTTGCTCGGCGTAGGTGTACTCCAAGGGCACCGGGCGCTCGGACGTGGTCACGCTGGCCACCGCCTTGCCCGTCCGCGTCGTCAGGTCGCGTGCGATATCGGTGGTATCGCCCAGCGTCGCCGACATCAACAAGAAAGTCGCGGCCTCCATGCGCAGTAGCGGCACCTGCCAGGCCATGCCGCGGTCGCGGTCGGCGTAATAGTGGAACTCGTCCATCGCCAGGTGCCACGGCCGCGCGATTGCGACGGGCTCCAGCGCCATCTGCATCAGGATTTCGGCAGTGCAGCACAGAATCGGCGCGTCTTTGTTGACGCTGGCATCGCCGGTCAGCAACCCCACGTTTTCGGCGCCAAAGGTGTGGCAGAGCTCGAAAAACTTCTCGTTGGCCAGGGCCTTGATGGGCGCCGTGTACACGCTGCGCTCGCCGCGACACAGTGCCCGAAAGTGCAACGCCAAAGCGACGAGCGACTTGCCCGAACCAGTTGGCGTCGCCAGCACGACGTGGCGGCCGCTGAACAGCTCCAGCATCGCCTCTTCCTGATGCGGGTACAGCACCAGACCGCGCCCTGCCAACCACTCGACCAGCAACCCAAAGGCGTCGTCGTCGTTGGTGTCGGGCGGTGCGTGCAAAAGCGGCGCGGGTGTGGCGTCGGGCATCGGTTCGTGTGCGAGGCGGCAGCTCGGGCGGCCCAGCGTCGCGCGTGCCGGGCAGGGCGTCAAGGATCGGTGCCGTCAACGCGAGCGTGACAACCGCCGGGAGCGCTCGCCGGTTGACACCCCGATTATCGCGACGATACTGCGCGCGGGCCCCGGCCGCCCGCCTAGCGCACGCCCCACCCGACGGACATCCATGAGCGAGCGATTATCGCGTGAAGTCCGCAGCATCCGCGCCCAGGCCGACATCGTTGCGCGGGCATCGGGTCGCACCACCAACAGCGTCCACTACCTCGTTGCCATGTTCGTGGTCGAGTGCAAAGCGCGCGACGTGCTGGTCGAGACCCGCGTCGACGATCAAGTCGTGCTCGACACCTACGAACGCATGCCGAGCCGCGACGAGAACGCCGAGGCCCTGGCTGAAATCCACCGGCAGTCCGCCCGGCTGACCGAAAGTGCAGGGCTCGCTGAGACGACGTCGATGGTAGTACTAGCTAGCCTGCTGCGCGTGCGCGAGTGCCTTGCGTGCCGCGTGCTCGAGCGCGCGGGCGCCAACGTGCCGAGTTTGCGGTCGCGCGTCATTGGCCTGGTCAACTTCGACCAGGATCGCGGCCACACCGGTCAGATCGCCATCCCCAAGCTGCCCGCAGACGCGCGGCGGCCGTCGTCCACCCTGCCGATGTCGACCGTGCGACCGACGCAGCCGTCGATGCCTGCCGTCGCGCCGCCGCGACCGACCGAACCGCGCAACGGAACGGCAGCGGTGCCCACCGCACCAGGACCAGAAGCGAAGGCAGCCTACGCGCCGCCCCACAAGCAACCCCAGCCGCCGCCACGCCCTGGCGCCACGCAAGGGCAACTGCCATTGCCGACGCCGGTGTTCCAGTTGCGGCCGAGCGAGTTCCCGACCCTGTGTGAGGTCGGTCGCAACCTGACCGAGGCCGCGCTGCAAGGCCGCATCGACCCGGTTATCGGCCGTGATGGCATTATCGAGCAGGTTATCGACATCTTGCTGATGCGCCACGCCAACAACCCTTGCCTCATCGGCGAGGCCGGCGTGGGCAAGACCGCGGTGGCGCAGGGCCTGGCAATGCGGTTGGCCGGCAACACGGCGCAGTACGGCAAGCTTGGCACCGCTGTAGTAGTTGAAATCACGGTGAGTTCACTGCTGGCTGGCACCGGTCTGCGCGGCGCGTTCAGCGAGCGCATGGGCAAGCTGCGCGACGAAGTCAGCAAAGCCGACGGCCAGGTCATCGTGTTCATGGACGAGGTCCACACCATGATGGGCGCCGGTACCGGCGACGGGCCACTCGACGCAGCGAACGACCTGAAAAGTGCGTTGGCGCGCGGGCAGTTTCCGCTGATTGGTGCGACCACCAAGGCCGAGTACAAGCGCCACATTGAGGCCGACCCGGCGATGGACCGCCGCTTTCAAGTCGTCGAAGTGCCCGAGCCTTCCGTGCCCGAGGCGCTTCAGATTCTGGCGGGCGTTGCGCCGACCTTTGGCCGCCACCATGGCGTCAGCTACGCGCACGATGCGCTGGTGTCGGCTGTCCACCTGGCCAAACGGTTCGTCACCGATCGCTGCCTGCCCGACAAGGCCATCGCCGTCCTCGACCGCGCCGGCGCCCAGGCCAAGCGCAACGGTCGGCCCCAGGTCCAAGTCGACGACGTGGCGCGGGCGGTGCATACCCTGACCGGTGTGCCGATGGACCGATTGCTCGCCGACGAACGCGGGCGCATTCGCGATCTGGCCGGCGATCTCCACGGCCGCATCCTCGGGCACACCGGGGCGATGCAGCGCATTGCCCGCCGCATCCAGCGCAACTACGCGGGGTTCAGCGGCGACCGGCCGGTGGCGTGCCTGCTGTTTGCCGGTGCGGCCGGCGTCGGCAAAACCGAAACCGCAAAGGCGCTTGCCGAGCTGCTGTTCGTCTCGCCCGACGCGCTGGTGCGGTTCGACATGACCGATTACGCGGAGGCCCACGCGGTCTCCAAGCTCCTGGGCTCGCCGCCTGGGTACGTTGGGCACCAGCAGGCCGGTTTGCTGTCGGTGGCGATGCAAAAGCGCCCCTACCGGGTGTTGCTGTTCGACGAAATCGACCGCGCGGCGCCGGAAATCCAGAACGTACTGGTGCAGCTGGTCGATAACGGCCGCATTCAGGACGCCAAGGGCCACACGGTCGATGTGCGCAACAGCATCCTGGTATTCACCACCAATGCAGCGGCGGAGGTGGTCGCCAGCCCGCGTCGCCGCTCGATCGGTTTTGGTGCGCTGGACGCCGCGCCGCTGGTGGCACCGGACGCCGATGACGCTGCCGTCGCCGCCCTAGAGGCCGCAGTGGTCGACCGCGTGCAGACGGCGCTGGCGCCGGAGCTGTGGCGGCGCTTGGACGAGACCATCGTGTTCCGGCCGCTGGACGCTGAGGCCGCGCGCGCCGTCGTGCGCCGCGAAATTGGCCAGAGTGCGCAGCGGCTGTACGAGGCCCGCCTGATTCGCTACGCCGTCGACGAGCGGGTGGTCGAGCTGGTCCTTGAAGGCGGCCTGGACCCGGCCCTTGGCGCCCGGCCCCTGCGCGCGCGCATTGAGCGCGTGGTCGAGGCCTTCGTGACCGACAACATCCTGGACGGCGTGCTGCGGCCGGGCGCCGACGCGACGCTGACGGTCCGCGACGGTCGCTTGTCGCTGCACCAGATGCCCGTCGCAACGGTCGCGGTGGCGAGCTGACGATGAGGCGTAGCACCCGACTTCGCCTTTGGCTCTGTGGGGTCGCCCAGTGGGCTTGCGACGCCGAACCCGCCGCGACCAAGCCCGGCCCTGTCGTGCCGCCTGCATGCGTGGACGTCAAGTCGTTTGGCAACGGCAGCACCTGCAACGCCAACGACCCCACAGTTGCGCTGTGCGGCAAGGCGGCTCGGCGCGTCTGCGCATCGAATTGGCTGTGTTTCGACGCGCCCGAACTGGTCGACTGCGGCTGCAGCGTCGACGGCGACTGCGACAAGCGCACCGAGTACATCAACGTCGCGCGCACCGCCGTCAGCAAAGCGCCGCTCGCCAGCAAGTGCGAGGGCGGGCGCTGCGCCGGCCGACCGTGATGGGCACGGGGTTCTACGCCCAAAACCTGTTTCCGCTGGTCGCCCGCAGCGATGCGGAGGCTGCCCACCATGCCGTGCTGGCCGTGCTGCACGCCTTTGCTCCCCTTGCGCGCACGCTGACGCCGCTCGTACCGAGGCCTGTGCTGCCGGTGCGCGCCTTTGGGCTGGAGTTTCCGTTTCCCATCGGCCTTGCCGCCGGGTTGGACAAGCATGCACAGGCGCTGGAGACCTGGCCGCTGCTAGGCTTCGGGTTCGCCGAGATTGGCACGGTGACGCCTCGGCCGCAGCCGGGCAACGCACGTCCGCGGCTGTTTCGCGCTCCGGAGCTCGGCGCCATCGTCAACCGCATGGGCTTCAACAGCGACGGCGCAACTGCGGTGGCAGGTCGCCTGCCGCCTCGTGCAACCTCACCCATCCCCATCGGCGTCAATGTCGGCAAGAACAAAGACACGCCCAACGAGGCTGCGGCGCAAGACTATGTTGCAGCCATCGAGGCGCTACGCCACGGTGCAGATTACCTCGTGGTCAACGTCAGTTCGCCCAATACGCCCGATTTGCGAGCGCTGCAATCGCCAGATTTTCTGCACGGGGTCGTGCAAGCGTCCGTTCAGGCTGCGGCGGGCGTGCCACTGCTGGTCAAGGTCGCGCCCGATTTCGGCCCGGGTGAGCTCGAGGAGGCCGTGATTGCCGCAGTGGAGGCGGGCGCCGCCGGCATAGTGGCCAGTAACACCACGCTGTCGCGCCCCGACCATCCGCACCCCGTGTTGCGCGAGTCTGGGGGGCTTTCCGGCGCACCGCTCCACGCGCTGGCCGTCAAAACGGTGCGTCGCGTTTATGCGGCCGTGGGCGACCGTGTGCCCATCGTGGGCGTGGGCGGGGTCCGTTCAGCGGAGGATGCGCTGCGGCTTGTGCGCGCAGGCGCGACCTTGGTGCAGGTCTATTCTGCGCTGGTGTTTGAAGGTCCGGGGCTGGTGCGGTCGATGGCCCACGACCTGCAAGGCGCACAGTGGACGCGCGAAATCGGCGCGAATGCGTCGTCAGGCAATAGCCGGGCCAGCGTTTGACCCGGCCTGGGCGACCAGCGCTGCAAACTCGCCGAGGTGCGCGCGGTGTTCGGCCGACACCCACTCGAAGTTGACTTGCCGGTCCGTTACCTCCCAGAATGCCTTGTCCTGCAAAGCGACAAGGCCTTCCGCCGTCTGCGCCACCAGGTCCGGCGGCAGGTCGCGCAGGTCCGCCGCAACACGCGCTGCAAGGTCCGGGGCGCCGCGCCCGAGCAGTCCTGCGCCCAGGATGATCTTGGCCTTGACAAGCATCATCGCTGGCCCGCCCGCACCGCTGTGCTTGAACGCCAAGACTTCGGTCAGCACATCCGGCGCTGCCGGGCTGCCTTTTGCCGCTGCCTCCAGCACCACCCAGCCGAGGTCAAACCCGGCGATTTGCGGAGCGAACGCCACCCCATTGGCCGCAGCCTGCTCGGCGTAGTAGCGAAACCGCTTGCCCAGGGTGCGCAGGTCGTCCGGCCGGTCGAGCAAATCCGCAGCGAGCGTCCGGTACTGGTAGAACAGGTCGTACAACGCGTGGACATCCTTTCGCTTAATCGCCTCGCGCAGGTAGTTGTGAAAGAACCGCGTCGCCACCAGCAACGCCGCCGCATCGCCGCGCCGGGCCGCCATGGCCGCGACCACCCGCGTGGTGTCACTGATGGCCGGAATCGCATCGGTCGACTTGGCCAGCGCGCTCTGGTAGGCCAGGAACATCTGCGTCATCACCCGCAGCTCGAACCAGTTGCGCTCGTCGTTGATGACCTGTAGCGCCTCGGCCGATGCCCCGACGAAGTCGCCGCGGTCGACCTTGAACCAGGCCTCGGGCATCGTGGCTTTGCGCTCGCCGTAGTCCTGTAGCACGCCTTTTAGGCCCCAGATGCCTTCCAGCGCCACGCTGCGGTCGGCACGGTCGATGCTTTTCAGGACGATGGTGCCGGTCTGGTGCATGCGCTCGTGGATGATGTCCTGCGCGGCTTCGGTGTCGAGCTTGCCGTCCTGGGCCAGCCGCACGGCCTCGAGCACGTCGGCGCGCAAGCGCTTCAAGATGTTCGACGGGTCAAGGAAGCGGACTACGTAGAAGAAGTACGGGATGAGCGCGGCCCATCCAATCAGCGTTCCAAAGACGCTAAGTCGAAACGCCCAATTGGGCGCAAAATCGGGGCCCACCATCCAAGCCGTCCACAGCACGTGCGCGGCGCCGAACGCGCAAATGCCGAGCATCACCTGGTTGGTCCGGTCGCGCAGGAACATGTCGATGAGCTTGGGCGTGTGCATGTTGGCCGTCAGCGGAATGGCCAGGCCAATCGTGGCGATGAGCATCGCCAGCACGTTGTTGTAGGCCCGCGCCATCGGCGACAGCAGGTCGACCAGCTTGGCGTTGTTTTTGCCAACCCACGAGAGCTTGTCTGCGCCTGGCATGCCGGCGAGCCACCATTCCAGGGCGAATTCGGCCGTAAAAAACAGCGCCATCGCCACCGACGCCCACAAGAAACTGCGCAAAAACCGTTGCCGCGAATCCATGTCGCCTCCGCGCCGCCCGCGCACAAGCCGTCAGTTTGCGCCGAAGCCCGCGGCGGTCAAGCGCCCAATTGCTGGTGTTGTCGGCGCTTTGTCACCGAAGCTGCTCGCCCGGACCCAGCCCGGCGGTCTCTTCCAGGCTGCGGCCTTTGGTCTCTGGCAGCCACAGTAACGCCAGCGCGATGGCCACCAACGGCAGCACTGCTGTCGCCGCCACCGCCGGCCCCCAGCCGACGCGGTCCGCGGCCTGCCCGACCAGCACCGGGCCGGCGACGTAGCCGATGCGGCCCAACAGGTTGTTGGTCCAGGCAAACGCGGCGCCGCGCCACTGCGTCGGAAACAGCTCGGTCGTCCACGCGTTGAGCACCGGCAGCACCGCCGACGCCGCAAAGATGCCGCCCAGCAACATCGCGGTCAGCGCCCACCTGTCGTGCAGCGAGAACGCGCCCCAGGTCGATACCGCGGCCACGCCAAAAATCACCGTCGCACCGGCCCGACGGCCCACGCCGTCGATGAAGCGCCCGACGAATAAAACCAGCGGCATGGCGCCCGCAGCGGCGATGGCGACGCTGGCGCCGACCTGCGCGTCGGAAAGGCCGCGCTCGGTCACCGCAAATTCCTTCCAGAAACTGATGGTGGCCTGGGTACACGCGTAGATGAGCGTCCACACAGCGGCGAGGCGCACGATGCGGCCGCGGTAGGCTGTTCGCCAGATGGCGCGCAGGCCCTGACCCGACGCGGCCGGCTGCCCTTGCAGCTCGGCGAATCGGCGCGTTTCTGGAAGGTTGCGGCGCAAATACAGCAACAGCCCGGCAGGCAGTGCCCCGACCAGATAGACCGTTCGCCAGCCCATCGGCGCGCGCACGAGCAACGGCGCCAGCGCAGCGCACGCCACCGACCCCAGCGCTGCTACTGCCTGCACGATGCCGAGCACGGTGGCGCGGCGGGCGGCCGGAAACTCCTCGGCGGCGTAGACCATCGACAGCGCCCACTCGCCAATGAGGAACATCTTGGCCAGCGTCTGTGCCACGCCGAGCGTCCACACATCCGGGGCCAGGCCGCTCAGCGCCGTCATGCCGGTGTAGCCCGACAGCGTCCACAGCATGGTCTTGCGGCGGCCCCAGTGGTCGGCCTGGCGCACCAGCCAGAACGCCGCCATGGTGCCAATATTGGTCAAGCCGACCAGCCAACCGGCGTGGCTCGGCGTCAGGCCCATCTCCTTGCGCAGCGCGGGCAAGACCTGGGTCAGCGCGATCGCGTCCCAGCCCTCAAAGAACGTCGCGACGGACAGCAACGCGAGCAATCGCAGCTGGGCGCCGTTTAGCCGATGGTCCGCGGTGTCGGTCACTTGGGCACCGGCACGCCTGTTTCGCTCAGCAACCACGCCAATGCCGCCATGTACGCGACGCAGTCGGCGAGTTCTTTGGGGTCCACTTTGTCGACCGTGTCCGCCGGCGTGTGGTGGGTGTCAAAGTAGCGACTGCCCTCGACCACCAAGCCGAAGGCCGGCACCCCAGCTTCACGCAGCGGCGAGATGTCCGCGCCGCCGTCGCCCTTGAAGACCTTGAGCGCGCCGAATTGCGGTTTAAGCTGCGCTGTCACGGTCTCGGCAAAGGCCGCCAACGCCTCCAGCATCTTGGGGTCCTTGGCATCGACGCCCAGACCAGCTGGCGCAAAGGCACCGCTGTCCGCCTCGAGCGCGGCGACGTGCTTTTCGGCCTTGTGCGCTTCGGCGTAGGCCTTGCCGCCGGCGAGGCCATTTTCTTCGTTGGCAAACAGCACTGCGCGAATCGTGCGTTTGGGCTTGAACCCCAGCTTGTGCAGCACGACCAGCGACTGCATCGCCATCACTACGCCCGCGCCGTCGTCGTGTGCGCCCTGGCCGATATCCCAGCTGTCGAGGTGGCCGCCGATGACGACCACTTCGTTGGGCAACTGACTGCCGCGGATCTCGGCGACGACGTTGGCCTGGACCACCGGGGCCTCAAAGTGGGCCTGCATCTTGAGCGTGACCGTTGGCGTGATACCGCGGGCCTGCCAGCGCGCGAGCAGGTCCGCGTGCTCGGTCGCAATCGCCGCCGTCGGCACCGGCGTGCCCTGGCCGTCAAAGCGCGCGCCGCCGGTGTGTGGCGTCAGCAGGCTTTTGGCCGTGACAGAGCGCACCAGCGCCGCCACCCCGCCATGCTGATGGGCCCAAGTCGCGCCGTGGACACGTTGCTGGACCGTCTCGCCGTAGCCTGATCGATTCTTTTCGGTGTAAGTCGGCATCGGCTGGTTGAAGACGATGATCTTGCCTTTGGCGTCCGCCGCCTTGGCCTTGAGCTCAGCCAGGTCACGCACCACCAGCACCGGCGCCGTGATGCCCGCGGGCGGCGTCGCGCACGATCCGCCCAGGCCCACCATCGATAGCGCAAAGGGCCGCGGTGTCACGACCGCCAGGCTCTCGTCGCCGCGCACCCAGCGCGGCACGGTGACGGGTTCCGCACGCGCACTGGCGATACCGTCCGCCTTGAGTGCCGCCACCGCCCACAACACGGCCTTGTCGAACGCCGGTGTTCCCGACAGGCGGTGGCCGATGTCGTCGCACAGCTCAATGAGCCTGGCCAGCGCGCCGCCATCGGATCGCGCTGCGGCAATCAGGCGCACCAGCGGCGGCGGATCCAGCTCGGCAGCGGTCGCCAGCTGAGCAAACACCACGGTGACCACTACCGCGCCAAGCCGCGCGCAAGCTACCAAGTTCGACCGTCCCATCGCCCCACCGCCGCGCACCTGAGCGCAAGGGTCGCAAGCCTAGCCGCGATGCGTTGGCCGGCCAACTGCGACCTGGAAGTCCATTGAGTAAGCCACGGATTCGTTGCAAAAACGGCCTTGCGCTGGGGCGACGGGTACGCGACAATCGCCGCCTTCGCGCTGCTCGCGCGCGCTTGGTAACGACCATGGCCGACCCCAAGAACGGTACGCCGCGCCCGCAATCTGCGCCTGCCGTAATCCAGCCCGCTTTGCACCGCCGTGTCCTGCTAAAGCTCTTTGGCGCTGCCGGCCTCGGCGCGGTGGCCAATCAGGCACTGCCCGGCTGCGAGAGCAGCGAGACCGGCACCAGCGAAGGCGAACTTAAAGAAGAGATCTTCGAGTACATCGTGGTCGGCTCTGGCGCAGGCGGCGGGCCACTGGCTTGCAACCTTGCTCGCAACGGTCACAAAGTGCTGCTGCTCGAGGCCGGTGACGACCAGGGTGCGCGCATCGAGTATCAGGTGCCTGCTTTCCACGGTGCATCGACCGAAGTCGATGCCATGCGCTGGGACTTTTTCGTCCAGCACTACGACGATGCCAACCAGCAGAAGAAGGACACCAAGGCGGTGCCGGGCAAGGGCGTGTTGTACCCGCGCGCCGGCACCGTCGGCGGCTGCACGGCGCATAACGCGATGATTACGGTGTTGCCGCACGACAGCGATTGGAACCACATCGCCCAGCTGACTGGCGACAACTCGTGGTCGGCGCCCAACATGCGAAAATACTGGCAATTCGTCGAGAAGAACCAGTACCTCGGCAACGGCGACGACAAGACCGGCCACGGCTTCAATGGCTGGCTCAACACCGAGCGCGCCGACGCCACCTTGGGTCTCAAAGACCTCAAGGTGCTGAGCATCGTCAAGTCGGCGGCGCTGGAGTTCGTCGACTCGGCCAAAAAGGGCTTCTTTGGCTCCTTGTTCGCCGATGTGCGCGAGCTGATGGCGGTGCTCAACCGCGACTTCAACTCGGGTGCGCCCGGCCGCGATCAGACCGAAGGCCTGGTGTCGATTCCGCTGGCGACCAACCAGGGCAAGCGACGGGGCGTGCGCGAGTTCATTTTCGAGACGGTCGCGGCCAAGAAACCCTTGACGCTGCGCACCAAGGCGCTGGTCACGCGGGTGCTGTACGACACCAAGCCGGGCCCCAACGGCAGCAAGAAGGTGGTCGGCGTCGAGTACCTGGATGGTGGACACCTGTACCGCGCCGATCCGCTGGCGCCCAAGTCGGGGGCCGGCGGCAAGCCTGTCGTGGTCAAGGCGTCGCGCGAGGTGATTCTGGCCGGCGGCGCCTTCAACACGCCGCAGCTGCTGATGCTGTCCGGCATTGGCGCCAAGGCAGACCTGCAAGCCATGGGCATCGCACCAGTGGTCGACCTGCCGGGCGTCGGCAAGAACCTGCAAGACCGCTACGAGGTCGGTGTCATTACCAAGTTCGGCAGCGACTTCTCGATCCTGGGCAAGTGCAACTTTGGCAAAGCCCCCGATCCGTGCCTTGACCAGTGGAAGCAGGGCCAGGGTCCCTACGAGTCCAATGGCGCCGTGCTCGGCATCGTCAAGCGCAGCTCGGCGCAGCAACCGGACCCCGACCTGTTCATCTTTGGCGTGCCGGGTTTTTTCAAGGGTTACGAGCCGGGCTATTCGCGCAAGGCCACGGCCGACAAGCGCCACTTCACCTGGCTGGTGCTCAAGGCGCACACCGGCAACAAGGGCGGCGTCGTCAAGATCAAAAGCAAGGACCCGCGCGATGTGCCCGACATTCGCTTTCGCTACTTTCACGAGGGCACGACCGCCAACGGCGAGCACCAGAAGGACCTCGACGCAGTGGTCGAGGGCGTCAACCTCATTCGCGAGATCAACAAGACCACCGACACCTTGAACCTGTTCGACAAGCCGGTCGAGGTGGTGCCCGGTGCCGGCGCGGCGAGCCGCCAGCAAATCGGCGACTTCGTTAAGAACGAGGCCTGGGGCCACCACGCTTCGTGTACTTGCCGGATCGGACCCGCCAACGATCCGATGGCCGTGCTAGACAGCCGCTTCAAGGTGCGCGGCACCACGGGGCTGCGCGTGGTCGACGCATCGGTGTTTCCGCGCATCCCCGGTTTCTTTATCGTGGTGCCGGTGTACATGGTCAGCGAGAAGGCGACTGACGTGCTGCTGGAAGACATCGGCGAGAAGCGCAAGGTCTAGTCATCGCGCGGGTGCAATCGGGTCTTGGGAGCGACCCGCCTAGGGTCCGGATCGTCAAATGGGGTACACTGCCATCTGCGGATAATTGGCGAAATTACGAGCCGTTCGTATTGAACCCGGCAGCTGAAGCCGCAGGCCAAGGATACAAAGCCCGGCCTGCGCCGGGCTGGGTTCTTGCCTGTGGTTCCTTAGCCTTGCGCAGGCAAGGCTTGGCATTGGCAGCCCGCGGCTTTCAGCCGCCGGGCACTTTCGCGGCTTCCTTGGCGAACAAGGCGCTTGTTGCCACAGTTCACGAACAGCACTGACCCGCTCGGCCTCGCCTTGCCTGCCGCTGCAGCCTGCGGTATTCCGGCTCAGCGCGCCCACTGGCGCCGCGGTCCCCGACCAT
>SXRM01000010.1 GCA_005792545.1 Pseudomonadota bacterium | reverse complement strand
GGCCCGACCGGTTCTGGCAAGACGAAGACGCTCTACTCTGAGCTCACCGAACTTAACCAAGTCACCGAAAACTGCAGCACGGCCGAAGACCCAGTCGAGTTCAACCTGGAAGGCATCAACCAGGTGCAGATGAACGACGCCATCGGCCTGAACTTTGCCGCGGTGCTGCGCTCGTTCTTGCGGCAAGACCCGGACATCTTGATGGTCGGCGAGATTCGCGACTTCGAGACCGCCGAAATCGCCATCAAAGCCGCGCTCACCGGCCACATGGTGTTGTCGACGCTGCACACCAACGACGCCCCAGGCACCATCAACCGTCTGCTGAACATGGGCGTCGAGCCGTTCATGGTCACTGCCGCTTTGAACCTGATTGCAGCTCAGCGCCTGGTGCGCCGAACGTGCAATGAGTGCAAACAGCCAATTCAGCTCGACCGCGACATTTGCCTGGAAGCAGGGATGACCGAAGCAGAATTCGCCAATGCCAAGTTCATGAAGGGCGCGGGCTGCAAGACCTGCGGCGAATCCGGCTACAAGGGCCGCGTCGCCATCTATGAAATCATGCCCATGTCCGACGCCCTTCGCGATGCGGTGTTGCAGGGCAGTTCGGCCGGCGAGCTCAAGAAGGTGGCTATCGACGACGGCCTGCAGACCCTGCGCCGGTCGGCGCTGTCCAAGCTGGCACTGGGGCAAACGACCATCGAAGAAGTGTTGCGCGTCACGCGCGCCGACTGATCAATTGCCGCTGACCGCGCCACTGCGCCCCTAACACGCTGCGCGGCTGCGGATTTTGGCGCGGCGCTGTGGCGGCGTGCTAGCATGATACGTGCAACCCTGGTCGCGCGGCGACCGCGAGGTGCAAGATGGCGCAGTGGCAATACGAAGGCACGACCACAGAAGGCGAATTCCGTCGCGGCGAGGTCGACGGCGACACCAAGGATGCGGCCCAGCTCAAGCTCAAGCAGTTGGGCATCTCGATCCTCAAGCTCAAGAAGAAGCAAAAGGACATCGAGATCGTCATCCCCGGCATCACCGACACGGTGCCGACCAAGAACATGGTCATTTTCACGCGCCAAATGGCGACCATGATCGACGCCGGCTTGCCACTGGTGCAGGCGCTGGACCTGGTCGGCAACTCGGAACCGAACCCAAACCTCAAGAAGACGATTCTGGGCGTCAAGTCGAGCGTCGAGTCCGGGTCGTCGTTTTCGGATTCGCTCAAGAAATACCCAAAAGTGTTTGAAGAACTCTACGTCAACCTGGTTTCGGCCGGCGAGATGGGCGGTATCTTGGATACCATCATGAATCGGCTCGCCGAATACATCGAGAAGGCAGAGGCGACCAAAGCTAAAGTCAAGGGCGCGATGAAGTACCCGGTGACGGTGCTTGTGGTGGCAATGTCGATCACCGCCGGCTTGTTGTGGAAAGTGGTGCCGACCTTTGCGGCGACCTTTCGATCGATGGGTCGCGCCGAACTGCCGGCAATCACAGAATTCGTGGTCGGCATCTCCAATGGGTTTACCGCTAAGCTGCCCTTTATCGTCGGCGGTATGGTTGGCACCGCGATTCTGTACAAGATCGCCATGAAAACCAAACAGGGACCCTATATTCGCGATTTCATGCTGTACCACGGCCCAATCATCGGCAATGTGGTGCGCAAATCGTCAGTCGCCAAGTTCACGCGCACACTGGGCACCCTGGTGTCGGCCGGCGTGCCCATCATTGAAGCGCTGCAAATCGTCGGCAAGACCTCGGGCAACCTCGTCGTCGAACGGGCCGTCGACTATACCCGCGCCAAGATCCTGGAAGGCCGCAACATGACCGCACCGCTAATGGAAACCCAGGTGTTTCCGGTGATGGTGGTGCAGATGATCTCGGTCGGTGAAGCCACCGGCGCCATGGACGTGATGTTGGCCAAGATCGCCGACTTCTACGACTCGGAAGTGGACGAGGCCATCGACGGCATGACGGCGATGATGGAGCCGATAATCATGGTGGTGCTGGGCGGTGTCATCGGCACCGTGATGATGGCCATGTACATGCCGATCTTTACCATGGGTGAAGGCGTCAAGTAGGTCGGCCGATGCCACAAGCGAACGCGGCACCGCCACCGTGGCGGGTGACCGGCGCCTTTGACCTAGACAGCGCCGCGCAGCCTGTAGTCGCCGAAGACTCGCAGGTCGAGCGCATCAAGTGGACGACGCTGGCGCGGGTGGTGATGATCACCGCCGTGCTGGTGTTTGCCGTGGCGCTGGACCTCGGGCTCGGCCCGCAACGGGCGGCGCAAGTACCGGAGACGCTGCTGTACCAGTGGGCCGCCGGCGCCTACGCGCTGTCGTTTTGTACGCTGCTGGCTACCCACCTGGTCCGCTTGCGAGCCAATCCGGTCAACCGCATCGCCTTCGGGTCGGTGGTCGCCGATACCGCGATTGCGCTCGGACTGGTCTACATGACCGATGGCCTGCAGAGCGTGTTCCAGTTCGCGCTGCCGCTGGCGGTGCTCAACGCCTCGGTTGTGCTGGCGCGCAGCGGCGCGGTACTGGCAGCAAGCCTGGTCACCGCCGGCATCGCAGCCATGGCCGCCAACGAGGTCGGGTTGCTGGCGCTGCCGCGCTTGCGCGTGGCCTTTTTGAGCGCGCTGCCGCCGCGGGCGGTGATGACCGGCTTCGAGGCGGTGACCGACCTGCTAGTCCAGGGCGCTGCCGCGTATGCCACCGCCTTCTTGTCATCGCATCTGGTGCAAGAACTCGACCGCGCGCGCAAGCGCACCCAGCTGCAGCGCCGTGAGCTCGCCACCTTGCGGGTGCGCTACGACGACGTGGTGTCGAGCCTGCCCGACGGCCTGCTGACCGTGGACTCGCTAGGCTCTGTGACCTCTGCCAATCCGGCGGCGCTCGACATCCTGGCAGTCAACCAGGGCAAAGTGGTGGGCCAGCAGCTATTGTCGCTGGTGCCGCAGCTCGCGGAGGCGCTGCAAAGTCCGCCGGGAGAATGGGAAATCACCCGCCCAGATCCGCGCGTACTGGGCGATGTGTCCAAGACCCGCGAGGTATTGCGGCGGCTCGCCGATGGCAGCGTGCAAGTACTGGCATGCCGCGTGGCGCCGCTGCGCGATCAGGGCGGCCAGTGGGGTCGGGTGGTGGTGCTGCGCGATGTGTCGCTGGCGCGGCTGCGCGAGTCGCAGCACAAGACCCGCGAGCGACTGGCCACCATCGGCAGCATGGCGACTGCGGTCGCCCACGAAATCCGCAATCCGCTGGCCTCGATCTCGGGCGCCGTGCAGTTATTGGAGTCGGGGCAGGAATTGGGCGACAGCGACCGGCAGCTGATGGCGATCGTGCAGCGCGAGACCTCGCAGCTCAATACTTGGATCGGCGATTTTCTGGACTTTGCCCGGCCAAGACCGCTGCATGTCGGGTCGTGCGCGCTCAACGAAATCGCCGAAGAGACCGTCGATGCCTGCCGCCGCGACCCGCGGGTCACCGGTAACGGCACTGAAATTGCGCTAGATCTGCCACCGGAACCCGACAGCGGCGCGCAGTGCCTGGTCACCGCCGACGCGGTGCTGGTGCGGCAGACCGTCTGGAACCTGCTGCTCAACGCCTGTCAGGCCGTGCTGGAAGGCGACCGCAGAAAGGTCGTGGTCGGCCTGCGCCGTGAGGGCGAGGCGTGGCTGCTGTCGGTGGACGACTCAGGCCCTGGCGTGGACGAGGACAAGGCTAGCCGGGTGTTCGAGCCGTTCTTCACCACCAAAGGCGAGGGCACCGGCATGGGGCTCGCGCTGGTCGAGCGCAATGTTCAGGCCCACCGCGGCAGCGTGCGGGTGACCCGCAGTGCCGCGCTCGGCGGCGCGCGCTTCGAGGTGCTGCTGCCACTGCGGCCGCCCGCGGAGGAGTTTGGAGACACCGCCCGGCGGACGACGCGGACGCAGGTGCCGGTGGTGCGGTGAGTTGGGGTTACCCCCCAATCGCCGACATCGGCTCCCAGGTCCGCACCGCGCCGTCAAAGCGGTGCGCGTCGACCTTGCCGTGCAGCGCGTCGCCGATCGCCGCCCGCAGCGCAGGCTCGTCTGCTCCGGCCCGCAGCATGTCGCGCAGGCTCAACGTCCCCGCCGCCGACAAGCACTCGCGCAAAGTGCCAGTGCTCGACAAGCGCACGCGGTTGCACATCCGGCAGAACTTCTCGCTCACTGCGGCGATAAAACCCAACTGAACCGTTCGTCCAGGCGCCGAACGACTGCAGCCGATCCAGTGCCGTGCCGGGCCGCCGCCGGGCAGGTCGCTGCGCTCCACCGGCGCGATGTCCCAATCGGCAGCGATGCGCGCGCGGATCTCGGCGACCGGCAAGTAGGTGTCAGGACTCCAGAACTGGTCGACGCCGATCGGCATGTACTCGATAAAGCGCAGGATCACCTGGCGGTCGGCGGCGAACGCGCACAAGTCGGTCAGTTCGTCGTCGTTGAGCCCGCGAAGCGCCACTGCGTTGAGCTTGGTGTGCGCAAAGCCCGCGGCTTGCGCGGCGTCCAGCCCGCGGAGCACGGCATCGAGCGACCCCTGCCGCGTCACCCGCGCAAACTTGGCGGCATCCAGGGTGTCGATCGAGATGTTGAGCCGCTGCAGACCCGCCGCGCGCAGGGGGGCCGCGAGCTCGGCCAGCAGGTGACCGTTGGTGGTCATCGACAGATCGTCGATGCCCGGGATGGCCGCCAGCCGCTCGACCAGCCGGACGATGTCCCGCCGCACCAGCGGTTCGCCGCCGGTCAGCCGGACCTTGCGGACGCCGAGCGACACGAACACCCGCACTAGCGCCGCTATCTCATCAAAGTCCAACAGTTCGGGCCGCGGCACCAGTTGCGCGCCCTCGGCGGGCATGCAGTAGGTACAGCGGTAGTTGCAGCGATCGGTGACCGACACCCGCAAATATTCGACTTTGCGGGCTTGCAGGTCGACCAGTGAAAACGGGTTGACGGTGGGCGCCTGACGGTCGGCGCCGCCCAGCGACAAGGCTGAACCCGGCAGCGTCTGAGCGCCCGGCGTCGTTGCGCAGCGCGATTGGACGGTCACGACGCGGCCTGGGCCGCAGCGACGGTCGCGGTCGCCTGCAACAACGTCAATTCGGCCAGCGCGTTGTCAGCGCTCGGTTTTTCATGGTAGCGGGCGACCACCTGCGGCTTGCCGGCTTGCACTTGGGCCAACAGCGCCACTCGCGCGACGTGATCGAGCTTGCCACCGCTGTGCTTGTGAACTACGCGCTCCACGCGCTCGGCGCTGCCGGCAGCGATGGCACTGAGCGTCACTTCAAACATGGCCGACCCCTAACCGGACGCGGCCGGCACCCGCAAATTGAAGGGTCCGCAGGCTGGCGTCAACCGCTGGCGTGCAGGTACACTGTCACGCCCATGTAGCCGGACGGCGGCCGTCCGCTGCGGCGGCAAACTCGCGAGGGAACGATGCAATTGTGGCGGCGGCTGTTGACGGCCGGGTGCGCGCTCTACGTATTCGGCTGTGGCGAAGTCCAGGTCGCCGGCAGCCCAGAGCAAGACGCCAGTGTGGACGTGGCCGCGGATGCCGGTGGCGACACCTCCGCCCCCGGCGATGCGGCCGGGCCCGATACCGTCGGCGGCGACCTTGCCGACAACGTCGCCGCCGAGTGCGTGACCGACTTCGACTGCGTGCTGTCGAGCACCGTCAAGGGCAAGAACCCGTGCTCACCGCCCGTGTGCGACGCCGGCAAGTGCGTCACCAAAAAGAAGCCAGCCGGCACCGCCTGCATCGACAACACGCTGGCGCCAAGCGAGTGCCAAACCATGGCCTGCAACGACACCGGCATCTGCGGCCTCGTCAACAAGAAAGAAGGCGTGGCCTGTGGCTTGGGCAGTTGCGGAAAGAAGTGTGAGGTCGGCTTGTGCGTGGCGGCCAGCGCCACCGACTACGACGACAGTAATCCTTGCACCAAGGACTTCTGCAACCAGGGCATCGAGGTCGTGCACGAACCGATCACCGACCTGACCGCCTTCTGCGACGACGGCGACGCCTGCAGCGCCAACGACACCTGCCTGCAAGGCGCCTGCAAGGGCCTGCCGGTCCAGTGCGGCGACGGCGTCGAGTGCACCAAAGACGTCTGCGACCCCAAGGTCGGCTGCGTGTCCGAGCCGCAAGACAAGCAGTGCGACGACGGCAATCCATGCACCACCCAGAAGTGCGACAAGGCGCAAGGCTGCGTGCAGGCCGGCGCAGCCGCCGGCGGCAGCTGCGACGACGGCAACCCGTGCAGCAAAGACGACAAGTGTACGGCTGAGGGCACCTGCGGCGGCGTAGCCACTTGCGCATGCCAGGTCGACGCCGACTGCAAGCAGGACAACTTGTGCTTGGGCGCACCCACCTGCCAAAAAGGCCTTTGCGTCAACGATCCGGCCAAGGCGGTCGTGTGCAGCGGCCCCACCGGCAGCTCATGCCTGCTGCACCACTGTGAACCCAAGACCGGCGTGTGCGGCTTGGACCCCGTCGAAGACGGCAAGGGCTGCGACGACGCCAACGCGTGCAGCAGCGTCTCGACTTGCGAAGCGGGCAAGTGCGAAGGGCTTTTCGACATCAAGTGCGACGACAAGAATCCCTGCACCGACGACGTGTGCAGCGCCCAGACCGGCTGCACGTTCTCGGCCAACGACGCCGAGTGCAGCGACGGCAACGCCTGCACCACCGGCGACGGCTGCAGCAAGGGCGCCTGCACCGGCGCGGCCAAGAACTGCGACGACAACGTCGCCTGCACGCTCGACGCCTGCGACGCCAAGGCCGGCAGTTGCACCAACACCGCCACCAACAGCAAGTGCGACGACGGCAACCCGTGCACCGCCGACGCCTGCGACGCCAAGGCGGGCTGCAAGGCCACCGCCAACGACAGCGCCTCCTGCGAAGATGGCGACCCCTGCACCACCAACAAGTGCACCGCCGGCAAGTGTGCGGCGACGCTGGTGTGCCAGTGCAAAGACGACGGCGGCTGCAACGACAACAACCCCTGCACGGCCGACAAGTGCGACGCGGGCAAGTGCAGCAACACCGGCGCCGCCCAGGACGGCAAGACCTGCGACACTGGCGACAAGTGTCAGGTGGCCGGCAGCGGTCTGTGCGCCGCCGGCGTGTGCAAGTCGGGCAACAAGCCCATCACCTGTACCGCGCCAGGGGTATGCCAAACGACGGCGTGCAACCCCGCCACTGGCAAGTGCGAGACCGGCAACAAGCCAGACGGCATCAGCTGCGACGCCGACAGCAACGGCTGCACCCAGGCCGACAAGTGCGTGGCCGGCAAGTGCACCGCGGGCAATGCCGCCAACTGTGCTTCGGCGTCGACCGCCTGCGCGGATGGCACCTGCAGTTCGACAGGCCCGGGGACCTTTACTTGCAAACCGACGCCCAAGACCAAGGGCACGACCTGCGAAGACGGCAAGTACTGCACGGGCAGCGACACCTGCGACGGCGACGGCGCGTGCGTAGCCGGGGCGGCGCTGTCGTGCGCAGCGCAGAACGACGCCTGCAACACCGGCAGCTGCGACGAGACCAAGAAGCAGTGCACCAAGACTCCCAAGGCCACCAGCGTCGTGTGCGACGACACCCTGTACTGCACCACCAGCGACCATTGCGACGCCACCGGCAAGTGCGTGGGCGGCGGCGCCATCAGCTGCACGGGTGGCAACTGCCTTGTCGGCGCGTGCGACGAAGTGGGCGACAAGTGCGGCACCAAAGCGGCGGCCAGCGGCACCGCGTGCACCGACAGCAGCGTGTGCACAGCGACCGACACCTGCGACGCGGCCGGCCTGTGCAAAGGCGCGGCGCCCGTGACCTGCGACGACAAGAATCCCTGTACCAAAGACGCCTGCGATGCCGTCAAAGGCTGCACCTTCACGCCAACCGGCGGCACCGCGTGCGACGACGGCAATACGTGTACGACCGGCGACAAGTGCGACGCCACCGGCAAGTGTCAGGCCGGCGCTTTTACCTGCCAGTGCACCGCCGACAGCGGCTGCAACGACGGCAACAGCTGCACCACCGACAAGTGCGTCACCAACAAGTGCACCAACACCGTGACCAGCGGCACGGCTTGCGACGACAAGAATCCGTGCAGCCTGGCGAGCGCTTGCGATAGCGCCGGCGCGTGTGTGCCCGATGCCAGCAAGCCCTTTGATTGCGCTGCGTCGAGCGACGCGTGCAACACCGGCGCATGCTACGACAACCTCGGCGCGGCTGCCTGCAAAAAGCTGCCCAAGGCCGCGACCACCACCTGCGATGACGGCCTGTTCTGCACGACCAGCGACCTGTGCAACGGCAGCGGCAAGTGTGTGGGCGGCGCGGCGCCGAGCTGCCCCAAGCCGGGGACTTGCAACACTTCGTTGTGCACCGAGGCGGCCAAAGGTTGCACGATCCAGGCGCAGACCAAGGGCACGGCGTGCAGCGACGGCAACGCCTGCACCAGCGGCGACAGCTGCGACGGCGTCGGCAAGTGCGCGGCGGGCTCAGCCCTACCGGACTTTGCGCTGTGTGACGACGGCAGCGCAGCGACCAGCGGCGACTTCTGCTACAAAAACGCGTGCGCAGGCTTCGGCGAGTACGCGGGCACGGTCGGTCCCACAGCCTCCGTCGACTACTTGTCCACGCCAGCCGGTTACCACACGGTCTCGCTCGGCGAGGCCAAGCAAGACGCCAACCAGGCAGGCGCATGGGGCGTGTACGCGCACAGCAACGGCGTCGTCAAACAAACCGCCAGCGTGGGTACCGGCGCCCCCCCCTTGACCGACCTGGCTAGCCAGGTCATCTGCGGCGCAGCCAGCCAGGTGTTGTTGTTCCCACAGGGCGCGACGGCCTGGTCGGCTGCCAACGCACTCAGTTCCAATTTGAAGGCGGCGTACACATCCAGCGTCGATTGGGCAGCCGTCGACACGTACCTGAGCGGCACCACGCTCTACGTAGGCCTCGTCGGCTTTGCGCCAACCACCAATGTCGGCGTGACGGCTCAATGCACGGTGGACGCGGCCGGCAAGACCAGCAGTTGCTCGGTCAAGACCTCGACATCCACGCTGCGGTTTGTCGACTCGCAGATCCGCACCCACACAGCGTGCCTGAGCACCTGCTCGCCCGTGCCCATGCACAACGCACTGGCGCTGGTGCAAGGCAGTTCCGTCGGCGTCTACCAGGCCGCCAATGCCTATGAGGCCACGTCGTGGGGCAGCGCCTACTCGTTGTTCGCCGGCCCGCCGTATCCCGCGAGCACCAACACCATGGCAGCGGTGTGGCGCGCCAGCACGTCGTTTGTGACACCGACGGCTGGCAGCACGGTGCGCTGGCTGGTTGGGCCCTCCGGCCTTGTGGCTTACGAAAAATACGGTACGGCTGGCATCTTTTCAGCCGCTGTGACCAAGGCTACCCAGAACAACTACTTCTTTAGGTCTATCTTGCGGATTGGTGGTACCACCCTGCTGTATGGCACCCGACCGGATCCAGCCAACGCGTCGTCGCGCCAGCCGGTGTTCCTCGCCCACCCGGAAGTGGCCAATACGCAGAGCGGCACGGCATACTGGACCGAAATCGTGCTGGATGCCCCGGGCTATGACAAGGTGACCTGCCCGGGCAACCTGCCGAGCGGCACAGGCGCTGCCGCCGGCCCCAACGCGATTGTCGGCTACTTGAATACCTGCAACGGCGCCAAAGGTGGGATACCGGTCCTCCGCAAGTCGGCGATGTTCCGGCGCCAGTTCTAGCAACGCGTCGCAGTCTGGCCGACAGTCTCCCAGTTGCGGCGCTACAACACGTAGCGCAGCTGCCAGGCCAGCCAGCCAAGGACTTTGCGCCACCAGGGCCGCGCTTTCGCGGCTTGCTGCGTCCATGGCTCTGCGGCCGACCACCACGCTTCGAAAGCTTGCGCCAGCGGCTGGCAGTCACCGCGGCCGACGACGTTGGCTTCCAGGTTGCGGTGCAGCGACAGGCGGTCGAGGTTGGCCGAGCCAACCGTCCACCAGTCGCCATCGTCGACGACGCCGAACTTGGCGTGCAGCATGGTGTGGGTGACCACCCGCACCTGGGCGCCGCAGCCCAAAAAGCGCGACAGGCCGTGCTCCATGGCCAGACCGGCCAGCCGCACATCGTTGACGCGCGCGGCCGGCAGCAGGATGCGCACCTGCACGCCGCGGCGCAGCGCCGCCAGCAGCGCCAGCCGCAGGCGCCGCCCGGGCAAGAAATACGCATTGGCAAGGCAGACCTGCTGACGCGCCGCGCGCACGGCCAGCGCATAGGCGCTGTTGGCGACACCGGTGTGCAGCGCGCCGTGGTTGGCGGCCAGCCCCGCCACCATTGGCCCACACGGCTCGCAGGCGGCTTGCGGATGGGCGGCGGTCGACTCCTTGCAGTTCGCAGCGCGCGCAAGTGCAGCCAGGCGGCGCGTTGGCCGTTGCCGCGCCCGCGCCAAGTCGAGCAGCCAATCGCGGCGGTGGCCGGCGCGAACGCGACCTTGCCAGTCGGTGCGCAGCAGCGCCTGCACGTCGGCGACCATGGGGCCGCGCACCGTGACGCCGGCGTCGAGCCAGCAGCCGGTCGCGTCGCCGCCCGGCGCCAGGTAGGCGTCGCCGACGTTGCGGCCGCCGATGAGCGCCAGCGCGCCGTCGATGCAAAACACCTTGCGGTGGTTGCGGCGCATCCAGTAGCGCCACGGCACGCCCAAGCGCACCGGTCCGAACACCCGCAAGTGCACGCCGGCATCGACGAGCGCTTGCAGTTGCTCCGGACTGGCGTCGGCCGATCCGATGCCGTCGAGAACCAGACGCACGGTCACGCCGCGGGAGCGCGCGCGCGCCAGTGCCGCCACGAACGCATCGCCGACGGCGTCGCCGTGCAGCGCATATAGCTGGGCGTCGACCACCACTTGGGCGCCGTCAATGGCGGTCTGCAGCGCCTGCCAGGCGTGGGCCGCATCGACCAGAAACTGCACGACGTGGCCAGACGCGAGCTTCTTGCCGACGCCGCCAGAGGTCATGACGGGGCGCGGCGACGGCCGAAGCGGCAAGCCGCGGCGAGCGCGCCCAGGCAGGCGGTCCAAGCACGACCCTGACCCGCCGGGTTGGTCCCACAGCCGCTGTCGGCAGGCTTGGCGACTGCCGCGGGCGCGGCATCGGGCTTGGCCATGGCGGGGCCGTCTGCGCTCTGCGCGACGTCGGGGCCAGCAGCATCGGTTCCGGCCGCGTCGACGGCTGGCTGCTGTCCCACGACGGTGACCGTGCGGGCGGTGCCACAGGCGACGTTGCCGGCCGTGTCGGTCGCGCAAATCGCCAGCGCATAGACGCCCGGCGCGTTGAGGTCGACCGCCGCGCGAAACAGGTCGCCGCCGACAAACCGCGCCGGCACCTCTACTTTGGTATCGCTCGGGCCTTTGACCGCAACCCACGCTTTGGCGCGTGGACCGAGGTCGGTGGTGGTGCGGTCGGCCAGCGCAAAGCGGACGAGCAACTGACCGGGCGTGATCTCGCTCGGCAAGGCAGCGGCAGCGCGCACGACCGGCGCTCGCGTGTCCTGGGCCTGCTCCGCCGCACCGAGGTACAACCGATTGGTGAAGTCGCCGCCCTCGCCTTGGGCCGTCACGGCATCCAGGCGCCCGTCGCCATCGACATCGCCGAGATCGAGGCCGAGCGTCGAGTCGCTTGCCGCCGTAAAGGTGTCTTTGGCAAGCGCAAAGAAGCCCTTGCCATCATTGAGCAGCGTCCGCTCTTGGTCCGACAGCGAGGCGATGACCGCGTCAAAGTCGCCGTCGTCGTCCAGATCCGCGCACTGCACCTCGTTGTCATCGGCGTTTGGGTTGCCGCTGATCTGCGCTTTGCTGACGTCGGTAAAGACGCCCTGGCCGCTGTTGGTGAGCAACTGCTCCGCCAACTTGTCGCCGCCGTTGTCGAGCCACAGATCCAGGTCGCCGTCGCCGTCCACGTCGCAGGCATCGGGACCGTACACGTACGGGCCTGGCTGATCGGGCAGGTCGGCGTTGGCGTCGGCGAACTGGCCATTGCCGTCGTTGCGGAACAGCAGCGACTCTCCTTTGCGGTTGGCGAGCACGAGATCCAGATCAAAATCACCGTCGGCGTCGAACAGGTCGAGGTCAATAGGTCCACTGCCAATCGCCTGGGTGCCCTGCGGCACGGCGCCGGCAGCCTCGACGAAAAAGCCCTTGCCGTCATTGCGATAGACCCGCGCCGTGCCCTTGGACGTGTAGGGCTTGCTGCCCCAGTCGGTGGCGACGAGATCCAGGTCGCCATCGCCATCGACGTCGCCGAACCGCGCGCCGGCCGATCGCGAGCTGGTGCCGAGGCGGCTGGCGCCTTCGTCCTTGAACACAAAGCTACCCTGGTTGATGAACAGCGCGTCCGGCTGCATCGCCCAGCTGTCGAGCGCGACCAGATCGAGGTCGCCGTCGCCGTCGACATCGCCCGCGGCAATCTGGCGCAAGCGGCCTGCGAAGCCGCCGAGCGCCGTGGCGCCCATCTCTGTGAAGTGGCCCTTGCCGTCGTTGCGGTAGATCGCCAGCGGCTCGGCCTTGCCGGGGACGTAGTAGCCGCCGCCGTTGGCGAAAGCGAGGTCCAGGTGGCCATCGCCATCCAGGTCGGCCATCAGCACGTAGTTGCTATAGCAGCCGCTGCCACCGCAAGGCTGGGGCTTACCCAAGCGGCTGGTCGCCTCCGCGAACCACGCGCCGCCCGCTGGCGCCGCAACCAGGCCAGTAGCGCCTGCCAGCAACCACGCCGCGACCGCTCTCATGCCGGCACCGGGGGCACTGGAGGCGCGGCGGCTGCGGACCGAGGGGCCGGCTGGGCTGCTGGCTCGGTCGCGGTCTGGCGGGCAGGCAAAAGGCACACGAAGCCGCCCAGCAGCATGACCACGGCGCCCAGCCACAGGAAGCCCACGAACGGAAACACCACCGCCAGCAGGCTCACGTGGCGCTGGCCCTGCGCGGGCCGCATCGCCAGGTACAGGTCGTGCAGAATCGCCGACTCGATGGCTACCTCGGTGGTCGGCGACTGGTGCTTCTGGTAGTTGCGCACCTCGGGCGCCAGCAGACGACCACTGCCCGCGAGCACGAGATCCACCCGCACCTGTCCGGCCGCGACCTGCGCGCGCGGGTTGACGGCCAGCAGGTCCACGCCCGGCAAGGCTTGCCCACCCAGCCACGCCACGAACTGCTGACGGTCGGCGTCGGTCGCGAACACCACGTCGAATTCCGGCTTGCCAGGCGTGGTCCGCACCTGCACCGCAAACGGCGCCGCCTCCTTGGCCCAGGCCTTCAGCTCGGCGATGGCGCGCATGAGCGCCTGCGGCGACGCCTGCACGACTGGCATAAACGACGGGGCAATCGTCATCACCAAGGCATGGCTGCCGGCGGCTCCCACCTCTTGCACGGCGAGGCGGCTGGCCAGTCTGCCGACTTGAAACTGCGAGACCAGCGCCTTGCCCTTGTCGGCCGGCAGGGTCGCCTGCAGCGTGGCCCGGCCAGGCTGGCCGCTTGCCGCTACGCCCAGAATCGTCTGCGCGCGCTCTAGCAGCTCAGCGGGCACCGGTTCGCCGCGCTCGCGCACCAACATGCGGGCCTGAGCGACCGCGTAGGCGCCGTCCGGCTCCCATAGCTCGCGACCGCCGGCGTAGGTGATGGTGTAGCCACCCACGTCCAGCGACTCGCCGGGCAACAGCGCCACTTCGGGCTGGTAGGTGCGAAACGCGTTGCCCGTGAAGGCCAAAAAGCACATCACCACGCCCAGGTGCACCACGTAGCCGCCGTAGCGGCGCTTGTTGCGCAGGGTCAGCAGCAGCAGCGCCAGCGGGTAAGCTTCGCCATGTACGCGCTGCCGCGCCCGAGCCCCGGTGTGGAACTCGCCAGAAATGGTCCAGAACACGAACAGCGCAAACCACACGCAGGTCGCGCCCCACAGCTCGGTCATGCCGAGCGCGTCTACGGTCTGCCCCAGGCCCTGACCAAACGGCACGCCTTGCCACGCCTGGGCCTGCCAGGCGCTGCGCAGCAGCCACCCGACCGCCGCAGCCAGGGTCAGCAGGGACGACGCCATCAGCGGCCGCGCAAAGTTCTGCTCAAAGTTCTTGCGGGTGGCGCGCCGCCACGACACCAGCGGCCCCACGCCCGTCAACAGCAGCAGCACAAGGCCAAGCGGCGTCATCACGCGATTGAACCAGGGCTCGCCCAGCTGCACCTTGCCCTGCAGCGGGTCGAGCTCAATGCCCAACGTCTGCAGCGCCTGGGCCAGGCCGTTGTACAGGTCCTGCACGGCCTGCGCTTCGCTGATCTGGCCGAATACCGTGCCCCACAACACCACGAATGCGCAGCCGACCAAGAGCACGTTGTTCAGCACGAAAAACGACTCGCGGCTGAACGCGGAGTCCAGGTCGGCCTCCGCCCGCAACTGCCGCCAGCGCCAGCCGACCGACACGGTTGCCACAACAATGATGCCCGCCATGTACCACAGAAAGTACGTAGCCAGCGTCGAGTCGGCGAACGCGTGCACCGAGTCGATGAGCTGCGACCGCGTCAGGAACGTGCCAAAGATGGTCAGCAGGAACGTCAGGCACACCAGCACCACGTTCCAGCGTTTGAGCATGTTGCGACGTTCCTGGATCATCACCGAGTGCAAAAACGCTGTGGCTGTGAACCACGGAATCAGCCCGGCGTTTTCGACCGGGTCCCACATCCAAAAGCCGCCCCAGCCCAGTTCGGTGTACGCCCAGGCTCCGCCCAGAATCAGCCCCAGGCTCAGGAACAGCCACGACACCAGCGTCCACTTGCGGGTGTCGCGCAGCCACTGGCTGTCGAGGTTGCCGCTCCACAACGCCGCCATGCCAAAGGCAAACGGCACAGTAAAGGCGATGTAGCCGGTCAATAGACTGGGCGGGTGGATCGCCATCAGCGGGTTTTGCAGGAGCGGATTCATGCCCTTGCCGTCGTCGGGGCCCGCGCCGGCGGCAAATGCCTCAAACGGACTGGACTCAAAGGCCATGAGCAGGCAAAAGAAAAACACCGCCAAGCTCAAAACCGCGGTCACGTAACCCAAGAAGCGCGGCGACTGGGTGCGGTTGAACCACACCGCCCACGCCGAAAACACCGACAGCGAAGTGCCCCAGAACAACAGCGCACCCTTTTCGCCGCCCCAAAAGCCGGCAATCAAGTAGGCGAGCGGCATGTCGACGTCGGTATAGGCGGCAATGTAGCGGTTGCGAAAGTCGTGAGTCAGCAGCCCGTGCCACAGACATGCGTCCATGGCCACGAACAGCAGCACGATGGCGAGCAACCCGTGACGCGCGGCGCCAAGCGCTCCCGACCGGCCAGCCATGGCTCCGCCGAGCGCCAACAGCCCGTTGGCCAGCGTGGCCACAAAGGCGGCGTACAAAAGCGCGGTCCCAAGTTCGTGCATCGTTGCATCCAGCGGCCGGCGACCGGGCGGGGCGCGCGCAGCCTACGCCAAACGGACGACGGCGGCCACGCGATGCGCGCAAAAACCTAGAACTGCCAGTGCTTCCACGCGTCGGCCGGCGCAAACTTGTAGGCGAGGCACTCGGCGATGAGCCTTGCCGCGGCGACCTCGGAGACGTTCTGTCCAGCGATCGGGCACAGTTCGTTGACGTCGAGCGCAATCACCTCGCGCTGGCGGAACACCTCGCGCAAGAGCGACGTGCCCTGCGACCACGTCAGCCCGCCGGGCTCGGGCGTGCCGACGGCCGGCATCACACTGGGGTCAAAGCCATCCAGGTCCACCGTCACCAACACCCGCGGCCCCAGACGATCGACTGCAGCCTGCACCCAGTCTTTCGTCGGCAACTCGTGCAGGTCGCGCGCAAAAAAGGGCCGAAGTTGGTGCTCATCGAGGTACGCCTGCTCGTCCTGGCAAACGTTGCGGATGCCGACCTGCACCAGCGAACGCGACCCGTCGCCGCCAGCCGCCGTGACCAGTTCCGCCATCCGCCGCATCACGCAGGCGTGGTTCCACGGCGTGTCCTCCCACTGGTCGCGCAAGTCGAGGTGGGCGTCAATCTGCAGGATTGAGAACGGCCCGAACCGCTTGGCCAAGGCCGCGCACACGCCGACTGTCACTGTGTGCTCGCCACCCAGCGTGACCAGGAATTTGTCGAACGCCAACGCGTTGTCGCAGACCTGGGCAATGCGCTCGATGTGCTGGCGCGGCCCGCCCATGTGCGGGTGGACGTCGTCCAGCGTGGCGATACCGACATCGGCCGGGTCGAACCGCAAGTGGCTGTGGAAGAAATCGATCCACCACGACGCCTGCAAAATGCGCGACGGGCCCTCGCGCATGCCGCCGCGGGCGCTGCAGGTGCTGTCGTAGGGCAGCGGCACCACCGCGATCTTGGCCGCATCGAACGCACACTGCTCTGCGTCGAGGCGGCCGAAGTTGGCGCCGCCGTCATAACAGCGCGGCACGCTCGGCGGGCTGATGGGCGTCCAGTCCAGCGTCGGCTCCGCGCGCCGCGTCGGATCCGCAGCAGTTGCCGCGCTCACAACTCGCTGACCTTGCGCTGGTATTCTTCCTGGCTGATGCGACCAGCCTTGGCGTCTTCGGCCAACTGACGCAGGCGATCCTGGCCCATGGCTTGCTTGGCCGAGATTTCGCCCTTGTGGGCCTCGAATTCAGCCTTGCCTTCCTTTTCTGCGGACTTGAACGCCGCCAGCAGCACCGCCGGGTCATCCTTGCCGCCGTTGGCGAAGTACTGGTTGGCGATTTTGCCGAGCGCCCAGGTGGCGGCGAACGAGGTGGTGGCGCCGACCGCGCTGCCCCAGCCCGGCACCAGCTTGGCCAGGTTGTTGACCGCCATCCGCGCGCCGGTGCCCAGGCCCAGGCCATACAGCAGCGACTTGGCCGCGCTCTGATCGACCTTGTGGCCCCAGTACTGACCAATGTCGCGCACCAGCTTGACCTGAACGCCGACGACCGCCAGATCGGTCAGCAACGCCAGCCCTGGCACGGGAAAAGCGCCGAGGATCGCTGACAAAATGCTGTACTTAAGCGTATCTTCGCGGATCTCGCGGTCGCGGCGGGCCGGGTCGGCGATGGGTTCAATGCTGCTCGGCAGCACGGTGTCGCGGGCTTCGTTGTACAGGCGGTGCAGCCCGTTGACCTTGGCATCGGCGATGCCAAGCACCGCTTGGGCGCGGTCGAGCACCACCTGTTCCATCGGCACGCAATTGCCGTCGGCCCACGCCATGGCGTACATCGCGCCCCAGGCATTTTCCTTGGCCTCGTCGCTATCGAGCAGCTTGAATTGCGCTTCGATATCGACGGCCTCGGCGAGCAGTTGATCGACGCTCAATCCGCCAAGGGGCAGCGCCGCCAGCGCGGCTTCCAACTGCGCGCGCTCCTGGTCAGCCAGTTCGTCGTCGGCTTTGGCGACGGCCACAATCAGGCGCAAAGCGGCGACGGCGTGGGTTTCAGTCAAGGCCATGGCGAACTCCTGGTGCGCAGCGCGCGCGGGGTCGCCTAGATAAGCGGGCCGCCTGAGCGTGTCAAGCACCCACACGCATGGCCAAAAAGCCGCCGGCCCGCAACCCCAGGCGAACCAGGGATTGCGGGCCGGTGTACGTCACACTGCTGCGGTCAGGCCTGCGCCAGCCGCACGGTCGTGGCTACTTGCAGTTGGTCGGCGTGCAGGTCTTCAAGTTGGTGGCCTTGCCGGTCCAATCCTTCTGCGCTTCGCACTTGCCGCCGCCATCGGTCTTGGCGCAGTCGGCGTCAGTCTCGCACGGCGGGGCGCAGCGGCCGAACTCGGCCTTGGCGTCCGGCCAGGTGCACAGGTTGCCGGTGGCGCACTGGTAGTCATAGGCGCACGGGATGCACGACTTCTTCTTCAAGCACAGCGGCGCCTTGGCGCTCATCTTGGGGTCCTTGCGGGCCACCAACTGGTGCTCGGTGTCGCAGAACATGCCGTCATTGCTGCCACAAGCGGCATTGTCCTTGCACAGCGAGCTGCAGTAACCCTTGCCGGTGGCCGAGTCCGGCATGCACATGCCCGAAATGCACTCTTCGGGGTCGCCCTGCGCCGGGTTCGGATTGCACGACTCGCCCACTTTCTTGGTCGGCTTGGGGTCATTCTGCGGGTTATTCTTGACGTTGCGGCAGCGGAAGTCAGCCACAGCTGGCTTATCCGGGCCGGTCATGATCGGAATTGCGGTGCAGGCCTCGTCGGCGCCCGAGCACTTGAAGTCGCTGCTGCAGTCGCTCAGGCTCGACATCGCGACGTCGGGCAGGCACACCGGAATGTACAGGTTGTCGAGCGGGCTGGCCGTGCCATTGTGGCCCCACAGGATGCCGGAGCAATAGGGCTTGGCCTTCTGGTTGTTGTAGCCGGTGAACGTCATTTCCTGCGGACAATCGGTCTTGGCGTTGCAGAAGTCCGTGCACCAGCCGGGCAGGGTCTTGCCCTGGTTGTCTTGGGTGCCGAGGCAGATACCCGACTTGCACGACTTGCCGTTCGACGGGCCGCACTGCATGCCCGGGTCGCCGAAGCCCTGCTCGGGCTCGATGCACAGGCCGCTGATGGTGTACTTGTATTCAGCCGTGCCGGTAGCCGGCTTGGCCAACTCGACTTCGTACGGACGGCAGTGCTTGGCCTTGGCCTCGCCCTTGCAGTCGCTCTGGCCCAGGCATGAGTTGGTCGCGCCCGGCATCGGGGTGCACACCTTGAGGCCAGTGAACACATCGTACTTCTGATCCTGCGGATCGCTGGTGTCGAGCGGGATCTCGAACACGCCGCACTTGCTGTTCGACGGGCAGTCTTTATCGGCCTTGCAGTGGCCTTCGCAGGTGGCGTTGACGCACCAGTACTTGTTCTCGCAGGGCTTGAGCGTGACGTCGTCGTCGCCGGGGAAGTCGTCGCACGGCTCGCCCTTCTTGGCGGTGTTGGGCGCCTTCTTGACGCAGGCCGAACTCTCCCAACTCGGCATCAGGATCTTGCCCGGATCCTTGGGATCGGGGTCGCCCTCCTGGTTCTTGACGCCGTTGTACTGGGTCAGGCAGTAGTACGCGGGGTTCTTGCAGTCTTCGTCGAGGTAGCAACTCTTGGGCAGGCAGACGTCCTGACCGGGCTGGTCAGCGCCGAACACCTTGGAGTCCTTCTTGCACATCCACGCCGAGCACTCCGCGTCCTTGCTGCAGGCGTCGCCGTTCGGGCACTTGCCGGCCTTGCACGCGCCGACGTCGGTCACGCAGTCATCGTCGGACTTGCAAAACTCGATGCAGCCCGCGCCGCCGCAGAAGTTGTTCTTGCAGGTCGAGACCTGGCCTGCCTTGGGGTTGCCATTGCAGTAGCCGCCGACCGAAGACATCGCGGGCTTGCCGTCCGCCTCTTTGTAGGCCGGCGCGCAGACCGCGAGGTAGTTGCCGCGGACGAACCGGTAGCTGCAAACCTCGCCGCCCTTGCAGTCGGCATTGGCTTTGCAGGGCGCGAAGTTGGTACCGGGTGCGCAGAAGTAGATCTGGTTGGGCGCAGCCGGCGAGAACCACTGCACGCACTTGAAATCCTTGCCGGCCGGGCCATCGACAAAGCCCGAGCAGTCCGACGGCTGCGAGTCGGGGTCTTCGATGCCGTCGCCGTTCTCCACTTTCTCGCCGGTCGCGTTGTTCTTGACGTCGACTGCGATCTTGCACTGCGACGTGCACACGCCAAAGATGCAGCGACCACCTTCGCACTGGTTGTTCAGGCACTGGTAATACTCTTGCTGCACCGCGTCGCTGGCGTTGTTGGGCGGAACCACGCAGTCCGCGTTGGGGCCGCAGGCCTCGCCGTTCTTCTTGAGCGGCTTGGCGGGCGCCGACTTGACGCAGGTATAGATGGACTTGGAGTTGGGCGTGGTATCGCACTTCTCGCCCGACGGGCAGCCGCCGCACGAGTTGGTGCAGCCCGGCACGTAGCCACACTTGGCGTTCTTTTCGGCGCAGCACTTGGCGTTGGCGCTCAACGCATCCCCGCCGATGTCGCCACTGGTAACGGCATCGCCAGGCTTGGCCCCACTGTCGGCGGTGCCACTGATGATATCCACCGTGGCTTTGCTGTCGGTCACTGCGTCGCCGCTGATGCTGCCACCGTCGGTGCCGCCGCCGGTGCTGCTGCCGCCGCCACCGCTGGCGGTCGTGCACGCGCCGATCATGATCACGCCGGCGATCACGGCGATTGCGGCCGCCGTGACTGGAAAGGTCTTGTTTTTCATGTAGTTGAACTCCAAGTCGGGGTTGCTGAGCTGCGACGCGAGTGCGAAAGGGCGGTCGCGGTTGGGAGGCTAGAACGCAAGCGAAACGGCTGCGGTTCGCGGGCGGCCTGGCCATGGACCGCGAAAAGTCGGAAAATGGTAGACGACGTCTGCGGCGAGCGTCAAGCGGAAAAAGTCAGGACGATGCCGGGTCTTGGCGGGCCGCCGCCGAGTCTACGGCATCACCGGGCCGTTCGCAGCGGTCCGCGGTCCAAGCGGCCAATTGTCGAGTAGTTTCGGCACGCCGAACCATGCCGCGACCAGGGCGCGTGCGGGGCGATCGAGCACTTCGACAGGCTCCAGGGTCGCCACTTCGACGATCGCCGCGTAGTCGATGCGCCCGCCTGCGCCCTCGATGCGCCGGCGCAGCACAGCCAGCAGCGGCGCGGTCCTAGACTCGCCCGCATCGGCCAGTGCTGCCACTTCGCGCAGTCCTCGGTGGATGGCAAGCGCCCGCTGGCGATCGTCGGTCGACAGGTAGACGTTACGCGAGCTCTGCGCCAGCCCATCGGCATCGCGCGCGATCGGTGCACCGACAATTCGGGTCGGGTGGCAGACGTCGCGCGCCAGCTGGCGCAAGACGGCCAACTGCTGCCAGTCCTTCTCACCGAACACGGCCACGTCGGCCATCGCCAGGTTCAAGAGCTTGAGCACCACGGTAGCTACGCCGGCAAAGTGACCCGGCCGGCTCTGCCCGTCCCAGCGCGTCTGCAACCGCTCGACCTCGACGCGGGTCTGAAAGCCGTGCGGGTACATCTCGCCCACCGTCGGCGCGAACACCGCAGCCACGCCGGCTTGGGCACACAGCGCGCAGTCGGCCTCGAACTGGCGCGGATACTTGGCCAGATCTTCGTTGGGCCCAAACTGCTTGGGGTTGACGAAGATCGACAACGCGATGCCGTCCACCTGCTGCGCGGCAAGGTGCACCAGACTCATGTGGCCGTGATGCAAGGCACCCATGGTCGGCACCAGCCCAAGCGACCGTCCCGTTGATCGCCAGTTGGCACACCACGCCGCGAACGCTGCGCATGTGCGCACGACTGTTACGCCTTGGACGACTTCCATCCGGCCGCAATCAGCCGACAGCGCGGCGGGACTCGGGCGCGGCAACCGGCGTCGGATCGCGGTAGGTGTGCTCTGGCGCCGGAAAGCTACCGGCCTGGACTTCGCTGCGATACGCCCCCAGGGCATCGACCACGGCTTGTCCGACTTCGGCAAACTGCTTGACGAACTTGGGCTTGAACCCCGGATTGAGCCCGAGCAGATCGTAGAGCACCAGAATCTGGCCGTCGCAGCCCGCACCGGCGCCGATGCCGATGGTTGGGATAGCCAGCGCGGCGCTGACTTCCGCCGCCAGATCCGCTGGGATGGCTTCGAGAACTAGACTGTAGCAGCCAGCCCGTTGGAGCGCGATTGCGCTGTCGATCAGGCGCTTGCGCGCCTCTTTGCCGCGGCCCTGCACCCGGTGGCCGCCCATGGCGTGCACCGACTGCGGCGTCAGCCCGAGATGGCCCATCACCGGAAGACCCGCCGCGACCAGCGCCGCCACCACGGGGACAACTTCGCTGCCGCCCTCCAGCTTGACCGCGTGGGCGTTGCCTTCGGCCAGCATCCGGCCGGCGTTCTGGAGCGCGACGTCGACGTTGCGGTAGCTCAGGAACGGCAGATCGGCGACCAGGTGCGCCCGCTGCAGACCCCGCGCCACCGCTGCACAGTGGTAGACGATGTGGTCCACCGTGACCGGCAGCGTGGTCTCCTGGCCTTGAATGACATTGCCCAGCGAGTCGCCGACCAGCACCACGTCGATGCCGGCCTGGTCGACCAGACGCGCAAAGGTAGCGTCGTAGCACGTCACCGCGGTGATGCGCTGGCGCTTGCGCTTGAGTTCAGTGAGGTGGTGGATGCGCAGGCGAGCCGGACCAGTGTCGACGGCGTACAGCCCGCGCGCCGCAGGAGCGGCGTGAGTTGGCGTAGTCATATCGGTGGCCTCCGCGGCCCACGACGAGCCGGAGTGGTAGACCCCTCGTCGATCAGGGTAGCGGCATGCCGGTGGGGAAGCAAGAGCACTGCAGGCGTCTGCGTCGACCGCAGC
>SXRM01000096.1 GCA_005792545.1 Pseudomonadota bacterium | reverse complement strand
GATGAGACTGGCGCCTTCGACCCACGCGCCGAGCGCTACCTGCGGCGCGCCGTGGATGCCGGTTGGCGCTTGACCGCATACCCGGACATGCCAGCGCCTTGGCATCACCCGCCGGTCTTGCGGTATGCAGCCGACACCAGCCGGTGGAATTTTCGCCAAGCTGCGTAGCACGGTCGGCGACTGCGTCGGCGAGTTCGAAGGCACCCGTCGCAGCGCCCTCTCTATGTCGAACCAACACCTCAGCAATCATCGGCACTTCAGCCCCGCGCAGGCGGGGCTTCGTACTGGCAGGCCGCGGCTTCAGCCGCCGGCAGATCCCCTCGGCGCGGACCGGACGGGGAACGCCCTCCGCCGGCAGATCCCCTCGGCGCGGACGAGGCTGTTGAAAAAGCCACCAAACAGGCCCAAGCCAGTGGCGTAATGCCAATAAGTCCAGGCCTGTCGGACAGGCGTGGAAGCCTGTCCGCACCCATTTGCAACAGCCTCGGACCGGACGAGGAACGCGCTCCGCCGGCAGATCCCCTCGGCGCGCACCGGCCGGGGAACGCACTCCGCCGGCAGTTCCCCTCGGCGCGGACCGGACGGGGAACGCGCTCCCCCGGCCGATCCCCTCTGGAGGCCGCCAGGGCAATCGCAAGATCCAGGTTTTCGGGTGCGGACAGGCCTCTGTGTCTGTCCGGGCAACGTGTAATCGCGCGACTGAAAGGGACAGGGATGGAACCCTGTCCGCACCCAACACAGGGAAAGCGGACTTTGCGATAGCCCTGTGGAGGCCGCCCCCCCACCTTGCCCAAAAATCGCACTTGCCTCACAATGCGCGCCCTTTGCGGGCCCCCGCCCGCGGATAGCGCCATGTCCCGTTCCGCCTCCCTTCGCCTCGTGACCGCCTTGACCGCCGTGGGCCTGCTCGGCCTCGCCTGCAAAAAAGAGCCCGCCAAGCAGGCCGAGCCCGCCAAGGCCGGGGTGGACCTCGCCAGCGCTGAGCCGACCAAGGCCGTCGAGACCCCGGCTGCGGCGTCGCCCACCGGTGGCCCAGCGATGCCGCCCCCGGTCGAAGCCAAAAGCGAGATGGAAGGCGATTGCCCGCTGCCCGGCGAGGAAGCATCGGCGTGCCCGAAGAAGCCCGAAAAGGTCGAGGATCAGATCAAGGTTGCGCACGTGCTGGTGGGGTGGGATGGCTCATTGCCCGGCAAGAAGCTCAACCGCGACAAGGACGGCGCGCTCAAGCTGGCTCGCGAAATCTGCCACGAGGCGCGCAAGCCCGGCACGGACTTTGTGCAACTGATGTGGAAGTACACCGGCGACGGCGGCCCCGGCGTGTACGAGATGACCCCCGACCAGCGCGGCCGGATGATGCCGGAATTCACGGCGATGGCGCTCAAGCTCGGCGTCGGCCAGGTCGACGTGGTGGCGACGAGCTACGGCTATCACGTGATGAAGCGGGTGCCGTGGGACTTCGTGGCGCCGGATAAGCCGGTGGCCAAGCTGGTCACCGATCCTTGCCCGATGGAAGGCGAAGACAAGGCCGCCTGCCCGCTGGCCGAGAGCCCGACCCCGGCCGAGGTCAAGGTTGGCATTACGCTCGTCGGTTTCCAGGGTGCGATGCGCTCGCGTGCCACGCGCAGCCAGGAAGAGGCCAAGGCGCTGGCCATCAAGCTGGTGCACGCGGCCCGCAAGACCGGTGCCGACTACTGGGCCGTGGGCGAAGAGGTCAAGGCCGATGCCGCCGGTGAGCCGATGCTGGACGTCAAGAAGGACATGCCGCTGCCGCCGCCGATGAAGTCGCTGGCGTTCTCGCTCGGCGTCGGCCAGGTCGATGCGGTGGAAACGGACTTCGGCTACATGCTGATGAAGCGGTTCGCGGCTGACTACGTCAAGCCTGAAAAGCCTTTGGATCCAGTGGTGACGGACAAGTGCCCGGGTCCCGGCGAGGATCCCAAAGCGTGCCCGAGTAAGCAGGCTGACAAGCCCGCAGAGGTCGAGGTGACGCACATTCTGCTCGCCTACAAGGACGCGATGCGGTCGTCGGCCACGCGCAGCAAGGAAGAGGCCAAGGCGTTGGCCATCAAGCTCTGCCACGAAGCGCGCAAGAAAGGCGCCGACTTCAACAAGATCAAAGACGCCGCGAAAAGCGACGACCCCGGCCCGGGCACCTACCCTGTCACGCCGAACGCCGGCATGGTGGCGCCGTTCAAGGCGTTGGCGTTTGCGCTTGGGGTTGGCCAGGTCGATGTGGTCGAGTCGGACTTTGGCTACCACGTGATGCGCCGCAACAAGTAAGCCACGATGGACAGCGCGCCCTGGCAAGCAGACATCGAGGCGGCGCGCCAGCACTGGTTGGCGGCGACGGCCGGCTGTGCGCAGCTGACAGCCTTGCGATCGGTCCAGGTCGAGTGCCTGGGCAAGAATGGCGCGGTCACGGCGTTGGTGCGCCGCATCGCCGAGGTGCCGCCGGCCGACAAGCGGGCCTACGGTCAGGCAACGGCCGCGCTCAAGGCCGCGTGCGAGGCCGCTGTTGCCGCCCGGCATGCAGAACTGGAAGCCGCTGAAGTCCAAGCGGAACTGGACGACGACACCTTCGACTGCACGATACCGCCCCAGGCAGCGCTGTCGGGTCGGCCGCGGCCTACTGGCCACTTGCACCCGCTATGCCGCGTGCAGCATGAGGTCGAGGCGGTGTTCTCGTCGATGGGCTTCGCCGTGCTCGACTATCCCGAAGTCGAGAGCGAGTTCAACAACTTTGAGGCGCTGAACATCCCCAGCTGGCACCCGGCGCGCGAGATGCAGGACACCTTCTGGCTCGACAACGGGCTGCTGTTGCGGACGCACACCTCGTCGGGCCAGGTGCGGGCGCTGCACACGTTCAAGCCGCCGTTTCGCGCGGTGTTCGCCGGTAAGGTGTTTCGCTACGAATCGACCGACGCCAGCCACGAGCACACCTTTCACCAGCTGGAAGGCCTGCTGGTCGACCGCGTGGTCTCTGTCGGGCACCTGCTCGACTCGATGCGCACGCTGCTGTCGGCCATCTTGCGCCGCCAGGTCGAGGTGCGGCTGCGGCCCGGCTACTTTCCGTTCGTCGAGCCTGGCTTCGAGCTCGACATCCAGTGCCAGCTGTGTGGCGGTGCCGGTTGCTCTGCGTGCAAGCACTCGGGCTGGCTGGAGCTTTTGCCCTGTGGGCTGGTGCACCCGCAGGTGCTGCGCGCGGGCGGTCTGGACCCGGCGCAGTGGCAGGGCTGGGCCTTTGGCCTGGGCCTGTCGCGGCTGGCGATGATGCGCTACGCCATCGGCGATGTGCGCTTGCTGCTGGGCGGCGACCTGCGTTTTCTCTCGCAATTCTAGGGCGTAGCCATGTGGGTCAGTTGGCGTTGGTTGTCGCGGTGGGTCGACACCGAGGGCGTGGATCCGGTCGGGTTCGCGCAGCGCTTTACCTGCACGGTCGCCGAGATCGACAGGCTCAAGCGCTGGGGCTTTGAGCTGGACGCGGTGGTGGTCGGCGATGTAGTCGGCGTGGCCCCGCACCCGAACGCCGACAAGCTGCGCCTGGCTACGGTGGATCTGGGCGACCGTCAGACCACGGTCGTGTGCGGCGCGCCGGATCTGCGCCTGGGCATGCGGGTCCCGTTCGTGCCGGTGGGTGTGACGCTGCCGTCGGGTATCGTCGTCAAAGACGGTGAGGTCCGCGGCGTGCGGTCGCCCGGGATGTTGGCATCTGAGGCCGATCTCGGCCTGTCGGACAACCATGATGGGCTGCTGTCGTTGGAGGGCGTCGTCGCGCCGGCTGGGACACCGTTGCCGCGGGCGATTGAGCTCGGCGACGTGCTCTACGAGGTCGACAACAAGTCGATAACACACCGACCCGACCTGTGGGGCCAGTACGGCATGGCGCGCGAAGTGGCGGCGATGCTGGGTCGGCCGCTGTTGCCGTTAGACGTCACCGTACCGCTGGGCCAGGGCGCACCGGTGCAGGTCGAGGTGGCGGCGCCCGACGCGTGCCCGCGGTACGTGTGCGCTCGCATCGCCCAGGCCAAGGTGGCGCCGGCGCCGGTCGATGCGCGCTTGCTGCTGCGCCGGCTGGGCGTGCGGCCGATCAACAACCTGGTCGACGCCACCAACCTGGTGATGTTGGAGACCGGCAACCCGCTGCATGCGTTCGACGCGCGGCAGGTTCGCGGCAACCGCATTGTGGTGCGACGGGCGGCGGCTGGCGAGACCCTGACCACGCTCGACGGCCAGGCGCGCACGTTGACCCCGCGTGATCTGGTGATAGCCGACGCCGAAGGCGCGGTGGCGCTGGCCGGGGTCATGGGCGGCCAGAACAGTGAAATCCAGCCCGACACCCACGAAATGGTGCTGGAGGCCGCAGCGTTTGACGCAGCCACCATTCGCAAGACGGCGATGCGGCTGGGTATGCGCACCGAGAGCTCTGCGCGGTTCGAGAAGGCACTGGACCCGGAGCTGCCGCTGGTCGCCGCCCGCCGCTTCTTGCAGACGGTGCTGGCGTGGTCGCCGGGCGCGGTGGTGACGTCGGACTTGTTGGACGCGGGGCCGTGCCGCGAAAATCCGCCCACCCGCGTGCTGATTCGCACGACCACGGCCTACTTGCGGACGCGGCTGGGCGTCACGGCCGATGAGTTGCCGGATGCCTGGATCGTTGCGTGCCTGCAGCGCCTCGCGTTTGCGGTTGAGCACACCGACGACGGTGCGCTGACGATCGGCGTGCCGGGCTTTCGCGCCACCAAAGACGTGCGGATTGCCGAAGACATCGTCGAGGAGCTCGGCCGCCACTACGGCTACGGCCGCATCGCCAGCGCCGCGCCGCTGATTGCCGCACGGCCGCCATTTACTTCGCCATCGCGTGTCGCCGAGCGAGCGGTGCGCGCCGCGCTGGTGTTGCAAGAGGGCATGACCGAGCAGGTGCTGTACGGTTTTGACCACGAGGGGCACCGCGCGCGGCTGGCCTTGCACGAGCACGACGCGCCGCGACTGGGCGTGCGCAACGAAATCGCCAAGGACCTGGTGCGTTTGCGCCGCAACCTCGCGCCCAACCTGCTGGCCGCCGCAGAGCAGGTGCTGACCACCGGCGAAGGCAAGGAGCCGCCGCGCGAAGGCTTGACCGTGCAGACCTTCGAGTGGGGCCGGGTGTTCGTGCCGTCGCCGCCCCGGGCCGACGCCAACGACCGCGAACGGGCGGCCCTGGACCTCGGTGCGCCGCCGCTCGCGTTAGACTTGGACCGCGTTGGCGAGCGCCAAGGCTGGTTCACCTTGATGGACGCGGACATGCGCGACGCCGTCCAGGGGACGCTAGACGCGGACCGCCCGCTGCCGTGGCAGCCGCTGCGATTGGGCGTGGTCTGCGGCGAGCGGCTGGGTGGCGGGGCAGAAGGCAGTAAGCGGGTTGTTCCCGAGCGCGCGGCGTCGCAGCGGGTGTTCGGTCAGGCGCTGTCGGCAGTCCACGCGGCGGTCCGGGCGTTGGGCAAGCCGCCGCTGCAGGTGGTGCCGCACGCCGATGTGCCGGCCGCGGGGTCGATGCCGATTGCCGCGCCCGATTGGACGACCAGCTGGCGCCATCCGCGGCGGTGCGTTGCGCTGGTGACGACCGCCGGCCAGGTCGTCGGATTGGTGACGCTGCTGCACCCCGATGTGCGCAACCGCATGCAGGCGCCGGCCGAATTGGCTGTCGCCGAGCTCGACATCGACGCGGTGCTGGCGCTGGCCGACGCCGTTCCGATGGGTCACGCGCCGCCGCGCCAGGTGGGCAGCGCGCTCGATATCACTGGACGTATCGCGGCCAGCACGCGCCAAGCGGATGTCGTCGCTGCGATGACCCGCGCCATTGCAGCAGCTGGCCTGCCGCTGGAGCAGGCCGGCTACCTGTACGAAGCCGCGCAAGCCGACGGTTCGCGCTCCGTGACGTGGCGCCTGCTTTGCCGCGCTGCGGACCGCGCACTGGTGGCCGACGAGCTCGCGCGCATTCTGCAGGTCGCGCAAGCCACGGTGGCGACCTTTGCGCCCGTGGGGTCACCGTGAGCAGCTATGGCCACCGCGTGCTGTACTTGTCGGGGCCGGTCGAGCCGCCGTGGACCCGCAGCGACAAGGTGCTGGTGCGCGGCATTGCGGCCAATCTGCGTCGTTACCGCGCGCGGGTGATGACCCACGAGGGGGTTGGCGCCCCGGATCCGGGCGTCGAGGCCGAGCCGACCTGGGGCCCGCGGATGGCGGCGGATACGCCGCTTGGCCGTCGCATTGGCCTGTTTGCCCGGCTCATCGAGACCAGCGACTGCGCCCTTGTGCACCTGTTCTGGCCGGGCGACCGGCTGGTGGCAAGCGTGGTGCGCACGGCCTGCAAGCTACGCAATATCCCAGTCGTGCATACCCTGGTGCGCGCGCCACGGGTGTCGCTGGGCATTGGCAGCGCGCTGGCCGGCGACCCGGTGGTCTGCCTGAGCGAGCACACCTGCTCGCGCCTGCGCGAAAACGGCGTGCGCGACCCGGTGGCCATTCCGCCGGGCATCGCGGTCGGCGAGCCGGTGCCGGCCGGCGACAAGGCGGCGATCCGGCGCAAGTATAGGATTCCGCTCAATGTCCCGGTGGTCGTGTACGCTGGGGACTACGGCCACACCAACGCCGCCCGCACCGTCGCCGCCGCCATGCCGCGGGTGGTGCGCGAGGTGCCGTGCCACTTCGTGTGGGCGTGCCGCATCCGGTCTGGCGAAGATGCCCGCGAAGAGCAGTTGATCCAAGAAGCCGTGGCGGCCGACGGCGCCGGCGACCACGCAACGTTCCTCAACGAAGTCAGCAGCCTGCGCGACCTGCTGTCCATTGCCGCGGTGCAGGTGTTCCCGGCCGACCGCCATCACGAAAAGATGGAGTCGCCACTGGTGCTGCTCGAGGGCATGGCCGAAGGCGTGGCGACGGTCGTCGCCAGCAAGCCGCCGCTGCTCGACATGGTGCACGCCAATGCGGCCATCGGCATCCCGCCTAGCAATCCGCTCAGCCTGTCGACGCCGGTGGTGGACCTGCTGCGCCACTCATACAAGGCGCGGCAGTGGGGCGACGCAGCGCGCGCGTACGTGCAACAGCACCACGATGTCGTCCAGGTGGCGGCGCGCTACGAGGACCTGTACGACCAGGTGCTGTCGCGGCGCAAGGTCCGCCAGAGCGGCATCTTCGGCCGGATCGGCTAGCCGGTGACCTGCACCTGCGGTCTTTGGTGGACGCTCGGCGGCCTGGCGGCGCTGTGGGCGCTGACTTGGGCGCACCTGGTGCACTGGCGCAAGCGCCTGGCGCGGCCGGCGCGCTACGACGAGACCCACCGCATTGGCACGCCCGATGGCTGCGCGTTTGAGCTGCGCAGGCTGCGACCCCAAGCGTCGGACGGCGGCCCGCCGGTGCTGATGTGCCACGGCGTCGCCATCAACCACCGCAATGTCGACCCGGATGAGCAGCTTTCGCTGGCGCGGACGCTGCGCGACGCCGGCAAGGACGTGTGGCTGCTGACCTTGCGCTCTGGCCGGGCTGACCTGTCGCGCGCGGAACGGTTGCTGTGCAGCTTCGCCGCGATGGTCCGCCACGATGTCCCGCAAGCCGTGCAAGAGGTGCGGCAGCGCACGGGCAGCGCGCAGATTGACTACATCGGCTTCTCGATGGGCGGCATGCTGTGGTACGGCACGCTCGACCACACCGTGCCACAGCTGCAGGTGCGCCGGACGGTCATCATCGGTTCGCCAGGCCGGGTGGGTCGAATCTTGCCATTCGCTGGCATTTTCAAGGGGCTGCGGCCGACGTCGATGGTTGGTTTGCCGCTGCGCTTGGGCGCGCAGTTGGTTGCGTTCGGCGCGGAGTGGTTCGAGACCTGGATCCACCGCCTGACCATGAACCTGCGCAATTGCACGCCGGGCTACGTGCGGCACGTGTCCATGGAGGGCGTGCAAGACGTGCCCGGGCCGCTGTTGCACGACCTCATTCGCTGGGCATATACCGACCGGGTGCCGCGCCTGGACGACGGCCGCGACATCCTGGCGGGCCTGGGCAACGTCGATGTGCCGGTGCTGATGGTGGCCGGGACAGCCGACAAGCTGTGTCCGGTGGGGCACCTTCAAGTCGCGTTCGACCGCTGGGGCTGCAACAAGCCGCACACGCCCAAGCGGATGCTGGTCGTGGGCCGAGCGCACGGGCAAAGCGACGACTATGGCCACACCGACTTGATGATCGGTCGCAACGCCGCGCAAGAAGTGTTTTCGCCCATCGTGCAGTTCCTGCGCTGAGAATTGCCCGACATGGAACGTCCACTGCGCATCGCGATTGACGCCACGACTTGGGCGCCCGGCCGTACCGGCGTTGGCCTGTATACCGAGCGACTGATCCGGGCCTGGCAGCAGCTGCCCTACGGCGACGAGCTGATCTTGCTGACCAATCGCTTTGCCGATGCGCCGGCGCAGAGCGGCCTGCCGGTGCACGGTCCGCGCATGCCGATTCGGGCGCTGTGGCTGCAGACGGCGCTGCCCGCGCAACTGGCGCGATTTGCACCCGATGTCGCGCTGTTTCCCAACTACCTGGCGCCGCTGGTACCGGTTCCCGGGGTGCCGTACGTGCTGACTGTCCACGACCTGGCCGTGTTTCTGTTCCCCGAGACGTTCACTTTCAAGAAGCGGGTGCTGCAGCGCGCCGCCCTGCCCTGGCTGGTGCGCCACGCCGCGGCGGTGGTGACGCCGTCCGAGAACTCGCGGCGGGACCTGCTGCGGCTGATGCCTACGGACCCCGGCAAAGTGGTGGTGACGCCACTTGCCGCCGCGCCGGGGCTGGATCGCACACCAGACGCAGAAAGCGTGGCCCGCGTGCGCGCACAGCTGGGCTTGCCGAGCCAGTATGTGCTGAGCGTCGGGACGCTGGAGCCGCGCAAGAACGTGGTGCGCCTGATTGAAGCGTTTGAGCGCGTCGCGGTGCAGTTCCCCGACGTCCAACTGGTCGTCGCGGGCGGTAAGGGCTGGCGCGACGACGACATCGTGCGGGTGCTGCGGCGCCCGGAGTTGCGGTCGCGCATCGTGTCGGTCGGCTACGTGACGCCCGAGCAGTTGCAGGTGCTCTATCACCAGGCGCTGGTGATGGCCTACCCGTCGCTTTACGAGGGCTATGGGCTGCCGGTGGCAGAGGCGATGGCCTGCGGCGCGCCGGTGCTGACGTCGCGCGGGTCGAGCCTGGACGAAGTCGGCGGCGACGCGGTGCTGGCGGTCGATCCGCTCGACGTGGCGGCGATTGCCGATGGCCTCGCGCGGCTGCTGGGCGATGCGGCGCTGCGCGACGACTTGCGGACCCGAGGCATGGCGCGGGCGAGTCAGAGCAGCTGGGTGCAGACAGCGGAGGCGACGCGCAAAGTCTTGGCGCGGGTGGCCAAGCCGCGGTAGCTCAGGGAGTTTGGGTGCGGACAGGCTTCCACGCCTGTCCGGCCTGCCAGAGGCCGCTCATACGATATCGCGGACCTACAATAGGTCCGACTGCCACGCGAAGCCGAGCACGAAGTAGGGCACCGCCCGCGACACGTCTTGCCCCGTGCGAAAGCTGTGCTGCAGGTACCAACTGGTAATCAGAAGCACGGACGGCTTGTTGAAGCGGGTGTAGCCGTCATCGTAGAACGTATAGGCCGCCAATAGCCCGGCGCGGTGGTGGCTGTTGTCGACTTTTTCGCCGCTGGCTTGCAGTTCGCCGGAGTACTGTGGCATCACCGACGACACGCGGACGCCCAGGCTCAGCAGCGCCTCGTCCATCGGACGTTGGTAGATGACGTCGAAATCGTTGGCGAACACCATGCCCTTGGCCGGCACGGCAACGTCGAGCGTCGCTTCGTAGAACACCCGGTCGCCACGTTGCAGGTCGAGGTCGAACCAGCCGAAAAACGCGCGGTTGCGAATGGCAACCTGGCCAACCTTGGCTTGCAGCATCGGCTCAAAGGTGTAGTGCAGGCCGCCGCCCGAGTAATTGCCGAGCGCGCCGGTTTTGTTGGCCTTCATGGTGGTGTCGGACAAGTCGCCGGTCGCATCTGCACGCGACTGGATAAAGGTGAAGTTGCCAAAGAAGTGCAGGTACTCGGCCGAAAACCGCAGGTTCAGGATGCTCGCTGGTTGCACCTCGACCATCGCGGCCGCGCGCGTGCCGGCTGGGTTGAGGCGAATATAGGTGCCGAACCACGCGAAGTTGTCGCGCAGCGCTTTGTGCTCGTGGTCGTAGAGTTTTTGGGCGAAGCCGGCGTTCAACCGGGTTTCGAGGCCAATGGGGTTCCACCGGAAAATCGAGAGGTTGTTGACCACCAAGCGGCGGTCGGGGATGGGCCGCGGTGCCGGTTGTCCAAAGGATTGCGCGGGTGCGCAGAAGCAAAGCGCGAGCAGTACCCAAGTTGCCCATAATTGCAGCATCGCGCCCCCGCTGTTTCGGCGCGCACAACCGCTGGACAGAGCGGGCGTTGCGGCCGGGCGGCGAGCTTGCCGGAAATCGCTTGGGGCGTCGAGGGGCCGATTTGGGACACCCATGCTATTCTACGCCTCCCCGAGGTGCCGCCATGCCCCGCTTCTTCAACACCGCCGGTCCCAATCGCCTAGAAAAGAACTACACGTTGCCCGCCTTGCGGCGCCTGCCAAACATCAGGGCGCTCGTCGGGGGCGAGCAGTGGTTCGTGTTGCATGCCCCGCGGCAGTCGGGCAAGACCACCGCCATGCTGGCACTCGCCAAAGAACTGACCGCCAGCGGCCAATACACGGCGCTGTGGGCGACCTGCGAAGCCGGCGAGCCCTACCGCCATGACCCCGCTGCGGCAGAGCGGATCGTGTGCGAAGACATCTTCCGCAATGCCGCTCTGTACTTGCCCGAAGAACTGCGGCCGCCGCCACGCGACCGCGAAGCTGCGCAGGGCACCATCCTGACTGGCTTTCTGCAAGCCTGGTGCGCGAAAAGCCCACGACCGGTGGTGCTGTTGCTCGACGAAATCGACGCGCTGCAAGACGAGGCGCTCATCGGCGTGCTGCGGCAACTGCGGTCGATGTACCCGGCGCGGCCGACCGGCGGACCGGCTTCGCTGGCGCTGATTGGCCTGCGCGACGTGCGGGACTACAAGGTGGCCGGCGGTGGCAGCCCGCATCTCGGCACCGCGTCGCCGTTCAACATCAGCGTGGAGTCATTGACGCTGGGCTGCTTCGACCGCGCCGACATTGCCGAACTCTATGGCCAGCATACTGCCGAAACAGGCCAGCAAGTCAGCGCCGACGCCCTGGAGGCGATTTTCGAGTACACCCAAGGCCAGCCGTGGTTGGTCAACGCGCTCGGGTACAAGTTGCAGATGACCATGAAGGTGGACGGCCCCATCGAACGCAGCCACGTCGACCGCGCCAAAGAGCTGCTGGTGCTCAGCCGCGCCACCCACCTCGACAGCCTTGCCGACAAGCTCAACGAGCCGCGGGTGCGGGCAGTGGTGGAGCCGATGCTGACCGGCGGCGAACTGCCCATCGATCTGCCGCAGCGTGACATCGAATACTGCATCGACCTGGGGCTGATTGTGGCCGACCGCCAAGGCACCCACATCGCCAACCCGATTTACCGCGAAGTGTTGCCGCGCGAGTTGACCGTGCCCTGCCAGACGCGCATCCGCTTGGACGACCGCCGCTGGGCGTTGGACGACGGGCGGCTAGACTGGCGCGGGTTGCTGGATGCGTTCGTGGATTTCTGGCGGCAGCACGGCGACTGGATGGTGCGCGGGCAGTCGTGGCCGGAGTTTGCCCACCAGATTGTGCTGATGGCCTTTTTGCAGCGAGTGGTCAACGGCGGCGGCGTCATCGATCGCGAGTATGGGCTGGGTCGCAAGCGCCTGGACCTGCTGGTGCGGTGGGCAGTAGAGACGGACAAGTACGGCGCGACCGTGCGCGAAGACCGCCACGCCCTGGAGGTCAAGGTCTGGCGCGACGGGCAGAAAGACCCGCTCACTGAGGGGCTCAGGCAACTTGATGGCTATTTGGGGCGGCTGGGTTTGGAGACGGGGACGCTGATGGTGTTCGATGCGCGGTCGACGGCGCCGACGGGCGAAGCGTGGGAGACCCGTGGCGAGTTCAGCGAGGCGCAGACGCCGGCGGGGCGGGGGGTCGTGGTGGTGCGGGTCTAGGCAAATTTCTGCGCCCAAATGACAGCTTGCGTGGCGAATTGGACGATTGCATCGCGCACATCCTGGCGATCCCACTGATAGGCGTGGTTTTGGATGGTCAAGGCGCCCGTCGGTGTCACTTGTTCGTTTGAATTCGGGTAGAGCCGGTAGCTTTGGCAGCTTGGCAAGAACTCTGGCCAATCCGGCGGCTGGCACATCCCCGGGTTGAAATTGCCGCCGATTCCACCTAGGTCAGCGATGCTGATACCCAGAATGTTGAACTGCGCATACGGCCACACTTGTTGCGCCCAACTGGGGTTGTTCGCGAACATGCGGTAGAAGGTCTTGATCGACAAGTCTAAAACCTTTTGGTCCTTTGTAGCCTTCGCCCATAGTGCAGCGGCCAAAGTCTGTACTGCCCAACAGTCCGGTGCCACCTTGCCCGGCTGAAAGGTCGCCCCTGGGGCTGCTGGACAAACTGCGCAAGCAAACGCGCGCGTCAAGGCTGCCTTTCGGCGCTGCATCAACGGAACCATCGACCAATCGCTCGCCACGGCGGCGGCAGACCCGGCTTCACTGGCAAGGACTGAACCGAAGCCCAAGGCGCTACCCGGGTTGTTGATGCCATACAGTAGCGCCATTGCCCAGGCGGTATAGCCGAGGTCGACATTGACTGAAGGCGAAAAGTCCGAGGAAAAGGGCGGAACCTTTGGCATGACATTCAAGGCGCCATTGAGACCAAACACAGCGCACCACCACGCGATAATCGCGTCCGCCTTGATGTCGGCGCTAACGCTATTTGCAGTATTGAGTGCGATGGAGGCCAGCCCAGCAGTATGCGAAGCCAGCGCCTGGCCTTTTTTCTGGCCGAAAGCGAGTGCGGCTGACCAAAACAGGCCGGCGGCATCCATCGGCACCCACATGCGAACACTTGGGCTGGAAAGGCGCCCGAACTCGGCCATGGCATCATCCCCATGGATGAGCGCAAGTCCGGCAGAGAGGCAAGCCACACCGCGATGTACGCCAGCGTTAAATTGCGGGCCAAAGTTGAATACGCGAGGCGCGCCCTGAACCGGGGGAGGCGATTCACCCGTGGTACCCAGGATTGGTGCCGAATACACCACTGTCGCCAAGTTCATCGTTCGCAACACCGCCTGAAGGTAAGAGGCATTGAAGTTGCATCCCCCGACTTTGCGATAAAGCATGTGCTCGAAGCGAGCGTTGATACCGTAGCCGCCAGATGGCGAAGCAGGCGTTTTCGGCAGACCAGGCAGAGCATTGTACCATTGGTTCACGTTCATTTGCCGGCCGTGGATCCAGCCACGCAGCCGCATGTAGTCCGAAACCCCAGCGCAGGCTTGTGCTTTTGTCCAAGGCCCGGCAAAACCGAGTCGCGCTTGCGTCAGCAACACCTGATTTGCTTCCCAAAAGTTGAATATCGGATTTGGATCCCACAACAGGCCAGTATTGAACATAGAGCCGCTGTGCCAAAACAAGCACTGGCCGTTGCGCTTCTTCGGCACTGGGCTCCAGGGCGCGCACGGGGGCGGCCGAACCAGCGCGCCCCCGTTGTTAAACACCTCAGCAGAATCGACGTTAGCGTAGCTGCCTGGATTGAACGATAAGAGCGCGTGCAATTCGTCTTGCGGCAAGGCGGCGAGCGACCAAGGACCCCAGTAGCCGTCCGTGAAGAGCGCAAGTGCAACCCGCCGCATCAACAATTGCACTGTCTCAAGCTCACTGAGCAGGCCGACCTTGCCGGCCCCGACATTCAAGTCGTTCCACTTGCAGCCAATGAATCCCCAACTTCCTGGCGCAATGCTCATGGCCAGGTTTGATGGATTTGCATACGATTGCAGGTCAGCGAGCCCAAAAATCAGTGCAGACAGTGCCTCCTGCTGCCACGATGTGGGCGAGTCTTCAGTCAGTACATTGCAATGGGCTAGCACAGCTGGCTCGCCATTCGGCCCAGCCTTGGCGAACTTCTCAAAGGCACGCAAGTCGGCGTACTTCTGGGCCGGCGCAGGCAAGCCGGGCGGGACAGACACCGGGAATTGGGCCCCGTTTGCAAATATCAGCCGCGCGATTTCGACGAGATTCAACATCGCTTGACCCTTCGCGTCCCAGTCGTTCCGCTTGGCTATTTGGCGACCGCCGGTTTGCACTTGACATCGATGCACACGTCGGAATCCGATGCACTGCACGGCCGCTTGGAGTTCAACACGAATCCAGAACCATCGCCCTTGCAGTCCCATACGTGGCCACCACTGCAAGCCTTGCCTAAGCAGATTGCCGGAGCGCAGTTGCAGCCACCTTGGTGCCAGAACTTCAGGCAGACTTTGCCTTGTGAGCAGCCCGACGGCAGACCACCCTGAATGCATAGCGTGGAGCACTGATCGTCGACATTGGGAAGGCAAAGGCCGCCGGAGCATGTGGCACCGGCCGGACACTGGACGTCGTCCGTGCACTCAGCGCAAAAATACCCGCTCATGCCAACCCGGCAGTGCAAGCCAGGAGGGCATTGGTTCGTGCCACCATCGTTCTTGCATTTGAGCGATTCGCCCAACCGACACACATGACCTAAACAAGTTTGATTGGTTGCGTCTTTCTTGCACGCCGATGATGCCATCGGGTGCCCAATCCAGTCGCCCCCCGGCGAATACGGCTCGCAAGGACGGCAAGTGCCCGACTCCAGGTCACACTGCCCCGCTACGCAATCCCCGTCGTCTGAGCACGGCGTCGGCGCACATGGCAGTACGGCTGGTTCGTACACGCACCTACCCGTGGCCACATCCAAATGTTCAGTGGTACAGGGAAAACCATCATCACAAATCGCGGCGAAGTATGGCGGCCGGACTTCCGCAGTCGCAGTGTCAGTTTCACCGGCAAAAGGCTTCCCATCCGCAGGCTCGGCGTCCACAGGTAGCCCTTGAGCGGGCTCGCCCTTGGCGCACATCACCAACGTTGGCACCACGGCAAGTGCCAGCAAAATGCCGGCATGTGCGCTGGGCTTCCCCCAGTCCACGTCAACCGCCCACGCGCCCACGCGGCGGCAACGGCAAAGGAAAATCGGCTTCAGTCAGCGGTATGCCGCGTTGAACCGCGTCAATCAGCCGGTTGACGAGCGCGTCCGACAGCGCTGAGTCGCCGCGTTGGGCGGCCTGCGAAACTTCTTGGGCAAGCCGTGTCAAGGTGTCAGCGGTCCATGCCGTCGTGGCCTCACTGGCTTCGTGGCCCACGCGCGGCGCACGAACGCTACCCGTCGATATCGGTTCGACGCGCAGGGCGCGGACTGACTCCTCGCTTGCCTCTGCGCCCTCGACCGCGCCAGCCGCTACGACACCAGCGCGCCCGGCTTCCTTCAGCGACGCGGCAGTGCGGCTCATGCCGGGTCCTTCAAGCAGACGAGCACGCGGATGTTGCCCGCGAATGTGCCTGTGCCAGCCCCTAACGGCAGAGATTCGATGGCCAAGGACAGCACACCCATGGGTGGGGACAATGCGGGAGGCCCTGCCAGAAGTTGAGCGTACTTGGACGCCTGGACGACGACAGACTGATTGACGGTGGCACCGCCCGCACCCACGGCAGCGGAAACGCCACACAGGTTCCACAGGCCACGCGCGCTGCCGACCGCGTCGGTCAATTGAGTGGGGACCGTGTATAGGGCGGCGCCAACGCCACCAGCGCCAGTAACGCCGCCTTGCAAGGTGACGATGGCGTAGGCGGAGCCGTAGCTCTCGCAATCCAGAACCTGGTCAAGCGTCAACTCCCAGCGCCCGCCAGCGACGACGTTGATGTTGGTCCATTCGAGCCAAACGCGCTTCATTCCCATGGTTGACCTCCTGGGCGAGAATTGATGCCCAAGTGGTCGCCATGTTGTCTCTCTCTCTGCAAGGGCCATGCCACGGCCGCAGGAGCGATTCACAACTTTTCACAATTCAGCGACTGCTGGCGCTGACAAGCGAGCCGCGCCCATGCTGCCGGTCTGGTTCGGTGCCGCGTGTCGCCCCACGCGACGGCATTATCCACCGCCACCCCGCCCACCACCGCCCCGTGGCCACCCTGAACCCGGCCCGAACCCACCGCCGACCGCCCGTCCCGCAGCTTTTTCTTGCCGCCGAGCCACTGCCGACCACCCTCACCGCAGTTTTTTGCTTCGCCAGGGCACTGCCGACCGGGTCCGGCCACCCTGAACCCTGCCGCTTTGGCCTGGACAGCCGCGTTTCCGCGCAAAATCACCCAAAAGCACCCTTGCCGCGCCCCAACCCCGGCGTTATGCTCCGCCGCGCACCCAAACCGCGGCCGCGCCGCCTTGAGGCACTCCAATGGATGAAGAAAACGCTGTCCACCCCGCTGCGCCTGACGCGCCCGCGCCTGATGCCAGCCCTGCCGCGGCGGCCCCACTGCCGCTACCCGACGAGAACCTCGCGCTTGCCGCCTACGACCATTGGTCCCCAATCGTGCGCACCGACACGACGCTGGTACCGCAGCCGCCGCGAACCGACGCCAACCGCGCCTGGCGCAATGCCACCCGCGGCACCAAGGCGGTGCTCGCCCACAAGGCCGAACTCAGCGAGAAACTGCCCACAACCAACTGGCCGCTGCTTGAATCGGCGCCGAGCCTGGCCTTGGCGATAGTAGCGGCGAGCGCCTTGGCCCAACGCGGCAGCGCAGGATCCAGCGATGTCGGCCGGCTATACCGCGAAGTGACGGCGTTGCGCCGCTTGCTGCTGGAGAGCCTGAAGGGCCCCGTCGAAAAGGGCTTGGTGCCGGCCGCCGATGTCGGCAAGATTCGGCAGGGCTCGGGCACCGTCGATGCCGCGCAAGATTGCCTGGCGCTGGTGGCGTTGTTTGGCAAGTACGACGGCGCCTTGGCCGGCAAGACCGCGGTCGAGCCCGCCGACCTGGAGGCCGCGCAGGTGCGGGCCACGGCGCTGATTGCCGCCATCCACAACCCACAAGCGGGCGACGCGGCGACGTTCGGCAAAGACCGCGACCTGCTGTGGGCAGCGCTCAACCGGGCCTACGACGAAGTGCGGCGGGCGGGTGGCTACAAGTGGCTCGATGACCTGCGCGCGCACGTGCCGACGCTCGGGCAGGCCGAGTAGCGACGCCACCCAATGCCCATGCCCCACGACCTGCTCCTCTCCAGCGGCTTTCTCGCCTTCGCGCGCCACGTCGGCGTGGTCCAAGCCATTGAAGCCGCTGACATGCCCATCGACGCCGTCGTCGGCACCTCGTCGGGCGCGCTAGTCGGCGCACTATGGGCCGCAGGCCATTCGGGCGCGCACTTGGAAGTGCTGCTGCAATCGCGCCAGCCCTGGCAACTTTTGCGCCCGCACACCCGCCCGTGGCAAGGCGCGATGTCGATGCAGGCGCTGGTTGCGTTTCTGCGGCCGCTGCTGCCCGAGACCTTCGCACAACTGCCGCGGCCGCTGGCCGTCGGTGTGGTCGCGCATCGCGGTCAGCACCAGCTCCTGAGGTCTGGTCCCCTGGTCGAGGCAGTGACAGCCTCGTGCGCAATGCCGTACGTGTTCGCGCCAGTGCAAATCGGCACGACCCGCTATCAGGATGGCGGCGCGGCCGACCGCATGGGCCTGGATGCCTGGCGGGCGTGGCGGCCCGACCGTCAGGCGCTGGCCCATGAGGTTGCGCGCACGGCGGGCGTCGATGTTCGCGCGGATCTCACCGGGGTGTCGGTGGTGCAGACGCCGCGGTCGGGTGCGTCGTTTTTTTCGCTCGGCGACTTCTCGCGGCAAGTCGCCGAGGCGCGGGCACTGGCCGAGACGGCGATTCGCACGCTGCAAACCGCGCCAGCGGCTTGATTTTCAACGGCGGCGCGGCCATCCTGTGCGCCCGCCGTCCCCCCGGCCAGGAGGCTTTCGTGTCCCGTTTCCCGTTGTCTTTTCCGGCTTGCAAGCTGGCAGCGTTGGCCCTGGGTGGGCTGGCCTTGCTCGGCTGCAACGCCGCCACGGCGCCACCGGCGGCCGTTGTCGATGCCCAGTCCGGCGAAACGGTGTCCGCAGCCGACACCGGCACCGCTACTGTCGACACCGCAAGCGCGGGCCAGGCTGACACTGCCGCACGCGCCGAGACGACGACTGCCGAAGTCGCCTCTGTGGACACGTCGGCCGCGCCGGAAGTCGTCGCCGACGTTGCCGTTGCCGACGCCGATCTGACGGACGCCAGCGCAGAGACCAGCACTGCCGATGTCGCTGCCACCGCCGAAGTGACGCTTGCCGACGCGACCGTCGCAGACGCGCCGGCAGATGCGGTTGCCGAAGTTGCCGTCGCAGATGTGGCACCAGCAGACACTGGCGCGGCCGACACCGCAGTTGCCGAAACCACACCTGTCGCCGATGCCGTCGCCGAGACCACGGCGGTGCCAGACGCCGCAGTCAGCGAGACCCAGGTGGCAGATGCCGGCGCAGGGGCCGACACCGCCTTGTGTGCCAGCCCGACCTGCGTCGGCGCCAAGTACCCGCAATACGCACTGGAAGACCTGAACACCAAGAGCCCCGGCTTCAAGAAGACCTATGGCCTCGACGCCTTCTTGGGCAAACCGACCATGGTCGCGTTACTGAGCGCAAGTTGAGGCTTCTGCGTTTCCCAGGGTGGGAAACTTCAAGAAATCAAGGCTGAAATCGAAAAAGCTGGCCTCAAGGTCAACCTTGTGGTCGTCAACCTCATCGGTACCCAAGACTCCGTCGCCAACCTCATCGCCCTCGGCGACTACCCGATTTTGCAAGACACCGACGCGGTCAAGGCCTGGAATCTGCATGCCGGCGGCAAAGACGACATGATGATCTACAGCAAGACCGGCAAGCTGGTGAACTACTACCCGTGGGGCGGCGCTATCTACACCGCGCTCAGCGACCCGGACGCGTATGCGCTCATCAAGCAGAAGTGGGTCGACGCCGATAAGGCCCCGTAGAAAATCGACTCGATTTTCTACATCGGCCGCTTGCTTGCTCAGTGGGTCTCCAGCTCGCGGCCTCGGTGGCCGACTCGCGGCTCCGTTTTTGGCGGGCCGCCCTCGGTAGGTTCCTCGCTATTTGCTCAGTGGGTCGCCAGCTCGCGGCCTCGGTGGCCGACTCGCGGCTCCATTCTTGGCGGGCCGCCCTCGGTAGGTTCCTCGCTATTTGCTCAGTGGGTCGCCAGCTCGCGGCCTCGACGGCCGACTCGCGGCTCCATTCTTGGCGGGCCGTATTCCGCGGACTTGCAGCGACAATTTCAGGGCCTGAACGTAGCCCCCCATTGTTCACGCCTTTGATTTTGCAGGGGAACGGCTAGCGGAACGTCGGCGTCGCCGCCAGCAAGCGGCCGTCTTTGTCGACCTTGCCGCTGCCCGGAGCGACGACGGCCATGCGCTTGCCGCTCTGCGGATCCCACAGCCCCAACCAGACTTCGCCTGGGCCTGCCGCTATGGCCGTGCGCAGCTCGATGACGCCGGAATCGCGCACGCACTCGCCGGCCTTCCAACTGGAGATGGGGTAGAGGCCGCTCAGGGGCTTGTGGTCCCAGTTGGCGCGCACGCCGCCGGGGCCGTTGACGTGCACGAACACTTCCCAGGCGCCGGACAGGGGCTTAAGCGACCGCCAGTGCAGGGTCAGCCGAAATGACCCGCCAATGGGCGCGGACTCCGGTTCGACATCGACACCGACCAGCTCAATCTCGGCGGCGCCGCCGCTGGAGAACTGCGCGCCCACAGCTTTTTTGGGCGATTGCGGCTTGTCGGTGATGCTCGAACTCAGCAACGCTTGCTTTTTCGCCGGCTCTTGGGCGTGCAGCCCGCTAAAGCCGGCCAGGTAGATTGCGGGAGCGACCAGCAAGAACGTCGGCACCACCAGTTCCCACATCAAGCGCCGACCGCGCATCGGCGCCAGTTCGACGGCTTCTGGCGGGGCAATACCAGAGCGCGCACGCTCCCAGGCGACATGCAGGCGCGGCACCAGCGCCGACACCAGCACGGCCAAGGCGGTACCCGAAACCAGGTCGGTCAGGTAGTGGTAGCGCATGTACAGCGTCGCCGCGATGAGCACGACCAGCGGCGCCAGGAACACCCAGAACAGCCAGCGCGCCTGCCGCCAACTGAACAGCATCACCACCACCGCCCAGCCCGTGTGCAGCGACGGAAAGCAGTTGCGCGGCAGCATCGGCTGGCTCGCCAGCACCTGGAAGCGCGCAGCGTAGTCGTACACGTAGCCGCCGCGCGGCACCGTCGGCAATGGCCGGCCAAAGTAATACGCGGGACCTATCGCCGGCACCAACACGTAGCCTGCGTAACCGACAAAGCCGGCGACCACGAACGCGACCAGAAAATCGCGCGCCTGCCAGCGCTTGCCGACCCAGAACAGCCACACGCCGAGCACCACCGGGTAGACGTACAGCGCGTCGTAGCACCAAATGACCCACGGCGTCGCCCAATCGCGGACGATGGCCTGGATTGCCGCCTCTGCGTGGCCAAAGAACAGCACCTCGTCTAAGCGGTGCAGGTCCATGTCGAGCAGCCGCGGGTTGAAGGCTTGGACCTTCATCAGCGCATTCTCGAAGGCGGCGAGCAGCACCACCATCGGGGCCCAGTCGCGCACGAACTTGACCATGTCGGGTAGCGCCTGCCAGGCCTTCGCGGCCCCGTCGCGGCGACCGTGCTGGACGGCCCGTACCACCAGCGTCAGGCCGACACAGATGGCGAACAGCGTCATGCCGCGGCGCAAGAACGAGGTGGTCCATACCAGCTTGACCAGGCCCTTGGACTCGGCCCAGAAGCCTACGGCGAGCGTGCCGAGCGCAATGTACTCAGCAAACCGCAGCTGCAGCAGCCAGCGCCACCAGGCGGGGCGCGGCGCGACGGGCGACGGATCGCTGTTTTGGGAGGCTGACATGCGCTAGCGAGGTCGACGGGCCGGCAGGCGGAAGGGCGCGGAAGCTAGCCCATCGCTGTCGGCAGCGTCAACCGCAGGCGGTGCGAAACTGCCCGGACCGCGCATGACAACCCCGCGACAAACCCACCGTCCGTGCGACGATTTTGCACGTACACTTGGCTTGGCGGCGGGGGCCGCAGGGGCGGACATCATGGAATCGGCGCACAGCAGCGCGACCAGCACCTTCGGCAGCGAGGCGCAGCCGGACGGGCTGACCCAAGGACAACTCGACATCTTGCGGCGGCACGCTGGCCGCGGCCCGCGCTACACGTCGTACCCGCCGGCCAATGTGTGGACCGAGCAGACCTCGGACGCGCACTTGCGCGAGGGCCTCGCCGAATTGTGCGCGCGGCCGGCGCCGCCAGAGCTGTCGGTGTACGTGCACTTGCCGTTCTGCCCGAGTCAGTGCTGGTTTTGCGCCTGCAATGTGCTGATTACGCCGCGGACCGACTTGCAGGACCCGTACCTGGATGGCCTGCACAAAGAACTGGATCTGCTGCGCCCGCACCTGCCGACCGCCAAGACCGTGCAGCTGCACTGGGGCGGCGGCTCGCCGAGCTACTTGACGCCCGCGCAGATGCGCCGGCTGATGGCGATGCTGCGCAACACCTTTGCGCTCGACGCCGACGCCGAAATCGCGCTCGAGGTCGACCCGCGCATCACCACCGAGGCCCACCTCGACACCTTGCGTGACCTGGGTTTCAACCGGCTGTCGATGGGTGTGCAGGATTTCGACAAGGGCGTGCAGGTCGCGATCCACCGCAAGCAGTCGCTCGAACTGACGGCAGACTTCGTCGCGCTCGCGCGCAGCAAGGGCTTTGACAGCCTGAACATGGACCTCATCTACGGCCTGCCCGTGCAAAATGAGCGGTCGTTCGGCGAGACGCTCGACGCGGTCGTGGGTCTGGGTCCCGACCGCGTGGCGCTCTACGGCTACGCGCACGTGCCGTGGCTCAAGCCAAGCCAGACGCGCATCGACCAGGCGATCATTCCGGACAAGGACCTGCGGTTTGCGCTGTTCCATCAGGCGCTACGGCGGTTTGGGACGGCCGGCTACGCCGACATCGGCCTGGACCACTTTGCCAAGCCCACCGATGCGCTGACCGTGGCGCGCGCCAACGGCACACTGCAGCGCAATTTCATGGGCTATACCACGCGCGGCGGCACGGAACTCGTCGGGGTCGGCCTGTCGTCGATTGGGCTAGTTGGCGGTCGTTTCGTGCAAAACGAAAAGAAGCTCAAAAGCTGGCGGGCCATGCTCGACGCCGGCCGGCTACCGGTTTCGCACGCGCATGCGCTGTCCGACGACGACAAGCTGAGGGCCGACGTCATCAGCCGCATGATGTGCCAGGGCAAGGTCGACTTCGCGCAGGTGGCGATGGTGCATGGTGTGCAGTGGCGCGTTGCGCTCGCCGAGTCGCTGCAAAAGCTGGAGCCGGCGCGCCAGGACGGCCTGTTCTTCTGGCAAGGCGAGACGTTGTACCTGACCGAGTTGGGCAAGCTGCTGGTCCGGGCGGTGGCGATGCAGTTCGACGCGTATTTAGGCGAGGGTGGAAGGTATTCGCAGATCTGAGCGGCTGGGCACCTGCGCGACGGCAGTAGCGGACCCTTGGACTGTCGGAATCACAGCCCCGCACAACAAAGCACCCCACCCTTGTCGCTCGGCCCCAACGCGACGCCGTCATAGCTGCACGACTGACCCTGGCAGGCCATCTTGGTGACGTTGGCACCTTCGTTCAAGTCGCTTTTGCCGCTGCCCAGGCACTGCCATGGCCCCAGGTTGGGCTCGGCCTCGTTGAAGCCGCACGAATTGGCCTTGGTGCTGGCGATGACGCGGTCCAGCGGCCCGCAGTTCTTGTCCGGTCCGAGCGCAGTGCCGAGGTTGCCGCAGCCGAACACGTCGTTGAAGCCGTCGCCCCAGGCACCGCACACGCTGCCATTGGCGCTCGGCTGGCGGATGGCGAACAGCAGCGACTTGGGCTTGGCGTCGCCAGGCGTCGCTCCGGCGCAGCCAGTCGGCGATTTCTGGGCGACCTCTTGCCAGCCTTTGCAGACGTGCCAGCCGGTCGCGCACAAGTCGGCGGAGCTGCACCCCTTGCCGTCCGCCTTGGCGCCGTCGTCGCCGCCCTGATTGCCGCAAGTTGGCTTGACGCTGTCGGGGGTGAGGCCGGGCTGGTCCCAGGCGCCAGAACACGCGGCGATTTGCGGCCACTGCGCTGTATCCAAGAAGCCTTCGCGGTTGCCATCGGCGCAGCCGTTGCCGGCGACGACCGGCGGAAAGGGCTCCACCTGCACCGTGGCAATCGCCGTGGCGCAACTCTGCACGCCTTTGTCATCCCAGACTAGCAGGGTCAACTGCCAGGTGCCGGCGACGTCTACGGTCAGCGTCGGCGCTTTGGCGCTGCTGTCGGGCTGCAGCTTAGCGGTCGAACCTGCCGGCGCCGCGACGGTCCAGGCCCACTTCTCCACCTTCTTGCCGTCGGGCGCGAACGAGCCGTCAGCCGACAGGTGCAGCACGGTCCCCGTCCCCACCTTGCCGCCTTCGGCGATAGTGATGAGCGCGGTGGGGCAGGTCTTGCCGGGCGGTGCGCACTTGGGATTGGCGGGGCAGCCCTCATTGACCAGGCCATTGCAGTCGTCGTCTGCGCAGTTGCCGCACCACTCGAGCGGCGGCACGCACGGTCCCCAGTCTTTTAGGCAGGTGCGCTTGCCGGCCGACCCGCAGGCGGTGACGCACGCCTCGACCGACAGGGGCTTGCAGGCGTAGTTGAAGCCGCCCTTGGCGTCGGACTGAGTAGCTGTGGCGTCGTCGACGGCAGTGTCTTGCTCCGCGTCGGCTTGACCCAGATCCAGCGCCGCGTCGGTTGCTGCGTCGCCCGTTGCGAGGCTGTCCGGCGCTTTGGCGTCAAGCGGCGTCGCACCGAAGGCATCGACCTCGGTCGTGGCGTCGGCCGCGGCAACTGCTTGGCCGCTTTGGGGATCGCTACACGCAAAGACCGCGCAGGCCAGGACCGCGAGTTTCAGGGCGTGCATGGCGCCACCTCGATGACACTGTTGCTGCCGCCAAAGCCGTCGGGCACCTGGTTGGGATTGGTCTTGTCGGCCATCCACTTGCCGTCGACGACGAATTTGTACTGGTACACGCCGGCGGCCAGCTTCTTGTCGGTGGTCCAGGTGCCGTCGCCGTCGCCGTCGAGCATTGGGTCGGCGTTGCCAGCGGTATTGCCCCAGTTGTTGAAGGTCCCGCTCAACAGCACGCTTTTGGCCGACTTGCCGGCGTCAATGGCAAACACGAGCGGCGCACACGCCGAGTTAGGCTTGAGCGGCGGTGCGTCGACCGGGTTGACCGTAATCGCCAGCGTCGCCTTGGCGGTGAGACCGCCGCTGTCTGTCGCAACCAAGGTCACGGTCTCGGAGCCGGACCAGGTCGTCGGCGCAGCGACGAACAACTGGTGGCTCTTGTCCTTGTCCTGCAGGCCGACGTGCTGGGCGCTCCACGTCACCGTCACGGCTGCGTCATCGTCTTGCACGTCGAAAAGCGCAGGATTGAGGTCCAGTTGCGCCGTCGTGCCCTGGTCCAGGGCGAGACTGGCCAGCGGTTGCCACTCAGGCGGCGTATTGGCAGGTCCGCTGTCGGTGGGTGGCGCGTCGACGGCCACCTCAGGAGCAGCCGCGGCGTCGATGATCGGGGCGGAGTCCGTCGCAACCAGGTCTGCCGTGGTGTCCGCCTTGGCGACGACGTCGGGGGCCGCACCGTCAGGTAGCCCCGGATCGCGACCGGCCGGTTTGCCGTCGGCGCATGCCGTCAGGACAAGCGAGAACGCAAGCCTTGCGAACGCAGGGTAGGCAGGTCGCCGGTTGCGCAATTGTGGTGCACGCATGGCCACCTCCGGGCGACGTGGCGGCGCCGCCGGGCGCATGCTGGGCGGGGCAGGTTGAGGTGTCAACGTGCGGACGCGGTGTGCTTGGATTCATGCGGTCGGCAGGAGCCAGGGATGCCTGGCCGCGGCAACCGCGCTACACTGGCCGCCCCGCCCATCGCTAGGGCGGCAGAGGTACCCATGACAACCCAAGCAACGACCCCCAAACGCGTCGCCGTGGTGCTGTGCGGCAGCGGCTACAAAGACGGCAGCGAGATTCGCGAGTCCGTCGCCGTGCTGTGGGCCCTGAGCATGCAAGGTGCGCAAGTGCAGTGCTTTGCGCCCGACGCGGCGCAGACCGACGTGGTCAACTGCCTGACCGGCAAGGTGGCTACCAAAGAAAAACGCAACATGCTGGTCGAGGCCGCCCGCATCGCCCGCGGTCAGGTCAAGTCGCTCGACCAGCTCAAGGCCGACGACTTCGATGCCGTGGTCCTGCCTGGCGGGTTCGGCGCGGCAAAAAACATGTGTGATTTCGCGAGTAACGGCGCCAATGGCAGCGTGCGTGCGGATCTGCAGGCCGCGCTTGCCGCCTTTCGCGACCAGGACAAGCCGATTGGCGCAGTGTGCATCGCGCCGGCCCTGGTGGCGCTGGCGTTCAAGGGCCGGGGCTTTGACTTGACGGTCGGCGCTGAGGGCGGCGCGGCAGACGCCTTGGTGGCACTGGGACACCGCCACACAGTGACGCGGCCTGACCAAGCGTTGGTGGACCGCGCGCACAAGGTGGTGACGACGCCGGCCTACATGTACGACGACGCGCCCTTACACGAGGTGTTTGAAGGCATCCGCAAGGCGGTGTCGGCGGTGGTGGCGCTGGCCTGAGCTGTTAGGGCCCCGCCAAGAACTACTCGTTCTTTTCGGTGCCCGTTTGCTGGCTGGGTGGGTCGCAAGCTCGCGTCTTTGCAAGCCGACTCGCCGCTCCCGTGTATCCACAGCGATCGAGTAATAGTAGACAGGCTGCTTACTGCTTGTCGTCGTGGTGCGGCGGCGGCGGGGGCGGAGGTCCCAGCGGACGCCGCAGCGTGGCACCGCGCAGCCCCATCATATTGGGCGCAGGACCGCTGGGCGGCGGTGGGATGGCGCCGCTCGGCGCATGGGGATGCGCGTGGGCCACTGGTGCGTGGCCTGGCGGCGGCGGCGGGATTGCCGGCGGCGGCCCGGGCGGGCCCGTG
>SXRM01000095.1 GCA_005792545.1 Pseudomonadota bacterium | reverse complement strand
GCCGCTCGCCCGAGGACAGCCTGGTGCGGCAGGTGTTCGTCGAGCAATGGCCGCGGTTGCAGCGCGAACTGCGCGAGGCCAATGACGGCAGCGGGCTGCCCAAGTTCATCACCAAGGCGGTCAATGCATTCTTGGATTGTGGTGTAATTTCGAAGGGCTTCTGCCGGCTCTACTGCAAGACGTGCAAGACCGACCAACTGGTGGCGTTCAGCTGCAAAGCGCGGGGCATCTGCTCGGCATGCGATGGAAAACGTATGACCGAACTCGCCGCCCATCTGTGCGACAGCGTGATTGGCGAGGTCCCGGTTCGGCACTTCGTGGTGACCGTACCGGCAAACTTGCGCTACCTGTTGGCCTGGAACGCCGACCTACGCGGCAAGGTGCTGAGCGCCATCATGCGGGCGTTGCAGAAGCATTACGTCTAACAGGCTGAGGCGCAGGGCGCGGTCAAGCCGCAGTTTGGCGCGGTGTCGGTGCTGCAGCGCTGGAGTGGTTCGCTCCGAGTTTTCCCGCATTGGCAAATACTTTCGGCAGACGGAGCATGGGCTCGGGCTGAACACGGCGAGGCCGACGAGATGCACTTCGTCACCGCACCGCCGCCGCGCGAAGAGCAACTGGAGGCGCTCCTGCTCGACGTGGCCAAACGGGTCACGCTTCAGGTGGACCGCCTCTTCGAGAAACGCGAAAAGGCGGCCAGCAACGACGACGACCCGTTGCAGGCGAGCGACCCATCGCCCCACTCTCGCCGTGACATTGAGTCACGGCTCGCTCGCTGCGCTCACCGTGGGGACCCCCCTTGGCGATCCTGCGCCAGTCGCTGTTTGGCAAGGACGAGCTCGAGGCGCTCAAGGCTCCGCCGGGCAAAGGTCTGGCGCCGGCAACGCCGCGGCGGGTGCGGCGGCTGTGCTTGGAGTCGCAGGGTTTCAACAACCATGCGGCGACCTGCGTCCACGAGTGCGCGCGCGACCGGCAAGCCCGGACGGCGCGAATACTTGGAGCGCCAAAAGGCCGGGCGCGGCAGTGCAGGACGAGGCCGTTGGCGACCGGCAAGCCCGACCGCCGCGAATACATGGCGCGGCAATGGGTCGGGCGCGGCAGCAGTCGTTACTGGCTGAAGAACGAATGGAAGGGTGACAAGAACGCCGTGGTTATGACGCGCCGGGATCTGGCACTTCGTATCATGGCGCAAATACCTCTGCCGAAACGCGCAAACACACACTATCATGGGATTTGGGCACCTGGAGCAAAGGACCGCGACCTCGTTGTGCCGGCGCTGGGCCAAGGCCCTGGCTGTAACGTCCAGTGGATTGCTGGTGCTTGGCAAGAACGAAGCGAGCAAGAACGGACCGTTCTCTGTTTGGTTGTCCAGGACTGACCTGAACGGGACGGTTCCCCAAGAGGTGACCGTCAGCTAGGTTCCCAGCGACGAGTTCCGCGCTGTCGGCGTGACCAAGGAAGGGAGGTGCAGTCCTTGCAGGCTACCGGAGCCTTTCACTCGGGGGACAGACCGGCCTGATAGCCGCGCTCAAGCCGGACCGGACAGTCGCTTGGTCAAAAACGCTCGGCACGGCCGGGGACAACATGTTCCGGCCACTGCTTGCGCTGGACGACGGGTTGCTGCTCGTCGGTTCAGGCGAGGCCGCCAAGAATTCTGGGGATCCAACGGCTGGGTCGTGCGCACGGACCTCAGCGGTGTCGTTCTGTGGCAGAATTTCATCGGCACAGCCGCCGTCGCTGACTCATTCAGCGCAGTGGCCAGCTTCGGCGGCGGCTTCGTTCTGGCGGGTGCGACCTCCGGCCCGGGCCCCAAAGGATACGGCGACGGATGGCTGCTGCGCATCGATGGCCTTGGAAATACCCTCTGGAGTCAAACCTTTGGAGGCAACAACGTGGACAACTTCTATGCCGCTGCGATCGAGGGTACCGGGCCCATCGCATTTGGAACGACCACGTCGAGCGGCGATTTCGCTGCCTGGATGGTGCGCACCGACGCCCACGGCAACACCACCTGCGCCACTTCCGGCACCTGCGCCGGCCTGACCGCCACCGCCTGCCTGGACACCAACCCGTGCACCGCGGACCTCTGCTCAGCCGCCAAAGTCGGCTGCTACCGCGCCAACCTGCCCGACGGCTCGCCGTGCGGCAGCCAGTTGGTTTGCAAAGTCGGGATTTGCGGGCCCTGAGCCGACACCCATTCAGAGCGCCGGAAGCGGCGGATCGGTGGCGCCACGGGCAGCAGCTACAGCGCCTTCTCCATCCGCGCCAGCACCTTGCTGGGACTGCACGACACCGCGGTGGCACACTCGAGCACTACGTACTTGTGCACTGTTCTGGCCTTGGCACGGAAGTGGTGGTTCAGCTTGTCATCCCACGCCGCGACGTGGTTGCTGAGGCACTGGTCGCCCCAGCCCTTGGTGAGCCCGGAGGTGCCGACCTTCTTCAAGCAGTCGGCCTCGGTCTGCTTGCCTAGCCAGCCCTGGTAGTCGCACCACTCGGAGCGGTGCAGCGAGTTGATGCGGCAGTAGCAGCCCGAGGAGCAGCCGTCGCTGACGCCGTGCACGAATGGGTACTTCTCCCAGCCGTTGCCGCTCATGTTCTCCAGGATGACGCCCTCGATCGGGAAGATGCGCGACGACTGACCGAGCACCGCCGTGCCGATCATCTTCAGGCCCTCCTTGTACGACGGTGGGTCGAGGTAACGCAGCGACCACAGGGCGGGGATGAACGCCGCCGAATCGACGATCCACGCCGCCACCTTCTCGGCCGAGGGCGTGGCGGTGATGACGGTAGCCGTGATGCCGCCGCTGGTGTAGGTGCACTTCTTGGCCGCGAAAGGCCAGTCGGGGTGGGTCGTGGACGAGCACGACTGCTCCACATAGGGCTTGACGTCGAGCAGGTTCACCAGGGAGCCGGGCACTTCAAGATCCTCTACGCAGCGGTCGGGCACGCCATCGGGCATGCCCTGACAGCCTTTCTGGCACGTCGCCAGCAGCTTCCAGTTGCTGTTCTTGCACACGTAGAGGTCGTCGGCGTCGCCGCCCAAGGGCTTGCCGCACGACTCGCCGCCCTCCTTCTTGCATGGGCCAGGAGCGAAGGGCGCCACATCGGCCGCTGTGGCGTCGGGCTTGCTGGCCGTATCGGCCTTGGCAGCGTCGGTTGGGCCCGCGTCGGCGAGGCCCGCGTCGGCGGCACCCGCGTCGGCGGCACCCGCGTCCGAAGACCCCGCGTCGATCACGGCGCCCGCATCCTGAGGACTGCTCGCGTCCCAGGGGGCGCCCGCATCGGCCGACTCGCCTGCATCCATCGGCTTGCCGGCATCCGCGGGCCCCGCTGTGTCATCGCCCGTGTCGCCGGTGGCCTGTGCCGCGTCGGCCCCCTTGGGCGCGGCATCCGGCGCTGCCGTCACGTCGGCAAGGCCCGCGTCGGCGGCACCCGCGTCGGCGGCACCCGCGTCCGAAGACCCCGCGTCGATCACGGCGCCCACATCCTGAGGACTGCTCGCGTCCCAGGGGGCGCCCGCATCGGCCGACTCGCCTGCATCCATCGGCTTGCCGGCATCCGCGGGCCCCGCTGTGTCATCGCCCGTGTCGCCGGTGGCCTGTGCGGCGTCGGCCCCCTTGGGCGCGGCATCCGGCGCTGCCGTCGCGTCGACGTTGCCCACGTCGGGCCCGGGGCCACCTCCCTGAGCAACGTCCTTGTTGGCCGTCGCGTCGGCGCTCCCCACGTCCGACACCGACGCGGCATCTGGCAAGAAAAATGGCGCTTGGGGCGTCGAGGTGTCCAGACAGCCCGCCAGCAAGACCACGCAGAACGTCAACACCAAGCCATGGCAAGGATTCGTAAACCGACGTACTGCGTTCATCACTATTGACCGCTGCGCGCCTGGGTTGTGGGGCACGACAGCGGCGCCCGGCTGGACAGTGGGTCGCAGCACCTCGGTCACGAGCGCACCACGCACCTCCCCAGCAACTCCTGATTCCATGAACATTGTCGCCACCATGCCGGCCCTCCCCAAAGCGCTGACCAGGGTGTTCACGGCGCCCCGGTTGCGCGCAATGCGGTCCTGCGCCGGTCCGCCCGCGCGAGACTAACCTCGAGTCCGAGCCATGTCGATGGTATCACCCGCGCGACAGCCCAGACCAGCACGTTCGCGCCAGAATCGGGACCTTCCACGCCGGCCCTGGCAGCCAAAGATCGCCGCCGACATCGCCAGTTTCGCCCTCTCCCTAGCGGTTGCGGGACCTGCGCAGCGGACGACTCACGCGCAACCCCGGACTACCCCAACGAAACGCGCAGCAGGGACACGAGCGCGTAGCGTCGCTGCCTCTGGTCGCGACCGCCGAGACGGGCACTTCCGCCTCCCAGCGCGACCCACGCCGAGGCGGCCGTGACCCGACGGTTCGGCGGCCGGTCCACGTCGTCGGGCGGCGCCCCCTGTCGCCGAACCGCGCTGCCCAGCTGCTGCCGTGCATCAAGTGGCTCGAGTCGGCGAAGTAGGCGCATTGCTGTAACGTGTTTGGCAGAAGCCGACGGTGGCTCATCGCGAGGACCGACCAGGCCGCCGTGATCAAGAACATCCTCGCGCACCTGGGCCTGCCGACGGAGACGCCCGCCGCGCCGGCCCTCGCGCCGAGTTCCCACTTTCGCCGTGACATGGAGTTACGGCTCACCCGCTCCGCGGGAAGTGGGAGCCCTTTGCCGACGGCAACAAGTGCACCCTCAACGACAAATGCGTGGCCAGCAAGTGCACCGGCACCAACGCCACGAGCGGCACCACTTGCGACGACGGCAACTACTGCACCGTCAGCGAAGTGTGCAATTCGTCGGGCGTGTGCGGCTCCGGCGCGCCCAGCCTGTGCGACGACGCCAACACCTGCACGGCTGACAGTTGCGACACCGCCAGCCAAAAGTGCTGTGCGAGATGATGCTGCAGGGCGGCGGCCGGATGAAGATCGACAACCCGCAGGCCTTTTCGCTGCTCAACATGACCAATCCCAACTCGCAGCAGGGCCCGGTGACGGAGCAGACGCCACCGCACCAACCGCGGACGGCGCGCACGCGGAGCCGCAACCGGCGCTCGCAAAGCCGGCCGCTAACGATGGCGCTGACAGCGCAGTCGAAGGAGCTGACACGACCGCTGCGTCGGCCGGGCCTCCATGCACAAGTCCGATGCCAGTGCCAAGCGGCGAAGTTGACGAGGCAGCGGCCAAGGCGGCCTCGACAAAGCTCACGTGGGCGCAGGCGTTACAACGTGCTTTGGATGGGATCTGCTGAAATGTCCACATTGCGGTGGCCGTCGCAAGATGGTCGCGGCCATCCGCAGTCCGTCCCAGGTGGAGAAGATCCTGCGACATGTTGGTCAGTGGCGCGAGGCCGGCGACCGCGATGGCGACGACGTGATCGCCATTCGTGGGCCACCGGGGACATTTGACGACGAGGTCGAAGAGGCGCCGAGCGACAAGTTCGACGGCGTGGATGACCCGGTCGAGCTGGATTGGGCAGCGTAGGGCACGGAAGCACGGCCCGGTGCACGATAACGGTCTGGACTTGGTGGTCGGGGTGCTCGGGGCTGGCGGCGCAGAGGCGCTTGCTGGCGCTGGGCGGGGCGGGTCTGTTCGCGGCCCGAAAATTCGGTGGTTGACAGCGCGAAAACTGCGGCGCAGAGTCACGATTGCGCTGTTGGCGGAGGGTCCGGCGCGGCGGGGGGCTCGGTGGGTGCTTTTGGCGACGGGCGATGCGGGGCGGGCCGTGTTTGCATCACCTATCCGCCGCCCAAGCTCATGCAAATCGCACAGGTGTCGCCGCAAGCGATCATGCGCACGGTCGCCGAGCTCAAGGACTGGATCAAGCAGCGCGCGCCGTTCAAGATCAAGGTGTTGAGCACGCCCGGCCAGGCCGAGTTCGACCTGCGTTGCACCGCCGCCGCAGACTGCACCGCACTGCGCGAATGGCTCAGCCAAGGGCCGCTGGCGGGCGTGTACTACCTCGCGGTCAACCCGCTGGCCAAGGTCGCCGCCGGCAAGGTGCAGCTCGACGTGGTCATGGCCGGCACCGGTCGCGAGTTGGTGCCTGAGGTGCGCAACTACCAAAAGCACCAATCGCCAACGACCGAAGTGGCGATTGAGTCGGCGATTTTTCACGACTTGTACTTGGCGATGCGGCCGGCGCAGGGCCAGCGCCACGTGAGTCTGCTCGCAGTGGTGTTTCCGTTTGTGTTCTTCTTGTGGCTCGGCGCCATCGTGATGCTGTTTGGCGGCGTGGTGTGCTTGCTGCTGGTGCGGCAAGTGCAGACGGCGGCGGCGAGTGAGCCAACGGAGCCGGTCGGGCCCGGGGCGGTGGCGGTGGGGTGAGTGTGCGGAGATACGGCTGCCAGGCGCCGCCCTTGACCGCGCGCCGCCAAGTCTGCAAATTGGCAATGCGTCACCGAGCGCGCCGACCATGACTGCCTCTGAATCCAGCGAATTCCGCGATCTGCAAAGCCTCGCGCTGCACGGCGCCATTGCCGACAAGCTGGCGGCCGACCCGTCGTTGTTGGCGGTAGCCCGTGCCAGTCTGGAGCGCTTTGTGGTGCCGGGCACGCTACACCCCGATTCGCGGCCACGGCGCGGGGCGGGTCGCGAGGGCCGCACAAGCAGTTACTGGTTAAGCTGATTTTCCACGCAGGCGGAGAGACAAGCGCTGCTTGCCCTCGCCAAAGACGGATCGCAATAGGGCATTAGTCGGCTTTGGCTTCGTCGGCCAAGGCGATGAGAAATTGGACTCGGGGCGCGCCGTGCCCACTGCGCGCCCAAGCGCCTCGGTAAACATGCCAATATTTTCAAAAACTCTCGCGCTCAATCACTCGGCCCAGGCCGTCTACGACTTTCACAGCCGGCCCGGTGCCTTTGCGCGCCTGACCCCGCCGTGGCAGGCGGTCAAGGTGCTGCAGCAGAGCGGCGAGTTTGCGAACCGGCGCGTGGTCATGGACTTGGCGATGGGTCTGGGCTCGGTGCGTTGGGTCGCCCAGCACCGCGACGCCATACCGGCACGCCAGTTTGTCGACGAGCAAGTCCAAGGGCCGTTTGCACAGTGGCGCCACTCCCACTTGTTCATTGCCGAGCCCGCTGACGTGCCGGGCTGCCAGCTGACCGACTCCATCGAGTGGCAGCTGCCCGGCGGAGGGTTGGGTCGGTGGCTTGCTGGCGGCCACGTCGAAGCGCTGTTGAAGCGCACATTTGCCTTTCGACACCGCCGCACCCGCGTCGATTTGGATCGGCATGCGGCATTCGCGGCGCAAAAGCGACTGCGCGTCGCCATTTCCGGCGCGTCGGGGCTGGTCGGCACGGCGCTGACCGCATACCTTGAGACAGCCGGACATACCGTGCAGCGCTTGGTGCGCCGCGTTGGCGCGGGCCCTGAGGAGATCCAGTGGAATCCGGATGCTGGAACGGTGGATCTGACCGCTCTTGAGGGAGTGGATGCCATCGTGCACCTCGCGGGCGAGAACGTCGGTGCGCGCTGGACTGCCGCCCGCCGCGAAGCCGTGCTGCGCAGCCGCGTCCAAGGAACGGCGACGCTGGCCAACGCGATTTGCCGCCTGCCGCGTCGCCCCAGCGTGTTCGTTTCTGCGTCGGCGGTGGGTCTGTATGGCGATACCGGCGACGCTGAAGTCGATGAAACCAGCCCCAAAGGCACCGGCTTCCTTGCCGAGGTGTGCCGGGCCTGGGAGCAAGCGGCCGAGCCCGCGCGGACGGCAGGCGTGCGCGTGGTCCATCCGCGCATCGGCGTCGTGCTGACCGCCGGTGGTGGTGCTTTGGCCAAGCTGCTGCCGCCGTTCAGGCTGGGCGCAGGAGGGCCGATCGGCGCGGGGACGCAAGGTTTTCCGTGGGTGGCGCTCGACGACGTGCTGGCGGCGTTGGAACTGGCGTTGCACGACGACCGCTTGGACGGGCCGGTCAACCTGGTGGCGCCGCAGCTGCTGACCCAGCGGGCCTTTGCTGCGACGCTGGGCGCGGTGCTGCGGCGGCCGGCGCTGCTGCCAATGCCCGCGCCGGTCATTCGCGCGCTTTTTGGCGACATGGGCCGCGAGGTGCTGCTGGCCGGGCAGCGGGTTGGGCCGCGGCGCTTGCAGGAGCTTGGCTTTCGGTTTGAGTTCGAGCAGCTGGCGGATCTGCTCAGCTTCGAGCTTGGCCGGCCGGGCCCGGTGCGAGCGGCGTTGGGTGATGGTATGGCGGGGCGGAGTTGAGCGGGCGGACGTGGCGACGGGCGTCGCTCGGCATGGGCGATGCGCAGACGGACGATCGCCAGCGACGGTAGATTGCCCCGTCTGTCCGTCGTCGGTTGCGAAAACGAAGCGCACTTTTGCCCTTGATACCCCGCCCCGCCGCGCCCACAGTCAAGCCATGCGGTGCAACCACGCACCGCAGCGAGGTTTGCCATGGCATCCCGCTGCGCACACCACCGTGTCGCCCTAGTTGCGCTGTGCACCACTGCCGCCTGCACCGCCGCAACGCCGCCGCCAGCGGACACCGGCGCAACGCCCCGCCAACCCAAGTCGACGGCGACTGCTGCAGAGTGGCAAGCCCCCTGCGCCAGCGCCGCGGCTGGCCCCTGCGCCGGCCAGCTGCAGGTCGGCCAGCTCGGCTCGCCGACGCCCTTGCAGCCGTGGCAAACGCTCGCTGCGACCGCCGCGACGTCGCTGCAGACCGCCAGCAAGTGGACGCTCGTACTGCGCAACACCGCCAGCGGCAGCCACGCCGGCGCTCTGCGCATCGCCAGCGTCGCCTTCGAACCGCTGGTCAACACGGTCGACGCCGCCGATGCCCGGCTGCTGCACGGCCAACAGCCAGTGTGCCGACACCAACGCCTGTACCGACGACGTGTGCGCCTCAAACCTGTGCAGCCACCCGGCCAATACGGCGCCGTGCAACGACGGCAACGCGTGCACCAGCGGCG
>SXRM01000094.1 GCA_005792545.1 Pseudomonadota bacterium | reverse complement strand
GTTCGTCGTCGTCGTCGTCGTCGTCGTCTTCGTCGCGCAGCAGCCACGGCAGCTTGGGATCCTTGACCCGCAGGTTGCAGATGCGCAGTTGCAGGTCGTCGACCAGCGGCGTCTGCAGCAGCGCCTCGAAAACCCGCACGCCGGGGCCGCGCGCCTCGTCGTCGCCGTACACGCCGGTCAGACGAAACGCCAGCGCCCGCAGGTGGCCCAGCCAGCCAAACCAGGCGAGATCCGACTGCGCGCAGGCCTTGGGCGGCTGGTCATTGGGCCCCTCTAGCAACCGCACCACCGCGCCGATCTGCTGGGTCAGGTCCTCGCTGGCGTAGCGGCTATCGTGGGCCACTTTGCCAAACGCCGCCAACGCGCCGTCGTCGTCCACCCGAGGAGTCAGCAAGACCAGTGTGTCGTCGCCCTGCTCTGCCTGGGCCCCGTCGGTCACCTTGCGCAACGCCGCCGCGAGCCTTGCATAGCGCAGCGCCCAGTGGGCGACGCCCATCGCCAACGAACCGGCCGTGCCGAGAAAAGCCCCGACAGCGGTCGCTAGTTCTGCGCCCGGCTCGGCGGCCTTACCCCCAGTCGCGGTCAGTGCGATTCCAGCCAGGTCCAGCCAGTGGCGCGCAGTGTCGTCGTCGAGTTGTCTCAGCCGCCGACTGCCGACCGCGTCGCGCGCGGCCAGATAGTGCCAGCAAGCCCGCGGCGGAATCCGCGTCCACACGCCGGGCAACGGCGCGTCGTCATCGAGGTTTTCGAGCAACTCGCCCGTGGCTGCCAGGTGCAGATTGCCGGTGGGGCCGTTTTCGACCACGTAGTGCCAAAGCTCGGTGCCGTGCACCGCCAGCAGGCCGACCGGCGCTTCTTCGACGTCGCCCATCCACTCAATGCCGTCGATGCGGCGCAGGTGGTAGCGCTCGCGGTCGCCGGTGGCGCCGAGATCTGTCGCCCGACGCACTGTGCAACCGACCAAACCGTCGCGCAAGCCGAGCGGACTGTGCGACAGGCCAGGCGGCGCCGGCAGCAGACACGAGGCGTCGACGCGCAACTCCCAACCCGCCTGCGCAAGCGGCGCCATCACCGCGGGCCACGAGCGTCGACGGCGTTCGCCCGTCGCGGGATTCAGTTCTTGCAGCCGCGGCAGTCCATCGGGCGGCTTGGGGTTGCCGTCGTCGTCCTCGTCGTCTTGGTCGTCAAGCGACAACCAAACACCGGCCTGGTCGCCAAACACCGGAAAATCGCTTTCGACCTTGGTGTCGCCCACCCGTACGGCTCGACCGCCGAGAGACAGACTGCCGTCGGCCAACAGCACGCCGGCGCCCTCGCCGCGCGGCAGCTCGTACTCGTCCGAGAAATCAAAGGTGTCCGCGGGCTTGCCGCTCCAGTACGCCTTGGTGTCGTGTCCTTTGTCGCGGAACACCACCAGCAGCTGGCCGTCGGCGAACAGCGTGCGGCGCAAACGCGCTTTGGCCGGCAAGCGAAAAACATGGCGGAAATGCTCGCCTTGCGGCCCCAGCACGATCGCCTGCCTGGTGTCGTGCAGCACCAAATAGGGCCACACACCGCTGCGCCAAACGTCGTCGGGGTCGTCACCGCCGAGCTCAACGAGTGCTGCATCCCAGGCCGGCCATGCCCACTCGTCGAACACCCCTGCGCGCAACTGCGCTGCCAGCCGCGGCGCCAAGTCTACCGCTCGCAGTCGGGCCATCGCCTCGGGAAACTCGCGCAGCGTCGCCTCAGGCACCTCCTCTTGCAGCGACTCGACCGCAGCAGCGATGGTCGGATGAAAACCTTGGGCCACCTCGCGGGTCTTTTCCAGCAAATACGCGCGACGGGCCTCGGTCAGGGCTACCATAGCCGGCGCCACCTTGACGAAGTCGTCGTCATCGAACGCGCGGGCCACTGCTGCGGCCACCAACGGTCCAAAGCGCAGATCGGCGACGACGTAAGCGGGATTGCGCGGCCGCGCCTCGCCATCCTTGGCCACGGCCGTCGCCCAGGTGCGCAGGTCCAGCGACCCATCGTCGCTGGGGTCGGCTACCGGCACGCCCAGTTCCAGGCACAAGTCCAGCAGGTCGACCGGGTAATCGGTGTGGTATGACTCCTCGTCCTCAAAGCGCAGCGGCACGCCGTCCGCGCGCAGACGTGGCGCCAGCTTGCGCAGTCAGCCAAAAACCGCTGTCGGCGGGTCGTCGCACTTTTGCAGCAAGCGCGACAGCCAGCCGGCAGGCCCGCCGAGCGGCTCCTGCGCCCGCGCCTTGCTGGCGGCCATCTGCTCCAGGCAACCGCTGTCGGCGAGCATCGCCAGCCACAGCGCCAAGAACTCGTTGTCGTCGTCGAGCCACTGCGGCCAGGCCGCCAGCAATGCATCGCGCACGCCGTGATCTGCCCTGCCCTCTGCCACCCAGCCCTTGCGTGTCGCCTTCCAGAACTCAGCCGGCGCCCGCCCCAGACTCGACGCCCCAACCAGCGCCCGCACCAGCTCCCGATCGGCCAGATCGGCAGCGATGCCAGCGCCTTTGGCCAGCTTGCGCAGGTCGGCCGCCATGGCCGCCCACGGCGGCACGCCACCGCGCACTGCACGCACGCACAAATCGCGGTACACCGGATAGGCAGCTGCAGCACCGTGCTGGCGCTCCAGGTCCTTGGCGTACGCCGCCAGCGACTTGACCGCAATGGCGCCCGACAACGCGAACTCGAGAAAGGCTGTGGAACGCTCGCGTTCGTCGACTTGGAGGGCGTGGTGCGCCTCGGCCTGCCGCGCCTTATCGAATGCCGAGGCCGCCAACGCCGGGCTACCCGCTGCGAGAAAGGCGCGCGCGGCTTCCTGCCAATAACTTGGCAAGAAGTGCGGGACTTCGCGGCCCAGTCTTTCGGCGATGGCGTTGAATTCGTCGCGGGCATGGCCCGGCTTGGTCGCCGCCCGCGCCGCTGCTTTCTTGAACTGACGCAGAATCTCCAAGGCATAGCGCGCGCGCTTGGGGTCGTGGACGAGGGCCCAGCCGGGAAAGCCGAGCGCCCGGCGCCGCACCACGCCAACCGTAGAGGGCTCCGCCGTCGCCGAAAACCCGAGCGTCTCGAGTTCCGCGTCCAATCCGGCAAGCTGCAAGCTAGGGACCAGTTGCACGACCACGCGGTCGCCAAGCGCCGGATGGCGGAATGTGCGGGCGACCAGCGTGTCGGTGTCACTTTCCGTCGTCGCGTGTTGAGCGCTGACGGGCAGACAGCCGCCCGCCGCCAGGATCGTGGCCGGGGCCATGGTGGCTTGGAGCAGCGCGGTCATGGGGCCTCCCGTCAATCTTCTTTGGTTTTCTGGACCCGTTGCGCGTAGACCAGGCTCGCCATCCGCACGCCCTCGCTGTACGCGACCGGGCCGACATCGCCAAGGCGCAGGGTCCGATCGCAGTCGTCGACCCATGACAGGTCGCCGGTCTCGGTCTCCCACTCAGGGTCACCCTCGCCGACCCAGTAGCGGGCTTCGACGACGCGGCCGCCCTCCCAGACCCGGCACTGGGCGTTGCCACCGCGCACGCGGTAGCCGAGCTTGGCGCACAGGCCGAGCACGTGGCGTAGCTCTTCAAACGACCCGTCCGCATAGCTGTCGACGCTGGCCGCATCGGGGTCGTGGCGCGGCGGCCTCGCAAACGTCTCGCGCAACAGCTGCGGCAGCACTTGCCCAACGCCGATTTCGCTAGCGAGCGCACGCCAGTCGCCCAGGTCGGCCAGCAGGATTGGGTGTGGCAGCCGCACCGCCGCGGCCCTGAGCCAGACGCTTTCGCCGTCGAGGTTGACTGCGCCAATGCCCCGTTCAATGTCGACAGCCTGCAAGACGCCGACTTGGCCAGCAAGCGGGCGCCCTGCATCGTCCAGCGCCTCGACCACCGCGCCGTGCAACACTGCGCGCCAGTCTGGGTCCGGCCACACCGCGTGCAGCACCGCAGCGGGCACCGGCAGCGAACGCAGCATCCAACCTTCGGCCGCGGCAAGGCTGTCGGCGCGGTGCCGGGCCATCCGCTCAGCCGTGGCGAGCAACTGTTCCGCCAGATCACTGTCGCGCACGGCCTTGGGCACGCTCGCAAGCACGCTGCCTTTGGCATTGCGGCACAGCAGCTTTGCCCCGTCCAGGGCAAGCTGGTACCCAGCGTCCGCTGGCAGCCAGGTCAAGGCAGCCATGGCCGCGGTCGGTTTCGCGGGGGCTTTGGGCATGGCGAACTCCGTCACAATTGCAGCGGTAGCCTAATCCAGGTGCGCGGACCCGGGCAAACCTGGATACCGGCCAACGCCACGAGATTGCCACCAACTGGACCATTTGCGTTGACACCCCTGGCAGGCGGGGGCAGCATGGCCCCAAGGTCCTGGCCAGCTTGCGCGCGCCAGGGTCGAGCGCCAGCGGGCGGCGCCCAGCGCGGTCGTCGCCCCAGGGAGGATCGCATGAGTACCCACCAAGAACGCGAAGCCGCCTACATCAGCAAGGCCATCGAGGCTCGCGGCATCCACGGCGTGCACGTCGATGTCGACGACCAGCACGTGACCTACCTCGACGGCGAGGTCAAGAACAACGACGAAGAAGCAACTGCCGTCGAAATCGCTTTCGCAGCCGGCGCCGCGGAGGTGGTCGACGGCCTGATCTACCCGGGTCAGCACGTCGTCACGCACCACGTCGCCGCGATTACTTCTGGCATTCCGGCCAATCACCATAAGGACAAGGTAGAAGGGGCCCACTAGCCCAGCGGTGGTTCGGCCCGCGCCGACCGAACCTGTCTGGCGACCACAGCTGTGGCGGGGCCTGAGCCGCGCCGATTGAGGCGCTATGCTGCAAATCCATCACCTTGAACCCATGCACTGGGCCATCGCCGGCGCGACCATCGCTGGCGTGACCCTGGTGCTGCAGGCCATCGGCCGCCGCTCGCTGGGGCTGTCCAGCGGCCTCGAAGACCTGTGCAGCCTTGCCAGCGACAACCCGGTGTTCGCGCATACGGCTGCCGAAGGCCGGGCCTGGCGCCTGCCGTTCCTGGCGGGCCTGGTCCTGGGCGGCGTCGCGTCGGTCGCCTTGGCCGGCGAGTGGCAAGCGCTGTGGCGCGTCGAACCGCTGGATTCGTTTGCCAACTTCTCCATGCCAGCCAAGGTGACCTGGCTTTTCATCGGCGGCACTTGCACCGGCTTTGGCGTGCGGCTGGCCTGCGGCTGCACCAGCGGCCACGGCATCTTTGGCATGTCGCGCCTGCAGCCATCAAGCATCAAAAGCACGCTCGCCTTCATGGCTGTCGGCACGGTGTTCAGCAACCTGATGTACCGGGCGGTGTGGGGATGACAACCTTGTATTTGGTTTTGGGGGCGATATTTGGATTCGCCCTGTCGCGCAGCGGCGCGGCGGACTTCGGCACCGTTCAAGGCATGTTCTTGCTCCAGGATTTTCAGCTCTACGGCATCATCGGCGTGGCCGTGGCGCTGACCATGCCCGGCTTGTGGTGGCTCAAGCGCGGCGGTCACGTGCTGGCCAGCAAGCCCAGCCACCCGGGCAACCTGGTCGGAGGTGCCCTGTTCGGCATCGGCTGGGCCATGACGGGCATGTGCCCGGGTCCAATTTTCGTCAACCTGGGCGAGGGCAAGCTCTACGCGATTCCGGTCCTGGCGGGCGCGCTGTTCGGCACCTGGCTGTATGGCCGGACCCGCAGCCGTCTGGCGGGGCCGCTGCAGCTGCCATCGATGAGCGAACCTGCGGTGCCGTCAGAGACACTGCCACGGCAGGCGTAGCGGCCGGCGGGCCTGCCATTGCGCGGTCGGCGCACAAAGGTGTGGATCGCGCCCCAGCGTCCGCCGCGTTGCGCGCATAACCGATGAATACACACGGCACTTTGCTCAGGCCCGGCGGCTAAAGCCGCAGGCTAACCATACGAAGCCCGGCCTGCGCCGGTCTTGGCTTTCACTTGTGATTACCTAGCCTTGCGTAGGCAAGGCTTAGAACCAGCAAGCCGCGGCTTCAGCCGCCGGCAGATCCCCTGGAGCGCGCCTCAGCAAGCGGGCCACGAGATCCGATCACACTCCCGCACTCGCCAACACTCGACAACCACGGCGCAAACGCGGACAATCCGCGCCCTTGCAGGAGGCCGCCGTGCTCGCAACCGCTCGCTATTTCTCACGTTTCGCAGCCATTGCGTGGCTAGTCGGCTGCGGAAGCCAACAAGTTGCAGACGAGGCCAAGGCGCCTGCAGCGGCAGTCAAGCCGCCGGCGCTGGCCTACCCGATTGCGCGTCAAGCGACCCAAGTTGACGATTACCACGGTGAGAAGATTGCGGATCCGTACCGGTGGCTGGAAACCGACGGCGACGAGACGCGCGCGTGGATTGCCGGCCAAAACCAGGTGACCCGCCAGTGGATCGACGGCAGCAAAGCCCTGCCTGCCCTGCGCAAGCGCTTGGGCGAAGTCTGGAATTACCCGAAGGTATCAACACCTTACGAGCAAGGCGGCCGCTACTTTTGGCGCTTCAATGAGGGCCTGAAAAACCAGGCCGTGCTGTGCTGGTCGCCCAAGGCTGACGGCCAATGCAAGGTGCTCATCGACCCCAACACGCTGGCGGCAGACGGCACGGTGGCGCTCGCCACCTGGTCGCCCAGCAAAGACGGCAAGCTCGTCGCGTATGCCACGGCGAGCGCCGGCTCGGACTGGAACGAAGTGCGCATCCGCAAAGTGGACGACGGCACCGACCTGCCCGACGTTGTCCAATGGGTCAAATTCAGCGGCCTGACTTGGAACAAGCGCGGCACTGGCTTCTGGTACGGCCGCTATGACGCCCCCAAGGCCGGCGAGGCGCTGACCGGCAGCAACAAGTTCAACAGAATCCACTTTCACAAGCTCGGCGACGCCCAGGACAAAGACGAGCTGGTGTGGCAGGACAAGGACCATGGCGAGTGGGGCTTTGGCATCGAGACCAGCGAAGACGGGCGCTTTTTGGTGCTCAGCATCAGCAACGGCGCCGGCAGCCAGAATGCCCTGGCGTTTCGCGACCTCAACGACGCCGACCGCATCGCCGGCGGCAACTGGGTGCAGCTGGTTGAGGGCTTTGGCGGCCGGTTCGATTTTGTCGGCGCGTCGGGCGATGACCTGTGGTTGCGCACCGATTTCGGCGCTGCCAAGGGCCGCATCGTCCAGGTCAAACTCGGCCGCTTCGTGGACCGCACCAGCTACGCCAAGCTCAAGAAGGGCCAAAAACTGCCGACGCCAGTGTCGCAACTCGGCGCCGACCCCAAGGCACTGCTGCTGCAAAGCGAGGGCAAAGGCGTCGGGCTGCCGGGCGATTGGACCCAGGCGGTCGCGGCGGAGGAGGCCACGCTGCAAGGCGTGACCCAAGCCGGCGAAGGCCTGATCCTGAACTACCTGCGCAATGCCTATGGCGAACTCAAGCTCTACGACCCCAAGAGCGGCGCAGTACGCGAACTGGCGACGCCGGCATTCTCGACCATCAACAGCGTCAGCAGCCGCCAGGGCTCCAACGAAGTGTTCATCAGCTCAGTGGACTTTTTGACGCCCCCCAAGGTCAGCGCGTTCGACATCGGCACCGGCGCGCTCACTGCCTGGTTTGCTGCCAAGCATGGCTTGGACGCGACGAAGTATCAGGTGCGCCAGGTCAAGGCGCCGAGCCGCGACGGCACCCCAGTGCCGCTGTTCCTGGTTCACCGCGCCGACCTGCCGAAGAACGGTGAAAACCCCGTGTTTCTATATGCCTACGGCGGATTCAACGCCAACATCACCCCCAACTACTCCCCGGCCTGGCAGACCTGGGTCGAGATGGGCGGAGTGCTCGCGGTCGCGGTGCTGCGTGGCGGCGGCGAGTTTGGCGAGAGTTGGCACAAGGCCGGCATGCGCGGCAGTAAGCAGAACGTTTTTGACGACTTCATCGGATCCGCACAGTGGCTGGTCGATCAGAAGTTGTCGCGGCCGGGACGTATCGCCATCGCCGGAGGTTCGAACGGCGGCCTGCTGGTCGGCGCGTGTATGACGCAGCGTCCGGACCTGTTCGGCGCCGCGCTGCCGGCGGTGGGCGTGATGGACATGTTGCGCTTCCACAAGTTCACCATCGGCTGGGCGTGGGTGCCCGAGTACGGCAGCGCAGACAACGCAGAAGATTTCAAGTGGTTGCGCAAATACTCGCCGCTGCACAACCTCAAGCCCGGCGTGGCGTACCCACCGACGCTGGTGACGACGGCAGACCACGACGACCGCGTGGTGCCAGGACACAGCTTCAAGTTCGCCGCCGCGTTGCAGGCCGCCAGTCCGGCGGGCGTTGGGCTGATTCGCATTGAGACCAAGGCCGGTCATGGCGCGGGCAAGCCGACCAGCAAGATGATCGAAGAGTGGGCGGATCGCCTGGCCTTTGTCGCCCGCGTGTTCGACCTGGCGGCGCCAGCCGCGTGGAAGTGACCGATGGCCAGGGCCGCGATTTTCGACCTGGACGGGACACTGCTCGACTCGATGACCGACATCGCCATCGCTTGCAACCAGGCGCTGCGGCAGCATGGGTTTGCCGAAAAGCCGGTAGAGGCCTACCGCGACTTCGTGGGTGAAGGCGTGGTCAGCCTGCTGTCGCGCGCGCTGGCACCGCAGCCGTTTAGTGAGGCAGTGCTAGCGACGTACAAGGATCTGTATCCCAGGCAGATGTTTGAGCATACCGCACCGTACCCAGGGATCGTGGCGGCGCTGCGCGAGCTCGCCGCAGCAGGCGTGCCGCTTGGCGTCCTGTCGAACAAGCCCCATCCCGCAACGGCCGCGCTGGTGGCACACTTTTTCGGCGACATTGCCTGGCGCGGCGCCTATGGGCATCGGCCTGAGTGGCCGCGCAAGCCCGATCCGACGTCGGCGCTGGCGCTGTGTCGCGAGTTCGGCGTCGAGCCGGCCGACTGCGCGTTTGTCGGCGACTCCGCCGTCGATGTGGCGACAGGTCGCAATGCGGGCATGCCCGTGGTTGGCGTCCTGTGGGGCTTTCGACCTGCCGAGGCGCAACTAGCCGACACCGTCGCTGCCCATACCGCCGAAATCCCCGCGCTGATTCGGCGAGCGGGTGTTGCCGATTTGCGAAGAACCGTCACGACCTGAGCTGAGCCATTGACGGTGGATGGCCGGCGTCCTTGCCTGTGGCCCCGCGCGTGGGCCGCCGCTGTCCCTTTGGCGCCCGCTCCTCTGAACCCGCATTGTTGCCGCCAGCCACACCCACGGCCCCTTTACGCCGCGCCCGCCTGAGGTGTGCATGACAACCGCCTTTGCCCAAACCGAAACGCCCATCGTCAAGCTGGTCGCCGTCGACAAGGACTACCACCTGGGCTCGGTCATCGTGCCGGCGTTGCGTGACGTGTCGTTGTCGATTGCGGCCGGCGAATTCACGGTGATTGCCGGTCCGTCTGGCTCGGGCAAGACCACGCTG
>SXRM01000093.1 GCA_005792545.1 Pseudomonadota bacterium | reverse complement strand
GCCAGCGCCGCCGGCACCAGGATGGCCTTGTTGCGCAGCGACCCTTTGGCCACTGCCCACACCACCGGCAACTCCCGGTCGGCGCTGACGCCAGAGACCTGTTGGGCATTGAGCGCCAGGTCGTCGCCCAGCACCCCGGCCGTCTGCTTGCTGGCGACCTTGGTCAGCGCAGCCACGTCGTCGAGCACGGTGGCGATGTCGTCGATGAGCGCAAAGAGGCTGGTCAGCGCCATGGGGCTCCGGGCCGCGGGTCGGCGAAGGGATGGTAGCGCAGCCGGCGGACGGCGTCGCTGTTGGGGCGCGCGATTAGGAGCCTGTCGGACTATTGATTGGCGGAAAGTTCTTGATGACGAATACACACATGATTTCAGGCCTCCGACAGGCTCCTAGCTTATTGCGTTTTTCAACTCGTTGAGAACTTGCCAAAGTGAATTTGTCCAGTTTCAACGAGTTGACGCCGCCGGTCCCGACGGCGCTAGGAGCGCGTCGGAGGTACTCCGACACGCTCCTAGGCCAGGGACTCGACGGCCGCTACCACTTCGGCCATGACTGCTCCGGCCTCGGCGCTGAGCGTTGTGCACTCTGCTCGCACGCGCGCGACGTAGTTCGCGTCGGTGATGTCCTTGAGGTTGATGCGGGCGTTGCACACCCCGCCAAAGACCGCGACCTGGGCGGCCGCGCAGCCCACCGCGGCGTCGCTCCACGAGGCAGGGCTACCGGCCGTCAGCGCTCGCCGCGCCGCTCGCATCGCTACCAGACCGGCGCGGGCGGTCTGCAGCGGCACCTCGATGGCGGCTTGCAGGCCGGCCTGCATGGCGTCGGTGCGTGTCTGGCGCTGTTCTGGGGTCGCCTGCGGCAGCCGGCGCGCGGCCATGTACGCCGAAAACGCGTCTGTATCGGCATCCACGCCAGCGACCAGCGCCTGCTTGGTGGTCTGGGCGACTTCCGCGATGGCCAGCAGTTCGGGCTCCGCGGCTGCAAACTCTGGCTTGGCCTGGGTCAGGTTGGCGACCATCGCGGCCAGGCCCGCGCCAAGTGCGCCGCACAACGCCGCCACTGAGCCGCCGCCCGGCGCTGGCGTGTCGCGCGCAACCTCGTCCACCAGCGCATGCACCGGCATGCGCACCAGCGGCCCAGGCTGCGCCAGCCCGATGACCTTCTTGTCCAGATCGAACGGTTGCACGTCGGCCAGACCCATCGACTGCACGGCCGTCGTCAGCAGGTCGGGCAGTGGCACCCACGGCGACTTGCCCTGGCGTTGCAGGTAGTGGCGACCCGCCTGCACCAGCGCGTCGGCCGGAACCAACCCCACGATTTCGCTGCCGGTCACCACGAGCCCACGGTCCTGCGCCAGCTCGCGGGCCTTGTCGAGCACCGCGTGCGGCGGGGTCTGCGCGTAGTCGGTCAGGTTGATGCTGATTTGCGCGCGCTGATAGGTGTCGACATACCAGCCGATGGCTTTGCACGCGCGATAGTGGCCGGCGCGATGGACCTTTTGACCGTCGAGCCGGCTGGGATCGACGTCGTTCTGGCGCAACAGCGCCGCCAGGTCATAGGCGTGGGCGTCGCGGCAGTGGCGCACAATCGCTTCCGCATCCTCAGCCACGAAGTCACAATTGCCGCAGGGGTAGCGACCGCCGCCGTAGGTCAGCACAGCGCCGCGCGCGTAAACTGCGTGGCCAGTGTCGGCGCGGGCGACGCGGCCCTTTTCGCGCAGTTCAAACGCTATGTCGGTGGCCAGCCCCTTGTCGCGCGTATTGAGCGACACGTTGTAGGCAATCAAGAAAGGCCGCGCGCCGATGACGGTGGCGCCGTGCTTGGGCTTGAACGCCGCCGGGCCAAAATCGGGCGCCCAGGCGGGGTCGGCCAGCTTCGCAGCCAGTGCCTCGTATTCGCCCTTGCGGATGTCGGCGAGGTTCTGGCGCTCCGGCCGGCTGGCGGCGCCTTCGTACAGGTACACCGGAATGCCGAGCTCGTCGCCCACGCGCCGACCGAGCCGCCGCGCTAGCTCGGCACACTCAGCCATTGTCACGTCGGCCACCGGCACGAACGGGCACACGTCGGTGGCGCCCATGCGCGGGTGCTCGCCCCGGTGGTCGCGCATGTCGATGACTTCGGCGGCCTTGGCGATGGCGGCAAACGCTGCCTGCACGGCCACTTCGGGCGCGGCGACGAAGGTCACCACCGTCCGGTTGGTATCGGCGCCGGGGTCGACGTCGAGCAGGCGCGCGCCGGCCACGGCCTCGATGGCGTCGGTGATGGCCTTGATCTTGTGCTTGTCGCGGCCTTCGCTGAAGTTGGGCACGCATTCGACGAGCGGTTGGGACATGGCGCGGTTCCAGGGGCGCGGCGCTGGGCCGGGCGAGGGGGCGCAATTGTGGGTGCGGGCGCGGTCTGTGGCAAGGGTCGCTGTGTCGGCGGGCACAAGCGAAGCGCGGTGCTTGTTTGACGCCGCAGCGACCACACCGGCACACTACCCCTGCGGTGACGCCGGTTTTGGCGCACCAGAGAGGTGTTCCGCATGCAACCCGTCGCAGCTAGGACTCGGCCTGCGTTCGTTGAGGGCCCGTGGACCTGGGAGGACTTCGTCGCGTTGCCCGACGACGATCGCCGCGAGCTCGTGGATGGCCACCTATTGGAGTGCGACGTGCCGACTGACATTCACGAAATCGTCGTGGCCGAAATCGTCGGCGATCTCATCGCTTGGGCCCGCAGTCATGGTGGTCTGGTGATGACCAGCGCGTACAAAATCCGCATTTCGGGCAAGCGCGGCGTCATGCCCGACGTCCAGTACTACCGCGCCGGCCGCCAAACCCAGCGTCAAGCGCTGACTGAAGGCGCACCGGATCTCGCGGTCGAGGTGATTTCGCCCAGTTCGCGCGCCATCGATCGGGTCACCAAGCTGAACTACTACCGCCAGATTGCCGTGCCGGAATACTGGATCGTCGACCCCGAGGCCCGCATGGTCAGCGCGTTCGTGTTGCACCAGGGTCAGTACACCGTTGCTGAGCAGGCCGCGTGGCCGCCAGAATCCGAGGCTGGCGACGACGGCTGGTTTCGTCCGGCGCGCTTCGAAGGCCTGGAGATTTCGCTGGAGCGTCTGTTCGCGCACGTCGAAGACGGCGACGCAAGCTCGACCTGAACGCCGACTGCCGCTAGGCCGCCGGCTCGAACACCGCCACCTCGCCCGGCACGCCTTTGAGTGCAAAAGACCCGACCTGCGCCGAGGGCCTGCTGGTCAACGCCGCAAACTCCGCGCTGACCACCATTTGCTTGCCTAGTTGGCTGGTCAGACTCTCGAGCCGCGCCGCGAGGTTGACCGCCGGGCCGAT
>SXRM01000092.1 GCA_005792545.1 Pseudomonadota bacterium | reverse complement strand
TGGATGTGCTGGCCGCCGCGCAACTGGTGGCCGCCGTGCAGGCGTGTCGGTCAGCGGAGCGCGTGTTGCTCTATTGCACGCATGTGCCGGCAGAGGCAGAGGCGGTGGGCGACCGCCTGGTGCTGCTGCGCCAGGGGCGGGTGGCGTGGTCGGGGCCGATGGCCGAGCTGGGCACGGGCCCCGCCCTGTCCGACGCCATTGCCGGCTTGTTGGCTGCGCCGGAGGCCGCGCCGTGATCGACCGCCGCTCGCCTGCTTGGGTGATCTTCGCCAAAGACGGCCGCGAGCTGCTGCGCGACCGCCGCGCGCTTTTCGTCAACCTGGTGTTGCCGATGTTGCTCTACCCGGTGCTGCTGCTGTTTGCGGTGCAGGTGGCGCAGGTCACGCAGTCGCAGCCGCGGCAGCGACCGCAAGTGGGCCTGGTCGGCGCGCCGAGCTCGCTGCGCGATCGCTTGCAGTTGGCCGCAGTCCGCGGGCTTCCCGAACTCGACGGCACGCCGGCTGCGGCGCCGCTGGATGCCACACAGGCGACCTTCGAAGTGCGCGACCTCGGCGCCGACGCGACGCAGCTGGGTGCTTTGGCGGCTGAGTTGGACTGGCGCAGTGGCGAGCCGAAGATCAACGACGCGTGGAAAGCCCGCGCCGTGGCCAGCCTGCGCGACCGCAAGCTCGCACAAGCCGTGGTCATGCCGGCGGTGTCGGCCCGCTCAGCGCCGCTGCTGGTGGTGCAAGACAGCGCCGACAGCGACCTCTACGAAGTGTCTGGCCCAGTCGATCGCGCGCTGGCCCGCTGGCGCCGCGACCTGGTCGAGCGCGAGCTGACTAGACGCGGGCAGCCGGTGGCCGTGCTGGACCCAATTGTGGTGCACACCATTGGCGCCGCGACGCTGGCCGAGGCCGTGCGCACCCACGCAGCGCCGATGCTGCCCTTTATCGTGCTGGTACTGGCCGTGGCGGCGGCGATGGCCCCCGCGGTCGACCTGGTGGCCGGCGAGCGCGACCGCGGCACGCTCGAGATGCTGCTGTCGCTGCCGGTGCGGCGTCGCGACCTGGTGGTCGGTAAGCTCTGGGTGGTGCTGGCCTCGGCCGTGGTCGCCGTCGTTCTCAACCTGCTGTCGCTGGCGCTGACGGCCGGGCTCTTGGCCGGACAGCTGCCCGCGCTCGGCTCGGAGTCGCCGCTGGCCGGGATCCTGCAGGTGGGGCTACCGGCGCTCGGCCTCGCGCTGGTGATGCTGGTGCCGGTGGTGGCGCTGGTGGCGGCCGCCGGCGTCGCGCTGTCGGGCTACGCGCAGTCGGTCAAAGAGGCGCAGATGTACCTGACGCCGCTCATGCTCGTGGTGACGTTCATGGGCCTGGTGGCCGTGGTGCCGCACGCCAAGCCGACGCTGGCGCTCGACTTGATTCCGGTGGCGGGAACGCTGCTGGCGCTGCGCGAAGCACTGCAGTCGCCGCACGTGCCGTGGCTGCACCTGGGCGTCGCCAGCCTGGCCAACGGCGTGGCGGCGCTGGTGCTGGTCGGCTGGTGCGCGCAGATGTTCGACCGCGAGGCCTTTCGCTATCCGCGGCTGGTGCGCGCGGGCTGGGGCCGGTTCGCGCGGTTTCGGCGCGGCGAGCTGCTGCCCGATGGACCCGAGGCGCTGTTGGTGTTTGCCATCGCGGTCGCGGGCATGACGCTCGGCGGTGGGCTTTTGGCCCAGGCGCCGTCGTGGGTGCTGGTGACGGTGCCGCTGTTGGCCTTTGTGGCGGCGCCGGCGCTCGGTCACGCCTGGCTGGGCGCCTATCCACTGCCGACGCTGGGCGTGCGCTGGCCAGGCTGGGCCTGGGTGGGCGCAGCGGCGGCGTTGGTTCCGGTCGCGGTCGGCGTGTCGCTCGGCCTGGGCTGGCTGCAGGCGCAGTGGGTGGACACCGCCAGCTTGCAACAGGCCGGCGCGCCTGTTGAAAAGGCAGTGCAGGCCCTGGACGCTGCCGGCGGTATTGCTTTGCAAATCCTGTGCCTGGCAGTGCTGCCGGCGCTGTGCGAAGAGCTGCTGTGCCGCGGCACGTTGCTGGTCGGCATTGGCCGCAGCCTGGGCAACCGCTGGGGCATCGTGCTGTCGGCGGTACTGTTTGCGCTGCTGCACCAGTCACCGTTGCGGTTGCTGCCCCAAGCCGCGCTGGGGGTGGTACTGGCGGTGCTGACGCTGCGGTCGCGCTCGCTCCTGCCCGCGGTAGTGGTGCACGCTGGGCACAATGCCCTGCTGGTGGTCGCCAACGCGCAGGGGTGGCTGCCGGACGGCTAGATTGTTTCTCAGCAGAAACAATCCGGCGGCTTGCCCACCGCCCCGCATAGGTCTATCTTGGCCGCCATGGCGCGCGGGCTTCGTTGCTCGTGGAGGCCCATTGAACCCCGCTCAACCCAAACAACGGCTTGGCGTCACGCTGCTGGCGGTAGCGCTGTGCGGCTGCGCGGAGACGCTGCCGGCGAGCACCGACTTTGCAGAAGACCGCTGCCAAACAGTGTACAGCGAGGGCGCTCAGGGTCTGCCGCTCATCGACATCGGCGCGATTCTCGGCACCAATCCGCCCGGCGGCACCGACACCGACGCGCTATTCGAGAGCCGAGGCATGCAGCTGGCGGTCGCCGAACTCAACGACAACCGCGACATCGCCGGCAAGCGCATTCGCCTGACCGTGTGCGACACCCGGAGCCACTGGTCCACCGGCGGGGGCCAGATTACCCGCGATCTGGTGCGCTGGCTGGTCGAAAAGCGCGGCGTGCAGGCGATTCTGACCGACGCCAGCAGCGACACCCAGACCGCGCAGGCGGTAGCCGTGCCCAAGGGCGTGCTGCTGATGGCGATTTCGGCGACCTCTGAGGACCTCACCAGCCTGAACGACAAGGGTCTGGTCTGGCGGGTGGCGCCGAGCGACGTGTACCAGGGCGCGGTGCTGGCGCACGTGGCGACCAAGGGCCTGCAACCGGCCGACAAGGTCAGCGTGCTGGCCGCGCAGAGTCCGTACGGCGAGGGCCTGGTCAACGCGCTCGGCAAGGTGCTCAAGAACCGCATGGTGCCCCACACCTTTGGCAGCGATGGCAAAGGCATCGCGGCGGCGGTCGGTGCGGCGGCAGGCGACGGCAGCAAGGCGTTGGTGGTCGTCGGTTCCAGCGCTCAACTGGTACAAGTGGTCAATGCGCGGGTCAGCCAGCCAAGCCTGGCCAACCTGCCGCTGTTTTCGGGCGACGGCGCTTGTGAAGGTGGTTTGCTGCAGAATCCGGTCCAGGCCGGGGCATCGCTGGCGTCGCTACAATGCACGCGGCCGGGCCAGGCGCCGACCGAGCTGTATAAGCTGTTTGCCGCGCGCTTCAAAGCCAAATTCAACCAGACCGACCCGGCCCAATCAGGGTTTACCCAGCACGCCTACGACGCGGTGTATTGCCTGGCATTGGCCTATGCGCACGCGCTGCGCACCGGCGGGCCCGCCAAAGTCGACGGCGCGGCAATTGCCGAGGGGCTGCGCCAGCTGTCGGCCGGCGAGACTTTTGAGCTCAAACCCAACGACATCGCCAAGATGACGAGCGCGCTCGGCAAAGGCGCCGGCATCAACATCGAAGGCACCTCGGGACCGCTGGACTTCAACCCCGACACTGGCGAGGCGCCGTCGGACTACGCGGTGTGGGGCGCGGGCAAAGACGGCAAGCTGACCAACCTGGGCTACTTTGCGGTGCAGGACAAGGGCAAGGACGGCATCGCGGTCTTGCCAAAAGATGTGACGCCGCCGTGAAGACGCTGGACCGCCGCCAGCTGCTGGGCCTTGGATCTGCCGCCGCCGCGAGCCTGTTGGCTTGTGAGCGCAAAGTGGACCAGACCGCCGAACCGAGGCCCGCCATGCCCGAACCCATCAAGCCGACGACACCATCTCAGCGGCGCATGCCGGCGATTTTCGTCGGTCACGGCGCGCCAATGGTCAGCGACGACGCCGAGTGGATGGGCCTGTGGGGCAAGTGGGGCGCGGCACTGCCCAAGCCCACCGCGATCCTGATGATCTCGGCGCACTGGGAACAGACGCCGATCGCCATCGGCGCCACGCGAACCGTGCCGCTGGTCTACGACTTTTACGGTTTTCCAAAGAAATACTACGAGGTGCGATACCCGGCGCCGGGCGCGCCCGACCTGGCGCTGCGCGTCAAGGCTTTGCTGGCAGGTGGCGGCCCGGTTGCCTCTGTGCCCGACCGCGGCCTCGATCACGGCGCCTACGTGCCCCTGTTGGGCATGTACCCCAAGGCCGATGTGCCGGTGCTGCAGCTGTCGATCCCGACGTTGGAGCCCGCGGCGCTGCTGGCGCTCGGCCGCAAGCTGGCACCGCTGCGTGACGAAGGTGTGTTGATCGTCGGCAGCGGCTTTTTGACCCACAACCTGCGCGCCTTCGACCCGTCGCCGACGGCGAAAACGATGGGATGGGCCGTGGAATTCGACGCGTGGTGCGAGCAGGCGCTGACGGCGCGCGACTTGGATCGCCTCGCGCGCTACCGGCAAGAAGCTCCGGGTGTTGCGTTGGCGCTGCCGACGCACGAGCACTTCGTCCCCCTGTTGGTGGCTGCTGGAGCCGCCGCTGAGCCTGCGGATGCGGTGACCTACCCCATCACCGGCCTGATGTGGGGTTCGCTCAGCCGCCGCAGCGTGCAGTTTGGCTGACGAAATCCGCGCCGGAAATCGCTATCCTTGCGCCGCGCCGGCCCGGTCGGCGGCAGATCTGAGGTCCAGCATGTCACGTCGGTACTTGTCCGCGGTCGCCGTTGCGGCCGCTTTGGTGTTGACCCTGGGTTGCACAGCGGCTGGCAGCGGTACGACTGGCGGCGGAGCGGGGGCCACGGACGCTGCGTCCAGCGAAACGGCCACCGCCAGTGAGACTGCAGCGACGACCGACACTGCGGCTGCGACCGATGCGAGCGGCCCCAGTGACGCCGCGGTCACCGACAGCGCGGCGGGCGCCGAGACGCTGACCGATGCCAGTAAAGACATCGCTGTGGTCCCTGACGCGGTTGCGGACGTTGCGGCAGAGGTTGGCCCGGACGCCGCGCCATCGGACCTGCCGCCCGACGCCAAGACTGAACTGCCGCCCACTGGCTGCACCTGCGCCGACGTCACGTGCGGCCCCGGCGCTGTCTGCGTGCCCAAGGCCGGCGAGTGCAAAAAGAACGCGGAGCTCAAGGCCGGCCAGTGTTGGGCCGACGCCAACTGCCCGGCAGGCGTACCGTGCACAGGCGCGTTCGTGTGCCCGTGCAACGCCGACTGCGACGCCGCCGACACCCCCGGCGTCTGCGGCACCCAGCCCGCGTGCTCGTGCGCCACCGTCAAGTGCGGCGCTGGCAGCGTGTGCGTTCCGTTGGCTGGCGGCTGCAAAAGCAACGCGGACCTCAAGCCCGGCCAGTGCTGGACCGACGCCAACTGCGCGGTCGGTGTACCGTGCAATGCCGTCTCCGTCTGCCCGTGCAACGCGATGTGCGACGCGCCTGACAAGCCGGGCGTCTGCGGCAATCCACCGGCCTGCAACTGCAACGGCAACAAGTGCACTGCCGACCAGGTGTGCCTGCCCGAGCCCAATGTGTGCGTCAGTCCACTCAAGGCCGGCCAGTGCTGGGCCGACAAGGACTGCGCCAAGGGCCAGGCTTGCCAGGGCGCTTTCGTGTGCCCGTGCAACGGCAAGTGCCCCATGCTGACCACACCCGGAAGCTGCGGCGGCGCCGCGCCCGTCTGCACCTGCGAGGGCAAGGGCTGCGATCCGGGTCAAGTCTGCGTCGCCGACAAGAAGGTGTGCGTCGACACCAACAACCTGCCTGCCGGTGCGTGCTGGACCGACGCCCAGTGCCCCGTCGGCGCCAAGTGCGAGGGCGCCAACATCTGCCCATGTGGCGCAGCTTGTTTTGCCGCCGATAAGCCCGGCAAGTGCGACGCGCCGCCGCAGGTCGCATGCAAATGCGGCGGCAAACCCTGCGGCACCGGCCAGGTCTGCGCCGGCGACGGCGTGTGCAAGAGCAGCGGCGAGCTCAAGCCCGGCCAATGTTGGAACAGCAGCAATTGTGGCCCCGGCCAGACCTGCGACGGCGCCAACATCTGCCCGTGTGGCGCCATGTGCCTGGTCGCCGACAAGCCGGGCACCTGCTCCGGCGGCGGCGGCGGCGGCCCGGTGTGCCAGAAAGTGGACCCCAACAGCTTTGGCATGTGCGAAATGGTGGTCGGCGTGGTCTTTGACGGCAACAAGTGCGTGTTTGCCTCGGGTTGTGGCTGCGCCGACAAGTGTGCTTTGATTTTCAAGGATATGACGTCGTGCCAGCTGGCCTGCGGCATCATGTAGGGCTATAGCGTCGATTGGCCGTTGCCCCTCTTTACACGGCGGCGCGCCTGCCACACGATGCGCAAACCGCGGTCCGCGAACTGGGCCGCAAGCGAGGACGCAATGCCAAAAGGCCAGGAAAAGACGGACAAGTCCAATAAGCCCAAGCTGACGACGGCTGAGAAGCAGAAGAAGAAGAAAGAGAAAGCGGCCGCCAAGAAGTCGCTGTGATGCCCGGCGCTGTGCGAGCCAGATGCCCCACATGACCACGACGCTACCGCCAGCGCTGCGCCAAAAGCTGCACCCCGCCTGGATTGCCCGGCTGCGGACGGCCTGGACCACTGCCAACCGTACGCACCTGCACGGGCAGTTGAAGCCGCCTGTGCTGGCCATCGACTGCGGCGCCAACCAGCGGCTCGGGATGTGGCAGCGCGGCGCGCGCCTGTTGAGCATCAGCGAGCAGCACATGCTGACCGCGGCCTGGTACGACGTCGAGCAGACGCTGCGCCACGAAATGGCTCACCAGTTCGTCGACGAGGTGCTGGGCGTGCACGACGAGACTGCGCACGGCCCGGCCTTCGTGCAGGCGTGTGCGCGGCTGCAAGTCGACAGCAAGGCCTCGGGGCCGGCGGGGTCGCCCGTTCGCGACGAGACCCAGCGCATCCTCGACAAAGTGCAGAAGCTGTTTGCGCTCGCCCAGAGCCAGAACGTGCACGAGGCCGAAGCGGCGATGGCCCACGCCAACCGCCTGTTGCTTGAGTACAATCTGCAAGCGCAAGACGTCGCCACCGACCGCCGCTATGGTCACCGGCGCATCGGCAAGCCAGCAGCGGCGCTGGCGCTGGAAGCCAAGCTCATCGGCGGCGTACTGTCGGAGTTCTTTTTCGTCGACTGCATCTGGGTCAACCACTACAACCCGCTGCTCGACCGCGACGAGCGGGTGCTCGAGATCATGGGCGACCCGACCAACCTCGAACTCGCCCACTATGTGCACGACTATCTGCACGGGGCGGTGGTGCGGCACTGGCAGGCAGCCAAGGTGCGGCTGGGCCGCGGCGACTTGTCGACCCGGCGCGAGTTCATCGGCGGGATGCTCACCGGCTTCAAGCAAAAGCTGCGCGACGAGCGCAAGGGCCAGGCCGAGCGCGGGCTGGTGTGGGTCGGCGATCCGGGGCTCAAACAGTTTGCCAAAGCGCGCTATCCGCGTACCACCTCGTTTTCGACGGGCGGCTGGCACAGCACCGATGCCCACCACGCCGGTCAGCAGGCTGGGCGCGCGCTGCAGATTCAGCGCGGCGTCACCCATCAGGGCCCCGGCGGCCACCTACTTCGCGGGAGTTGAGCGATGACGTTTTTGCAGCGTGTCAGCCAGACTGGCCTCGCCGTCGCGCTTTGCGCCGCGCTCGTCACCCTACTGTGGCCACAGGACGCCATCGCCTGAGCGGCGTGAGCCAACCCGAACCTGCCGGTCGGCGGGTCTCAAGCGGCGCCCATCCAGGCCCGTCAAACCAGCGGCAGCCTCGCCAGTCAGTGGACCACGGTGCGCATCGTGCACACCGAGACCTGTCCCGACATCGGCCCGATCTGCAACCTGCGGCAGGAACCGCCGCAGATCCACGACCAGCGCCTGACGGTGGCCGAGCTGCGCGCCAGCATCGACCGCGCCGTCAACGACGTGTTCGCCGTCGAGTTCCAACTGCCGGTGCGCATGGTGGTGTCGTCGATCGAGTTCCAGCGGCTGGATGGCACGCCATTTGAGCCCGACTACGAGAGCATCCACCACCGCAGTGAGACGCTGGTCGGCCTGGGCGACCCATGGGCGGTGGCGCGGGCGAGCTTGCACTTAGGATCGGTGGTGGCGATGGCGCGAGTCGGCGCGACCATACCGCTCGGCAGCACAGTCCCCGACCCGTTCAAGCTCGGCGACAACGGTCTATCGCACCAGCATGTGCAGTTTGGCACCGGCATCTTTCAGCCGATTGTTGGCGTCGCCGCCGCCCACGTGACCGGCGGCTGGCGGCTGCGCGGTCATGCGTTGGCGATCCTAGGCCTCTACGAAAACCGCTACGGCTATCGCCCCGGGCATCGGCTGTTGGGCGGTGTGGGCGCCGACGCGGCCGTGGGCGACACCCTGCTCAGCTTTGGCGCCGACGTCGCGCGCGAGCAAGAAGAACACTGGGCTGGCACCGCACACATGGAGGGCAACCTCGGCCGCACCGACGTGCTGCTGAACATGGGCGTGGCGCGGCCGCTGTCCGAGCGCTGGCGTTGGTCGCTGCTGCTGCGGGTGCCGGTCGCCCAATTCGTGCCGCACGACGCGATTACCTATCCCGGCATTGTCGAATTGCGGTTGGACGGAACGACGGCGGGCAAGTAGCCCAAGCGCTCAAGCCGCGCGCGTCAGTCCCGCGTGCCGCAACAGCGCCGCCTCGTCCGGATCGCGTCCTCGAAAGCGCCGAAACACCTCGCCCGGTTCCACTGCGCCACCCAGACCCAGCACGGTATCGGCAAAACGCTTGCCGGTCGCCGCGACCGCGGCCGGGTCGTCCAGGCCGGCTTCCTCAAACGCGGCAAAGGCATCAGCG
>SXRM01000091.1 GCA_005792545.1 Pseudomonadota bacterium | reverse complement strand
GTTTTTGTCGGCGGCGACGACGAGGTACGGGTCCGCTTCGTCGTAGACCACCACTTGCTCGGGCTGGATCGCCTTGCCTTTGACGAGGTTGTCGGTCAGGTCGAGCAAGCCGTGGATGAAGACCTTGTACAAGTCGTCGGCCTGCTTGCGCCGCGCGCTGTCGTCGCGCTCTGGCTTCTTGAGCACGAAGCCGCCCTTGCTGCCGACCGGCACGATGAGCGTGTTCTTGACCATCTGGGTCTGCATCAGCCCTAGGACTTCGGTGCGGAAGTCGTCCAAGCGGTCCGACCAGCGCAAGCCGCCACGCGCGACCTTACCGCCGCGCAAGTGGATGCCTTCGACACGCGGGTCGTACACCCAGATCTCGAACATCGGCCGCGGCTCTTGCATCAGTTCCACGTCTTTGCAGCGGAACTTGAAGCTGAGCCCGCGCGCCTCGGCGGGGCGCTGAAAGTAGTTGGTGCGCAGCGTCGCATGCACGAAGTTGCGGAACATGCGAAGCACTTTGTCTTCGACCGCATCTTGCACGGTGCGCAACTGGTCGCGGAACTTGGCGTCGAGCGTCGCCACCAGCGCCGTGCGCAGCGGGTCCGAGGCCGAGCGCGCCTTGCCGTCGACGACCGGGTTGAAGCGGGCATCGAACAGTTCCATCAGCGTGGTCACCAGCCCAGGCTGGTTGTGCAGCACCTGTTGCACCAACGTGCTGGCAAACGACACGCCGAGCTGGCGCGCGTACGCCAGGTAGCCGCGCATCACCTGCAGCTGCCGCCAGTCGAGCCGCGCCGCCAGCAGCAGGCGGTTGAGCGACGTGCTGTTGACGCGACCATCCATCACCGCATGCAGCGCCGCGATGAAGGTGTCGGCACATGCGAGCAACTGCGGCCCGCTGTTGGCCTCACTGGCAATGCGATAGGTCTCGAAATAGACGGTGCGACCGTCGGAGTCGACTACCGGATCGGTGCGCTCGCCGAGCACGCGCACGCCAAAGTTGTCCAGGATCGGCAAGATGTCGGTGAGCGCGATATCGACCGGCGTATAGACCAGCAGCCGGATGACCTTCTGTGCCGCGTCGCGCACATCGCAGCGCAGCCGGATCTCGGTCGGCCCGCCCGCAGCAACGGCGGCCAGCGAGCGCAGGTCTTCGTGCAGGTGCTTGGGATCGGTCCAGTCAGCGTCGAGATCGCCAAGCGAGCTGCCGAACTGCAGGCACAACGTGTCGATCTCTTGCTCGCCGCAACCTGCAGTGCGCAGGGCTTCGCGCAGGTTCTCCAGCATCGGCGTAACCAGCGCCGACAGCGCATCGGACAGGGCGTCGGGATCGGGCGCCTCCAGGGTGCCTTTGGCAAACAGCAGCAGATCCACCACCAGCGCGTCGGTCTTGCCGTGCAGGAGCTTGATAAGCACCTCGTCAGCCGCAAACGCGCTTTTGAGGTGGTCGCGCAGCTGGTTACGGATGACGTCGCTGTAACGGTTGGCGGGCAGGATCGCGAAAACCTGCGCGGCGCCGGTGGCGGCTTCGCTGCGGTACCACACCCGCGGCGGCCCGCCGAAGTCGACGTCGATGGCCTCGTTGATGACCGCACACAGGCTCTGCTCGGACGCGGTCATCGAGAACGCGGTCGGCAACCGGTCGAAAAAGCTGAGGAACAGCTTCATTCGGTGCGACGAAGGCACCAGGTCCTCGGTGGCCACCATCCGGCCCAGCTTGCCCCGCAAGAACGGAATCTGACTGGCGCGCCCGGTGTCGGCCTTGTAGGTGAACAGGCCTTGGAAGACGACGCCGCCATCGGGATTGCCGTCGCCATCGAACAGCCGCATGCGCACTTCGACGAGCGGCGCGTCGCGGTGAATCGGACTATGGATGCGGCTTTGGTGGATGGACACCAGCGGAGCGGACACCGCGAACGCCGTTGCGGGATCCGACTCGCAGCCGGCGTGGTCGGCCTTGTCATAACGGCCGAGCCCCAGACGCCCGGTGGGCCGGCCCTGTGCGTCAAAGCCGTAGGCGCCCATGAAGATGAAGTTCTCGTCGATGAGCCAGTTGCCGAACGCCACCTCTTCGGCAAAGTCCAGGCCGCCCGGGCGCGCGCCATCGGCGCAGAACTGCAGCGTGGCGAGCATGTCGCGCACCAGCCGTTTGGTCATACGAAAGTCGGCGGCGATGCGGTGGGCGCGCTCCAGTGCGGCGGCGATGGCCCGCTTGATCTCCGCGCCGCGGCTGCCGACTGCGCTCGGCGACAGCATGTGGCAACTGAACGACTCCGGTCGCGCCTGCGGGTTGTCCGGCGTCAGATCGACCAGGCGATGGTCGGCGTTGCGCTCAACGGGCAGGATCATGTTCAGGGTGCCGAGTACCGGCACGTCCAGGCGCTTGAGCAACAGCTTGATCGTGTCGATGATGAACGGCTGATCGGCCATACAGGTCTCGAGCACCACCATCGGCAAGTCGTACCCGTGCTTGGCCTTTTGCGGCCGCGAGCAACCGACCAGGATCTCGTCGGGCTTGCGCACCGCCACCCGCTGCAGTGCGTTGTGCACATGCTGGGCAAAAGCCTCGACCGGATGGCGTGCGATGAACTCGCCGTCTGCCCGCAACCTGACCGCATACGCCATGAACTCCGCTTGTTCGCGCAATTCGGGCGTGTCGAACAGCGGGCTGTCGCGCACGGCCTGCACGAACCGCTGGCGGCGATCGCTGCGGTCGACAGCCCGGCTGGTCGGCATCGGAAACGACCCGGAAGTGCGCACCGATCGCTGTTTGCCGCTTGGGTTCTGGGCAGGCGTCGTCATCGGATTTCCTTGTAGTTGGTTGCGGGTGGTGCGCGGCAGCCGGCGCCGAGCGCTTCGATGGGACCAGGGCTGCGCCGTGGGCAGGCCTAGCGGGGCGCCGTATACACCCCGATCGGCGACCGGAGCAATACGCACTGCGTCATGGCGCTGTCGCCCGTTGGCGGTCGACGCGCTGCGTCACAAAACCGCGCATTATCGGCGCTGAGCGCCGAGCGGCAATTCGGCCTTGGGCGCTGGGTCAGAGATCTTCGGCGGCGCCGACCGGGGCGGTCGCCGGCTTGACCCCGGCAACGGCGTCGATGCGCTCGAAATACAGTGCGGCGCCTGCCCCGCGCAGCCGCTCGAACACCAGTCGCTGCGCCTCGCGCTCGCGCACCGGATCGACGATGTGGGCGGCGATGTCGGCGCGCACGACCGGGTCGCGCCACGATGCCCGGCGCGCTGGGTCGACCTTGTCCAAAAACGCGATGTGCCAGCCAAAATCGGTGCGGATGGGCTGCGATAGCTGGCCGGGCCGCAGCGCGGTCACGGCGTCGGCATATGCCTGCACCATGACATCGTAGCCCTTTTGCTCGGCGTGCGGCTTGGCCTTGTCGTAGAAAAACTGCACTTCTGCCGCCGCAGCATCGGGAAACCGCAGCGCGAGCACCTTGACCCTGGCCCACATCTCCTGGCCGGTCGCAGGCGGATCGGCCACCAGCGCGGCATGCAGGTCGCGGATGGTCGGCTCGGCTTTGTCGATGCAGGTCCGCACGTCTTCGCGCGCCTGACACTGCTGCGGGCTGCCCGAGCAGCACAAAACTTGGGCGTCGATGGCGAAATAGGCGTCGGCGTGGTCGTAGTGCACGCGGATCGCCGGGTTCTTGTAGGCGGTGACGATGTCGGCGTCGGCCAGCGTCTTGGGCGTCACTTTGGCCATCGCGCGCGACAGCAGCGTACGCGCCATCGCCTGCCGGCGCGCCAGCTCGGTCTCAGGCCAGCGCCAGCCGCCCTTGGCCGCAGATGCCTGGGCCAGCAACTCCGCTTGCACCACGGCGTCGACGGCCTGATCGCGCGACCACTCCGGGTGTTCCTGCCAGGCCATCGCGACGCGGTCAGCGGTCACGGCGGCGGCGCCCACACAGGCCACAGCTCCGGCGGGGGGCTTGCCGTCCACGCAACCAGCGGCGGCCCAAGGAGCGGCTGCGATGGGCCCGTCCGGCAACTGCGCGGCAACGACGGCTGCTGGGGCTGCTGCAGCGGCAGCTGCTGGAGCGGCGGGCGGCGGGTCAGCGCCACAGGCGCCTACATAGACCAGCGCGACCAGCAAAGAGTAGCGCCCAGCGTTCACGGCTCACGCCCAAGCGGGAGGGTTGCCAGGTCCAGACCGCTGCGCGCGACCACCCAGGTCAAGCACACCAGCAGGACGCCGGCGAGGTAGTCCTTGCGTGCGACCGCCGCCATGGCCTCCCACATCGGCCAGGTCGCCGCCAGCGCCAGCGCTGCTCCAGCCCATTGTGGTCCCGTTTTCGGCATCTGCGCGGCGTCGGCCCCACGGCGCGTGGGCGGGCCGATTGTGCAGCCGCGGATGGGCATTGGGCAAGCGCGGCAGGCCATGGCTGCAGATCGGCAAGTTCGCCCTCGCGGTTCCACAATTTGACCAGACGTGCTACACAGCCGCGCCCGCGCGGACACCGGCAGCTGCACGACACGCCGCCCGCGCCAAGGAACCTGTGGACAACGCCCCGAACGTCGCGCTGGTCGGCTTTGGCCCGTGGGGCCGTAATATCGCGCGCAACTTGCACCGCCTGGGCGCACTGCGCACGATCTGCGACCCCGATCCGCAGAGCCGTGCACTGGCGACCCGCGAGTATCCGGACGCGGTGGTCCTCGCCGAGGCGACACAGGTGCCGGCAGACTGCGCAGTGGCGATTGCCGCGCCCGCCGCCGAGCACGAGCGTCTGGCGACGTTTTTCTTGCAGCGTAATCAGCCCTGCTTCGTCGAAAAGCCGCTCGCTTTGGACGCCGCTGCCTGCCGCCGCTTGGACGAACTGGCGCGGTCGCGCGGCGTGCTGCTGATGGTCGGCCACCTGCTGCACCACCACCCGGCCGTCATCGAACTGGATCGACTGGTCCGCACTGGCGCCTTGGGCCGGTTGCAGTACATCTACAGCAACCGCCTGAATCTGGGGCGCTTCCGCCGCGAAGAGAACGCGCTGTGGTCGTTTGCTCCCCACGACATCGCGGTCATTCTGCGGTTGGTTGGCGCGCTGCCGGCGCGCGTCTCCGCGGTGGGTTCGTGCGTGCTGCACGCGCGCATCGCCGACTCGACTGTGACCAACTTGCAGTGGGAGAGTGGCCTGTGCGCCCACGTCTATGTGTCGTGGCTGCATCCGTTCAAAGAGCAGCGCTTGGTCGTGGTTGGCAGCGACGCCATGGCGGTGTTCGACGACCAGCAGCCGTGGCCGCAGAAACTGGTGCTGTACCGCCACGGTGTCGAGTGGAAAGACGGCATTCCGCAGCCCCGCAAGGCCGACGCAGAGCCCGTCCAACTGCTGCAGGACGAACCGCTGGAACGCGAGATGCGCGCCTTCCTGCACGCGGTCACCCACCCGGCAGAGCCGGTCATCGCCAATGGCACCGAGTCGGTGCGCGTCCTGACGGTGCTCAGCGCTGCCGAAGAGTCCCTGCAACACAACGGCATCCCCATCGACGTCCAAGCGCTGGTGCCGGTGGATTGGCAGGCCCGCGGCGTCCAGATACACCCGACTGCCATCGTGGCTGAAGGCGCGAACATCGGCGCCGGGACCAAAATCTGGCACTTCGTGCACGTCATGGACGGGGCGCGCGTCGGCAACGACTGTTCACTCGGCCAGAATTCGTTCGTGCAGAAGGGCGCCGTGCTCGGCAACCGGGTGCGAGTGCAGAACAACGTGTCGCTCTACGACGGCGTGCAACTGGACGACGACGTCTTTTGCGGTCCGAGCTGCGTGTTTACCAACGTTGTCCACCCGCGCGCCGCGGTGTCGCGCAAAGATGAGTACGCGCCGACGCCGGTGGGCAAAGGCGCAACAATCGGTGCCAACGCTACCATTGTGTGCGGCAACCGCATCGGCGCCCACGCTTTTGTCGGAGCCGGGTCGGTAGTGACTCGCGATGTGCCAGACCACGCGCTCGTGGTGGGCAACCCCGCGCGAATCCGCGGCTGGGTGTGCACCTGCGGAGAAACGCTGGGCCTGCCCGCGACCGCTGCGGACGCCACCGCGAAGTGTCAACGGTGCAAGTGCAGCTGGCGCCTGCATGGCAACGTGCTCGCGCCCCAGGCCGAGGTCGGATCATGACCACTGCACAAACTGTCCCGTTTTTCGATATGGTGCGGATGCTCGAACCGCTGCGCGACGAGCTGCACGCGGCGTTTGACCGCTGCCTGCGCCACGGCACCTTCGTGCTCGGCCCCGAGGTGCAGATGTTTGAGGGTCGCCTGGCCCGTCAGCTCAACATCGCCCACGCCATCGGCGTGTCGAGCGGCACCGATGCGCTGCTCGCGACCCTGCTGGGCCTGCAGCGCACGGCGGGCACCGTACCGCCGCTGCAGCCCGGCGACGAGGTGCTGACGACACCGTTCTCGTTCATATCGACCGCGACCTCGATTTTGCGGGCCGGACTGCGGCCGGTGTTTGCGGATCTCGCGCCGGGCCGGCTGCATCCGAGCGTGGATCAGTTTGAGGCGGCGTGGACGCCACGCACCCGCGCGGTGCTGGTTGTGCATCTGTTTGGCGAGCCGCTCGATTTATCGCAGATCAAGGGCCTGTGCCGCGATCACGACGCCGTGCTGGTCGAGGATTGCGCGCAGGCGATCGGCGCCACCTTCAAGGGCGGTGAGTCTGTGGGCACGTCGGGCATCGCAGGATGCTTCTCGTTCTTCCCCGCTAAGAACCTGGGAGCGCTTGGCGATGGCGGCGCTGTGGTGACCGCCGATGACGCGCTGGCTGCCTGCGTGCGGGAAAAGCGCCAGCACGGCCAGGCCATGCGCTATCAGTTTGAACACTTGGGCGGCAACTTTCGCCTGGATGCCCTACAGGCGGCAATGCTTGGCGTGCTGCTGCCGCACCTGGACGACTGGATCTTGCAGCGCCGCCGCAACGCGGCACGGTATCTTGCCGCGCTCAGTCACCTGGCACGCTTGCGTCCAGACTTGCTGCGGCTGCCTGCGGACCTCCCGGGTCACGGCTGGAACCAGTTTGTCGTGCGCAGTAGCGATCGTGCGACCCTGCGCAATGCGTTACAGAATGCCGGCGTACAGACCCAGATCTACTATCCAAGTGCACTGCACCAACAAGGCGCCCTGGCGGCGGCCCAACCACCCGCCACGCTGCCGGAGGCCGAAATGGCGTGCCGCGAAGTGTTGGCGCTGCCGATTGCGCCGGGCCTGACCGAAGCGGCACAGGATCGCGTCATCGCGGCCATCCTGTCGGCCTGGTAGCTCGAAATATTCTCTACATGTCGCGGATTGTGAACCGCGGCCGCCGCCAATGGCGACAAGGAACGGGATGAAGATACTAGATAAACAGTGGCGTGCACCGGCGCCGGTACGTCTGGACGATGAGGACGATGACGACGAACCCGCTGCGCCGCGGCCAGCCAAGCCCGAGCCCAAAGAAGCCGCGCGCCCCGACTTGCTCGAGCGCCTGCTCAAGTCGCGCACGATCGTCATTTCGAGTGGTGTGGACGACAAGATGGCGTCGCGCGTCATCCACGAACTGCTGGCGCTTGAAGCGGACGACGCCGAAAAACCCATCACGATCTTCATGAACACGCCGGGTGGCTCCATCACCTCGGGCTTTGCGATCTACGACATGATCCGCTTCGTGCGACCCAGGGTGCGCATCGTGTGCGCCGGGCTGACCGCGTCGATGGGCACGATCTTGTTGCTTGCCGTCGACAAGGTGGATCGGCTTGCGCTGCCCAACGCCGAGTTCCTGATTCACCAGCCGCTGATTTCAGGCAACGTGTACGGCCCGACCAGTGACCTCGAAATCACCGCCAATGAGATTCTAAAGACCCGCGCCAAGTTGAACCGCTTGCTGTCAGAGCAAACGGGTCAGCCGCTGGAGCGCATCGAACGCGACTCGCAGCGCGACTATTGGATGACGGCGGCTGAGGCTCAGCAGTACGGATTGATTGCCAAAGTGGTGACGGCGCGGGCGGAAATTCAAGACTGAAAGGCGCGACGGGCGAGTCGGCTGGGTCCAGGGTAAAGCCTGCTCGCTGCGGCGCCGCGGTCGGCCGTTACATGTCAAACACGACGCGACCGTCGAAGTCGTCTTCTTCTCTGCGGCCTGTGACATCGCGATCGGCGTGCGGCGGCCGTTCCAAGGGAAATCGGCTCAGCGGTTCCGCGTGCGGTTGGATCCGCTGCTGCCGACTCTCGTCCTCGCGTTTGCGAATCTGGTCGATAATAAAGGCATCCAACATCTTGCCCTCCGGTAGGCCCGGCCGCCATCGGGGCCGCGAGTCCTTGTCATGTTGGACGCGCGACCTCGGCGCCGAGTTCACCGCGCCCGCCGCGGGCGCTGCGCATGCCCCATGCAACTGCCGGGGCACCGTAGGGTCAAGCTAACATCGGGCCCGAGGGTCCGCAAATTTGCCCTGGCGGTCCCACAGGTCCAACGACAAGGCTGTCACGGTGTGCTCACCCCGCTCGCCGGCCTGCCGACCCCAGGCGCTCAAAGAACCCGCTGATTTCAGCGCAATAGACCGAGTCGGGCTGGTTTGCAGGGTGTAGGACCAACTCAGCGGGGCAGGCACCAAGGGGCCTGACATCGGCGTCACGGTCGCCGATCACCACCGCGCGCAGGACCGGGCTGTTCGGTCGGTGGCGTACTGCGCACACGGCAACGCGCGCACTTGCTGCGGCGAGGGCTGCGCAAGCTCGCTGTCGCGCAGCCCACGGGTATATCAGCACCACGCGACCGGCAGGCGCCAAAGAAGCGACCGCGACTTCGACAAAGCGCTCAAGGCTGGCGGTGCTTTCAAAATTGGACAATTGGCGTTCTCGATTGGCGCTGAGCGGGTGCCGGGCCGCAGGCCGAAACGGCGGATTGCACAACACCAGGTCGAAGAGGCCGGCGGGCGCAACCTGTGCCACATCTGCCAGCGCCAGTGTGCAGCGCTCCGCTACGCCATTGAGCCGTGCATTGCGGCCTGCGCGCTCCAGTTGCGGCGGCTGCACATCCACGAGGGTCCAGACGCTGTGCGGCAGCGCCAACGCGGCCAAAATGCCAACCAGGCCGACGCCGCAGCCCAAATCCATACCACGGGTCGGCGCATCGCCAGCCACCAACTGCGTCCCGGCCCAGGCCAGTACCAACGCATCGACGCTGGTGCGATAGCCGCGACGCGACTGGACCAGCGCTACACGCTCGTCAAACAGCAAATCCAGCGTTTCATCGGATCTCGGACCCAGGTGCGCGCCTGCGTCCACGTCTGGCCGGCTTATTGGGCCAGGAAGCGCACAGGCCCCGCGTCCAGCCGCGGCGGTAGTACGACTTGCGCCTGCGCGGGCTGGGTTTCCATACCCCGATACAGCACGGCGGCAGCCTCGGCCGGCTTCTGGCTTTCGGCATAGAAGAAGTAGCCCGCCGCAGCGGCGCCAATGACGCCAAGGCCGAGGCCAGCGCCAGAAATGATGCCCTTAGTGGTAACGCTGCTGTCGAATTCCTCGAACTTTGCCTTGTTCGCGGCGGAGACGACGCCGGTCGACTTCTCGGCTGTGCAAACAACGCCTTCCGCGTCACGGCAGAATACGTGGTTGCCCTTGTTGAGGTAGCCCGACAAGGCGAGGCCGACGCCCAGGCCAACCACCGCGACGCCCGCAGAAATCAAACCCGGCTTGCTGTTGTACCAGGCGCTTTTCGCTCCGGCAGGCGGCCCTTCGACCACGTTCTTGTCGGCTTTTTCGCCCAGAATCGTGACCAGGACCTTGTTGACGGCGCGCTTGCTGATGCCGACTTTGGGCACCTTGACGTCGTTGGCGTAGCGAACGATGCGATTGTTGGTGACGTCGACCAGGAACGACACCAGCTTGCCGTCGACGACACCGACCGCGCACACCATGTTGGCCTCGACGTCTCTGCCGACGTTGACGGCATCGGTCTGGATGCGGGCTTCGGCGGTCTTGAGGTCGGCGTACATCAAGCCGACGTGATCCTCTTCCAGCGCCAGGTGCGATTCATACGCGATGTCGAAACTGACCTTGGCCGCCGTACCGCCGTCGATCTTGACGCGGTGCAACATCGAACTCTCTTTGCCCAGCTGCAGCCGCAGCGCGTACACGCCCGGGATGAGGTCGGCCACCGTCGCTGGCGTGGCTCCGCGGTCGTTGCCGCCCAAAATGATGCGCGCGCCGGCAGGCGAGCTCGCGACCTCGACGCTACCCTTGGGCATCTTCTCGACTTTCTTGACCTCGGCCTTGAACAACTCCACCACGTCGGGCCGGTAGTTGTCGTCGGTCACGTTGGCCTTGAGGCCAAAGGTGGTGATGATGGTGCGAAACACCTCGGCAGCCGCGCCCTTGTCCCCGGCGGCGACGTGGGCGGTGGCCAGCTGCGCCAGCACGTCGAGGTACTCGTTGCGCAACTTGTCGTCCGCTCCCGGGGCACCTGTCGCCGCGCGGTACTTGGCCTCGGCTGAGCCCAGCGCTTTGATCGCACCAGGAAAGTCTGCGTTGTCGAGAAGATCCGTCCCCTTCTTGCGCGCCTCGGACAACGCCGCGCGCGTAGTTTCGCTGATGGCAGACGGCACCTGGTCGCGATCTTTGCGGACTTTGTCGGCGGTGGTCTTGCCGTCCACAAGGATCAGGTCGCCGGGGTTCTCGTCGCGAAAGGCGCTGATGATCTCGGTCATGTACTTGTTGGTCAGCGGGTCGGCCACTTCGCCGCCGCGCAACTCGACGATGGCCAACGTCCGCTCAACGTCGCCGCCTTCGGCCGCGCGCGCCGGGGTCGCCGTCAAACTGTGAAGCGTCGCCGCTGCGACCACGGTTGCAAGCGCCAAAACGATGGGGCGACGCGACATCTCGACCTCTTGGTGAACCGGCGGCGGTGCCAGCCGGCTTGCATGGGTGCGTGCGGATTGGCTCAGCCGGCAGAGTCCGGCAGCCAGGGACAGGCGCGGCCATCCGGCGCGGCGCCCACGCTCGGCACGCGCAACGGGCGGCCGATGATAGGCGCAATACCCCGATCGGTCAAGGTGAGGTCGAACCACGCCGCGCAGGTCAACACCATGAAATAACTTGCGATCGCAGCCGAAGGTAGTCCACCGATCGGCCGCGATCGCCTCCACCAGCGCGAGGCTGACCTGGTGTAGCAGCGGAAGTCTCACTTTTGTCTCAGTTTTGTCGCAGATCTGGGCCAAGGTGAGACGCCACTGCTCGACAATATTGTCTATATATTCTAATAAGTTACCATGCGATGGCGTTTGGCACGCTTGCTGCATGTGCTGCGTGGCGCGGCGCGGTTTGCGCCAGGAGGTGCACTATGAATGATGCCGCCAGTTCTCGCGGGCAAGGCGTTGCCGTGTTGTGGATGCTGCTGTTGGTCCCAGGTTGCCAGGGGTGCAGCCACGAAGGGCTCCAACCGCGCGATAGTCGGAAACTCGCTGCCCCGAGCGCGACCCGTGCTGCCTCCAATGTCGCCGCCACCGAGGTGTCCCTGCCTCAGGCGACCACGGCCGTCGCGCAGACCGACCCGCCGCCCCAGGTGCGCATCAGCGAGGTGCTGTTCGACCCGTTGCTGCTCGACGAGGGCGCCGGTGAGTATCTAGAGCTGGTCAACCTGTCCAACCGATCGGTACGCTTGGCCGATCTGACCGTTGCTTTGCCGACCGGCCGACGCGTCGCGCCGGAACGCCCGCATCTGCCGTGGCTGCGGCCAGGAGAAGTGGCCGTGGCGCGAGCGACAGGCCGCCACCCGGATCTGACGCTGCGCGGCTTGCGATTGCCCAATACGGCCGGGCGGGTCGTGCTGTTGTGGCGCGACCAGCCCGTGGACGCCGCACAGTGGGTCGTGCAGCGGCGGCGATCGCGGCCGGGCGTCGCGCTGGAGCGTCGCGATCCGCGCTTGGACGGGTCGCTGCCGGCCGCTTGGCGACCGGCGACGGCTAGAATTCACCACGTGGAACGTGGATCTCCGGGGGCGATAGAGTGGCCTTGCGCAGCCCTGGCAACGACTGCTCTGGCCCCAGCCTGCGATCGGCGGGTCGAAGCCAAGGCAGCGCGGGACGGCAAAAACGCCAAGGGCCGGAATTTGTGCAATTCCGGCCCCGCCGTGGGTCGCTGGGGGGGGACTTGAACCCTCGACCTAGCGATTATGAGTCGCTCGCTCTAACCACCTGAGCTACCCAGTGACCGCTGCGCCGCGCTGGGGCCGGAAGGCCTTGCTGCGGTGCGGATACCGCGACCGGGCCGACCGTTGGCCACCCGGCGCACGGCAACGTTGGACTAGCGCTTGGAGAACTGGAAGCGGGCGCGCGCGGCGACCCGGCCGTACTTCTTGCGCTCTTTGGCGCGCGGGTCGCGCGTCAGCAAGCCAGCGGCTTTCAGCGGGGCGCGCAGTTCAGCCTGGAAGGTCGTCAGCGCGCGCGCGATGCCGTGACGAATGGCGCCAGCCTGCCCGGCGAGGCCACCGCCGTTGACGTTGACGGCGACATCGAAGCCCTTGGCCTGCTCGATGACGACGAACGGTTCGTTGACCAGCATTTCCAGTGTCGGCCGGCGCAGGTATTCGGCGATCTCACGGCCGTTGACCGTAATTTTGCCGTTGCCTTGCGAGAGGTACACCCGCGCCGTCGCCTCTTTGCGACGGCCGGTGGCGTACCAGCGCTTGGCGGGTGCCGGGAATTCATTGACGCGTTTGGTTGCCATGTTGGACCTGCGGGGGAGAAGGCGACTGAAATTGACTACACGGGCATCGCGATCGGGCTCTGGGCCGCGTGCGGATGGTTGGGACCAGCGTACACCTTGAGCTTGGTGATGAGCCGACGACCGAGCGCGCCCTTGGGCAGCATGCCCCAAACGGCCAGGCGTACGGCCTGCTCCGACTTGCGGCTCAGGTAGATGCGCGCCGGCTCGCTCTTGATGCCACCGGCAAACCCGGTGTGGCGGTGGTACATCTTGGATTCCATCTTCTTGCCGGTCAGCGTCGCCTTAGAGGCGTTGACGACCACCACGAAGTCGCCGCAGTCGGCGTTGGGCGTGTAGCTGGGCCGATCTTTGCCGCGCAGAACGTTGGCGACCTTGACGGCGGCGCGACCCAGCACTGCGCCGTCGAGATCGACGACGTACCAGCTGTGGGCGACCTTGTCCTTTTGGAGACTTGCGGTTTGCTTGGTGAGCGACATGACTACCTTGCTCGGTCGAGCGTTCGCGCCAGTCGGCGCAGGGCTCTAAGTATTTCAGTTTCGCGGGGTTGAGTGCGACACGGCGCCAATTCTGGCCCGGCGGGGGGCGAAATTCTAGTGGCGTGGCCGCCCGGTGTCAATGCGATTGGCCGTCCCACTGGCGGTTTGTGAGCCAGACCTCGGAGGTAGGCCTGGACAAGTGCGGTCCGCTACAGACCGCAAGCGGTGCGCAGTGCGCCGGTGGCGTCCGTGCGCTCCCAGGTGAAGGCGCTTTCGTTGCGGCCAAAGTGGCCACCTGATGCCGTGGCCGAGTAGATCGGCCGCAACAAGTCCAGGTGCGCAATGATGCGCTGCGGCCGGAAGTCAAAGACGTCGAGCGCGGCTTTCTCGATCTTGCGCGGATCGACGCGCTCGCTGCCGTAGCAGTCAACTTTG
>SXRM01000090.1 GCA_005792545.1 Pseudomonadota bacterium | reverse complement strand
CGCTGCACACCAATTCGGCGGTGGATTCCGCCCTTGGCGAAGTCGTCGCAAGCCGGGCGCATGGCCTGGTGCAGTTGCTCGACGGCGTGCCGGAGGCGGAGCGCGCACGTCGGGTGACGCGGTTTTGGCCGTATTGAGGGCGAGCGGTACGAAATTTCGCCAAGTGTCTGCGTTGACCGTGTAGGGCGGCCGGGCCAGGGCCGTTCCTTGTCGCCCCACCCACCCGGCGCTAGCCTAGCTCCGCCGGCGCGGTGCCGGCGCGGTGTGCGCGCGATGCCCAAGGTTCTGCCAGTCGGCGCAATGGACTTTCGCGGCGCGCGCCAGCGCCTGGACCAGGACTACGTCGACAAATCGGCCTAAATCGGCCGGGTGCTGCGCCGTCACGCGTATGTGCTGGTGCACTGCCGGCCGCGGCGGTTTGGCAAGACCCTGAACCTGACCATGGTGCGCGAGTGGCTGCACAAGCTGGCCACGCCCGCGCCCGGCTTGGACCCGTTTCGCGGCATGTCCGCACTGCACGACGACCTTTCGGTGGCGAACCGCGAGACCCACGCCGTGCTGTACCTGTCGCTCAAGGTCTGCAAGGCCTCGACCTGGGCGGTCAACCTGCACGGCGTGCGCGACGAATTGCAGAAAGCGTGGGTGGACCTGCGCATACCGGCTTAACGCATTCCGGCGTGGTTTGCGCCACAGTGCCATGACATCGTGATGCGCAAGACCACCGACGCAGAGCTGCCGTTCGCGCTGGGGGCCATGGTGCGGGCCCTGCACGAAATCCACGGTGCGCCGGTGTGGTTGCTCATCGACGAGTACGATGCGCCGGTGCAGACGGCGTGGCAGCACGGGTTCTACCGGGAGGCAGTGGATTTTCTGCGGCCATTTCTCGGCAGCGCGCTCAAAGACGCCAAGGTTGTCAAGAAGGCGGTCCTCACCGGCATCTTGCGGGTGGCCAAGGAGGGCATCTTCTCTGAGCTCAATGGCGTCGTCATTGACACAGTCCTAGACCGCCACTTCGCCAGCGACTTTGGCTTCACTGAGGCCGAAGTGCAAGGGCTAGCAGGCGATGACGCGCAACTGATGCAGGGCTTGCGCGGCTGGTACAACGGCTACGATTTCGCCGGCCATGCCATCTACAACCCGTGGTCAGTGGCCAACGCTCTGCACTATGTCGGCGAGCCGCTGGACACCCACTGGATGGCCTCGGCCGGCAGCGAACTGATTGCTCGCATCGCGACCAGTTTTGCGCAGGAGTCGGCGACGGACTTGGAGAAACTGCTGACAGGCGAGAGCCTGCGCGTCGAACTGGTCAAAGGCGTGGTCATGCCTGACATCGAGAACGACTCGCGGATGCTGAACAATGTGCTGCTGCATACGGGTTACGTAACGGCAACGGCGCCGCCTGCTCGCCACCACCCAGAGGATGACCGTCTGCACTTTGACATCTGCCTGCCCAACCGCGAAGTGCGCGCGGGCATTCGGCACATTCTGGAAGGCCTGTTGCGCCGCTTCGAGGGTGTGCAAGACGGCGGCGAAAAACTCATCGCGGCGCTACTGCGCGGAGACGAAGAAATCGCCCAGGCGGCGTTCGCGAAAATCATCCTGACCATGTTGAGCTACCACGACCTGGCCGATGGCACGCCCGAGCGCATCTACCACATGTTCGTCCTGGGGTTGCTGGCGAGGGCGCCCAAGGGCTGCGCGGTGCGCTCAAATCGCGAGTACGGCGAGGGCCGGCCGGATGTGGTGATTGAGGCTGGGGCTGACGAACAGCCAAGTGCGCTACTGGAGTTCAAGGCGGGCAAGTCGGCCAAGGCGGCGTGCGACGCAGCGGCTCGGCAGATTGTCGACAAGCGCTATGCCGAGGGTTTGCGCGGGGCGCCGGTGTACGCGTGGGCGATTGGGTTTAGCGGCAAGGCGGTGGTGGTGCGGTTGGTGGCGCCCTGAATCGGCGGGGCCGGGCCGGCCTGGGACCGCGGACGTCCTCGTCCGCCTGCAGGGCCGTGTTGTGCATCGCGGCCAGCTCCCGCCTGCACGACGCTCGGTCACGGGGTGTGGTGGCAAGCGCAGACGATGTCAGGGTATGAGGGGCAGCTGCCGCCCGATGTCGCCCTGCAAGGGTTCGCGGTTGGCGGCGGTGGGGCTGCCGCCCTGGGGCCGTGCGCCAGTCTGGGATCAAGACCCTTGCCGTGTGCGCATTGTGCCGAGCAGGCGGTGGAATTCGGGGTCGTCGCGCAGGCTGGTGAGGTCTGCGTCTTCGGCAGCCAACTCGGCGCCGTCGTACCCAAGGGCAACTGCGCGTTGCAAGGCCGCGAGGGCGGCCGCCGCATCGCCGCTGCGCGCAAGCGCACATGCCAAGTTGTACTGAGTGCCGCTGTCGTATGGGTTGAGATGGGCGGCTCTTTGGACGGCGGCGACGGACCGCAACGTGTAGTTGCGCTCTTCGTCCCACTCGCCGAGCTGTAAGGCGGCTTCGGCCAGCTTGCAACAACTGACACCGACGTCCTCGGCATACTGGGTGTTGTCCGGCTCCAGCGCGGCGAGGCGTTCGGCAATGGCCAGGCCCTTCTCGAACCACACCCGCGCGCGGGCCGGGTCACTGCGCTGGTCGAGGTCGCCGAGCTTGTCGTACGAAACCGACAGGTCGCGCAGATACTGGGTGTTGTCCGCCTCCAGTGCGGCGAGGCGTTCGCGGATGGCCAGGCCTTTCTCAAACCACACCTGCGCGCGGGCGGGGTCACGGCCCTCGTCGAGGCCGCCGAGCCTGGTGTACGACAACGACAGGTCGCCCTGGTACGGGGTGTTGTCCGGCTCCAGCGCGGCGAGGCGTTCGCGGAAGGCCAGGCCCGT
>SXRM01000089.1 GCA_005792545.1 Pseudomonadota bacterium | reverse complement strand
CATGATGCCGTCGGCGGCGCCCAAGATGGCGTCGATGTCTTGGACAGCGGCCAGGGTCTCGATCTTGGCGACCAGTTGCGGCGCCGCGGCGCCGGCAGGCAGATGGCGCCCGACAAATGCGCGGACGCGGTGCAGGTCAGCCGGCGTGCGCACGAACGACAGCGCCACGAAGTCTACGCTGTGCTCCAGGGCCACGCGCAAATCACGCTGGTCCTTGTCGGGAAAAGGATCGAGGTCAAGGTCGAGTTCGCGTACGGTCAGGCCTTTCTTGCTGCCGAGCACGCCGCCCGCGGTCACCCGCGCCAGCACCGCGTCGCCGTCCAGGCCCTCGACCTGCACGATCAAATCACCATCGCCGAAAAGCAACGTAGGCTGGCTGTCGGGCTGCGCGCCAAACCACTGGCGAAGCCCCTGGATCAGGCAAGTCGCCGTCGGCTCTGGTACCGGGATGCGCACCTGCGGCAAATGGGCGAGCGCCGCTGCGTCGACGGTCGACTCGGGCACCAGCGCAACCACGGCCCCCTCATCGAGCAACAAGCCGTCGGCTGGCAGCGCGCCGATTCGACACTTGGGTCCCTGCAGATCGGCCATGGTCGCCACGCGTGGCGCTTCCAGATTGGCGGTCGGCCGATTGGCCCAGGCCAGCACTTCGATTTCCTTGGCATAGTCGCTGTCAGCGTGCGAGAAGTTCAGGCGCAACACGTCGGCACCGGCATCGCACAGTTGCCGCAAAAACCCCGGCCAGTCGCCGTCGGGCGCGCGGCCGATGGTGGCGACGATACGGGTCTGGCGAGCGGGCGTGCCTTGGTGGCGTTGCATGGGCAGGTCTTGCTCAGTCGCCGGGCGCGGCGGGGGCGCCATGCTGCCCGTTTCGGTGGCGCTTGGGTAGCTGCGAACCTTGGCCAAAACCGGCTACCATCGGCCCACCGCAGGGGGGCGGTGAGCAAGCCATGAATGACCCTAGCCTTGTTCGTAACCCTTCCGGACCCGACAGCGCGGCGGTGTGGCCGCGGTGGGTGGCCGCCGGCGTCGCCTTGACTTTGGCAGGGCTGGTGGCCTGGCATGTGTGGTCACCGACGGGGCGCACGGAGCGCGCCCAGCGAATGGCCGCCGAGTTGGGTGCCGAACTGTTCGACCGCCCGCTGTCGCCAGCGGAGCTCGCCGCGCCGCTGCAGCTGCACCCACAGGCAAAAGGCGGCCGGGGCGACAGTGCAACGCTGGCGCAGCTGCTGCAAGGCCATGACGCGGTGCTGGTGCACCACTGGGCTTCGTGGTGCCCACCGTGCCTGGAGGAGCTGCCCGAGATCGCGGCACTGGCCCAAAGCGCCCATGGCCGCAACTGTGCGGTGCTGGCGGTATCCTACGACGACGACTGGTCGACAGCGGATGCCACCTTGCGCAAGGTCTTGGGCGCTGCCGCGCAGCCGATGGGCCTGTGGGTTCGCGACCCGCAGGGACAGAGCGGCAACGAGGCCCAAATGCTGCGGCTGCGCATGGGCACCGAAAAGCTGCCTGAAACCTGGGTAGTCGCCGAGGGAAAAGTGCGCGCGCGGTTCGTCGCCGGCCAGCGCTGGACCAGCGCCAAAATGCAGCGTTGGCTCGCTGCGCAATGCCCGGGGACGCGCTAATGCAAGACCCCGCTGGCGATCCGCCGACACTGCCAGGCAGTCCCGTTGTCGAAACGCTCGAGCGGGCGCTTGGCTCTGCTCCCGCTCATGACCCAGTTCCTGCCCCTGAGCCCGGCCCTGAGCCTGACCCTGAGCCTGACCCCGAGCCTGACCCCGAGCTCGGACCAGACGGCCTCATCCAGCCAGTGCTAGTCCCGCCGCGCGGTCTGGTCGCCGCGACGCTGGTCCTGCTGCTGGCGACGGCGGCGGTAGCCATCGCGTTCGCGCCGGCAGTGCAACCGGTCGTACACGCCGACCTGCGGCTGGACAGCTGGTTGCCCGAAGATCGGCAATTTGCAGAAATCGTGCGCCGGCAGGACCAGTTGGCTGCCGTTGCCGCGGCTCTGCCAAACGTACCGACCCCGAGCGCGGTCCTGATCGCCGATGTCGTGCGCTGGCTGGCGGCCGAGGCGCAGTTGGGTGTGGAAGGCGTGCGCGCAGACCCTACCGCGCGCGCGCTGCGCGGCCAGGCAGAAGAGACGCTACGGACGGTCGCGATCGCCCATGGCGCCCAAGCGGTTGCGGGTCTCGCCGTTGCATGGGGTCGACAGGTGGCCGCAACGTTCGCGGCAACGGCGGACCTCGCCACAGCCCGAGGGGTCACCATCCGCGATCTGTTCGACACTCCAGAGGGTGCCGCGCTGCTGCGGGTCGCTCCAGGTCTGGGGCCACTGCTCGCCAATACGGGTCTCGAACGGCTGCGCACGGGGCACGAGCAGCGGCGTGCCGCCGATCTGGTGGTGCAAGCCCTGGCGCAAGCACGCTTTTTGCAGTTCGCGGCACGCGTGACCGAACCGCCGCGGCTCGATCCAGAGCTGCACGCGATCCTGCTGCGCTTCCGCATCGAGGCGCACGAAGGCCTGCGCATTGAGCGCAAGCTGGCGCTGATCGATGAACTGGCGGCCGCCGACCCGACCTATCCGGATCAGTGGGTGCGCGGCGTGCTGTGGGCGCGCGAAGGCCGCTGCGACGTTGCCGGCCCGGCTTTTGCGCGCGCCGTGGCGCAAGGCCAGCGGTCCGCGGGGGCTGCGGCCAATTTCGCCTGGTGTCAGCGGCAGCTTCGCGCGCGCTGATGTCCGACGCCGACGCCTACGCGTCGACCAGCTAGCAGGCCAGGCACCCTTTGGCGCACGAGACCTTGTCGCCCTGCAGCAAAGAGCAGCGCACCACGTCACGCTGCGGGTGGCGGTCCCAGGGCGTCTTGCGTTGTTCTTCGACCACGATGTCGGCGGCAGCGCCCTGGACCGGACACTGCACGCGGCGCCGCAGCAAGTTACGCAGCGACAGGATGGCCAGGGCGGCAATCAGCGCGATCGCGGTGCCAGCCAGAAGTGCGTAAACAGGGGCAAAACTACTCGACATGCTCCCTCCCCGGCTGCCCTCCGCCCCAAGATCGGGCAGCCCTGTGGAGACAGTCTACGCGCAGCGCGCTGGCGCGGCAGCCCCAAGTCGGGCCCGACAAGGTGCGCGTGAAGGTGCCGTGACAATCGGCGGGGTTCAGCGGCCGTGCACCGCGGCGCGGTCGACCATGACACCACCATGGCAAGGCATTGCCAAAACCACGGCGCCTGCCAGCCCCGGGGCTGGCGTCGGCCCTGGGGCCAGCGTACCGTGAGCGCAGAGGCACGAGGGCAGGGGCGGCCCCCGCGAATCGGGAACATGACCCCACCGACCCGCGACGATCTCGCGGAACTGCTGCAACTGCACGGTGACCTTGCGACGCTGCGCACCCAACTGTCGCGCGCGGAGAGGCGGGCCGAGTCGGCGCTCGCCGAGCTGGATCTGCGCTACCGGGCGAGCGGGGCGAACCTGGTGCACTACGTGACGCTGCGCCACGCCGACCGGCGCGGGCTGCAAAACCGCCTGTTGCGGTTTGGCCTGTCGACGCTGGGTCGCAGCGAAAGCCATGTGGCACAGGCGGTGGGGGCCGTGGCGCAGCGCGTGGCCGAGGCCCTGCGGGCGCGCGGCATGGCCAAGCGAGTTGCACCGGCCCAAGCTCCCGATTGGCAGACTGCTTCCGACGACTTGCACGCCAACACCCGCGCCCTGCTGGGACCGCAGCCGCAAGGCCGTCATGTCGCGATCCTGGTCACGTTGGCGTGGCCGGCCGCGGCCGACGCGGCGTGGGTACAGCGCTTGGTGCATGCTGGTGCGGATTGTTTTCGCCTCAACGCCGCCCACGACGACCCCGAGCAGTGGCGGAGCATGGCCGCAGCAGTGCGCGCGGCCGGCGAGCGGACCGGCAAGCAGCTGGCGATCCTGGTGGACCTGCCTGGGCCCAAGCTGCGCACGGGCCCGCTGGCCAGCGGACCTAAGCCAGCGCACTGGCGACCCGAGCGCGACGCCTGCGGCAACATCACCGGGCCTTGCCGGGTCGCGTTGGTCCGCCCAGGGCAGCCGACCCGCGGACCGCACGTGGTGCTACCGCCCGCGATGTTGCAGCAACTGCGGCCAGGCGATCGCCTGCAGTTCCGCGATTTGCGCGACAAGAAGCGCGAACTGCGCATAAGCGCCGCGGGCTGTGCAGAGCTGTGGCGCGGCGCCTTCCTGGCCGACGGCATTGACCTGCTGTGGCGGCGCGGCGATGACCACCTGGGCACCGCCACGCTGCGCGGTGTCATCGGCCGCCGCCCAGCGATCAGCCTACGCACCGGCGACCGGCTGCTGCTGCGCGGCGACGAAGACCCGGCCGATCCGGGTGTGCGCTCGGCGACGGGCGCTTGGGTCTCGCCGCCGGCGATCGGCTGCAGTGAGCCCCAGATCGTGCGCGACCTCGCCAAGGGCGAACGGGTGATGGTCGACGACGGCCACCTCGAAGCGGTGGTCGAACGGATTGGTCCAGAGGGGGCGTTGCTGCACGTGGTCCGTACCCAGGGCGGCGTGTTCAAGCTGCGCGGCGACGCCGGCATCAACGTCCCCGATACGCGCCTGCAAGTGCCGGCGATCGGGCCGGCCGACCTGCAGGCCTTGCAGTTTGCAGTCCAACACGCCGACATGGTCGGGTTGTCGTTCGTGCGCACCGCTGCCGATGTGCACAACCTGCACGCCGCGATGGATGCGTGCGGTGGCGGCCGCCTGGGCGTGGTACTCAAGATCGAGACCCGGCCCGCCTTCGCTCACTTGCCGTCGGTGTTGCTGGCGGCGATGCGCCGTCACCCGGTTGGCGTGATGATCGCCCGCGGCGATCTCGCCGTCGAACTGGGCTTTGAGCGCCTCGCCGAAGTGCAAGAAGAGATCCTGTGGTTCAGCGAGGCCGCGCACCTGCCGGTCATCTGGGCGACGCAGGTGCTCGATACGCTGGCGCGCACCGGCCAACCCTCGCGGGCCGAAGTCACCGACGCGGCAATGGCCGTGCGGGCGGAGTGCGTGATGCTCAACAAGGGCGATCACATCGCCGAGGCTGTGGCGACGCTAGGCCGGATCCTGCACAAAATGGAGCAGCACCAGTACAAAAAGCGCCAGCTGTACCGACAGTTGAGCGCGGCCACGCTGCGCCGCGGTCCGCGCGAAGGCTAGCGACCGCTACTCCAGAATGGCCCGGGTCAGCGGATCCGGTTCCTCCAGGTGCTCGTCGGCCGACGGATTGTGGTCCACTGAAACCGGCAGTTCCTCTTCGAGCTCGATCGGTTCTTCGGGCTCGGTGAGGTCGCGTTCCCCCGATTCAACGTCGCGGCCTGGTTCCTCGACCTCGCCAACGGAGTCCGTGATCAGCGACTGCATGCGCCGGATGAGCGGCATCATCACTTGCTCGGCATGGTCGCGCAGCCGCGCCTGATCGCGATCAGGGAGCTTGTTGACGTCGAGCTTGGCCGCGCGCTGCGACATCCGCGCCGCTTCGGCGGCGAATGCCCTGTTGAAGGCCTCTGCGGCGGCATGGGTGCGCCCGGCCCGGTCGAACTCGCCGAGCAGGCGGTCCAGCGTGACGCGAAACTCTTCGAGCATCGCAAACCCTTCGGCGACGTCCGGCGACATCGGCTGGCCATCGGGTCCGATCGGCAGCGCAGCGGCGACCGGCATGCCCTTGAGCGGCGGCAGGTAGCCCGGCAACTTGAGGTCGATCGGCTTTGCTTCCGGCTGTTCCGCCGGCGTTGGCAGCGCGCCGCTGACTGCGGCAGCCGGGGCGGCAACACCAGCAGCCTCGTCCTCGTCCTGCCGTTCAGCCGCGACGCGCGACTGGGCGCGCGCCGGCTCTGGTTCAAACAAGATGGCACCAACGGCCACCACGTTGGCAGCGACGACCACGCCGAGCAGACCCAGCCAGTGCCGTGCGAAGAAACCCGCCTCGGGAACCGGAACGACGCTGCGAGCCATCGGGCACCTGCCTTGGCGCCGTGCGGCGCCTGCTCTGGTCGGACGCGCGGTTGCCGCGCTTGGTTCACTGGCTTGTTGCGAAGACCTTGGCCAGTGGCGCCGCGCGCGCTACCCTGCACTTCCCCAACGCCGCGCCGCGCAAGAACATGCCCGCTGAGATGAAAAAATGTGCTGTGTGGCTAGCGGCGTGCTGGGCCTGGCTGCCCGCAATCGCGTTGGCTGCGGACTGGGAGCGCCACGGCACCGAAGACGGCGTGCTGCTGGAGTCGCGACAAGTGCCGGACTCCAGCCTGCCGGAGTTTCGCGGCAGCACTACGCTGGCAGCGCCGATTTTGGAAATTGCGGCGATCATTGACGATCTCGGCCGGTTCTGCGAATGGCAGAAGCGCTGCGTCGGCGCCCGGCAGCTGCAGCGCACCAGCGACACTGAGCGGATTTTCTACACGCGCACCGAGGCCCCGTGGCCGCTGCAAGACCGCGACACGGTGCTGCGCGGCAAGGTCGCGGGCCTGGGCGAAAACCAGGATATCGTGTTGCGTTTCGAGCACTTGCACGACCCGCGGTTTCCGCCCCACCCGGGCGTTGTGCGCATGCCAACGCTGACGGGCCACTTTCGCATGACCCGCATCGACGGCGATCACACGCGTGTCGAGTACCAGGTGCGCGCCGATCCGGGCGGCATGGTACCGGCGTGGGCCGCGCGATTGAGCGCCCGGCAGGTGCCGCGCGACACGCTGGCTGGCCTGCGGCGGCACCTGCCCAAGGTGCGCGGGCAATACGCGGCCTTTATTGACAAGTGGCGGGCGCCGGCAGCGCCGTAGTCACCTGGTGCCCAACGGCCGGCCACCCTGGCGCCAGATCGCGGCTCATCGGTGGCGCGGCTACTCGACGCAGTCGGGCTTGTCGGAATCGGGACAGCGAAAGCGCACGTGAAAATGGTCGGCGTGTCCGGCGGCGTGGCGCACCAGGCCCCTGGGCACGGCCGGACCCGCCGGATACTGAAACACCGGGCCCAACTGCGCCTCGGTGTAGCCGACATCGACCAGGCCCTGGTAGAGCGCCGCCTGCAGGTCGTAGTCCATGAACACAAAGCCGAGCTTGCCGGTCGCCAACAGCGCTTCGAGCACGGTCCACAGCCGCTCGGCGTCGAGGTTGCCGCTGGTCGTCAGCAGAAATTGCTTGGGCGTGGCCCGCTCCGTGCGCGGATAGCCGATGTCGGCGTCGCGACCCGACTGGTGGCTTTTGTGCGGCGGGTAGTAGCCGCCATCGACCTTGGACAGGGCGCCGATGACGAGCGGCGGGCTGCCCGGGAACTGCGCCGCCATCTGGGCCGACGCCCACTGCAGCAGCGCCACCGTTTCGTCGGTAGCAAAACCGTTCTTGTTGGTCGAAACGTAGCCGGGGCCAGACGGGGCAATACGACACGGGCTGTGCAGGCTACCGCCGGTCACCTGTCCCAACGACCGCGAAGGCCCGTCGCGTTCCGTCTGATTGGCACAGCGCGGCGCCGGCAGGGCAAAATCGCCCAACTGCGGCCGTGTCATCCCGCCAGGCCGTGACTTGGGGCGCAAAGGCACCCGAATACGCGGAATTGGCTCCAGCGCGCTGTCGGCCACGCCGTCTTCGAGCGCCTCGTCGTCCGCGAACTCCATGCGATCGATGCCGCCGTCGCGCTCGGGAGCGCTGCAGCTCAGACTGATGCAGACCGCGAGGCCAGCTGCACTGCTAGCCCACCGGCGCAGGAACATCGGCAAACCGGGCGTTGCGGTGGTTGACGGTGACGCGACCCAGGCGCAGCGCGCGCACGTGGTCGGCCAACGCCTCGGCCAGCGCGACCGAGCGGTGCTGACCGCCCGTGCAGCCGATCGCCACCGTCACCAGCGCCCGGCCCTCCTGGGCGTGCAGCGGTAGACTCAAGTCCAGCAGCCCTTGCATGCGATCCAGCGCTTCGGCACCGCCGCGGGCCAGCACGAACTCGGCGACGGGCAGATCGCGTCCCGACAGCGGCTGCAGCTCGGGCACGAAATACGGGTTGTCGACAAAGCGCACGTCGAACACGTAGTCGGCGTCGCGCGGCAGGCCGTACTTGAAGCCGAACGACTCGATGGCGACCATCAAGCGCACATCGGCCGACACGTCGGGTTCGAACACCCGCTGCACATAGCGCTTGAGCTGGTGGACGTTCATGTCCGAGGTATCGACGTGCAGCGTGGTGCGCTCACGGACTTCGAGCATCGTCCGGCGCTCGAGCGCAATCGCCTCGATGATCGTGCCCGCTTGCCACACCGGGTGCTTGCGGCGCGTCTCCGCGAAGCGGCGCACCAGCACGTCGTCGGCGCAGTCGAGGAACACCAACTCCGGCTGTACGCCGGTCTGGCGCAGCGTGTCGAGCGCCTCGTCCAGATCGCCGAGCAGGCTGCCCGCGCGAATGTCGATGCCGACCGCAACGGGCGCGGCGATCAACCGCTCGGCCATGGTCTCCACGAGGCCGGGCAACAGCGTCGCCGGCAGGTTGTCGACGCAGTAGTACCCCAGGTCCTCCAGCGCCCGAAGGCACGTGGATCGCCCCGACCCGCTGATTCCAGTTACCACCACCACGCGGCTGCTGACGGGCACGGCGCCTCCGACTCTCAGTACGAACGCCGCCGCTTGGACGACGACTCGATGCTCATTTGTTCCCGGTACTTGGCGACGGTGCGGCGCGCGATGGTCATCGGCGCTACGGGCTTGAGGCCATCGACCTGGTTCTCGTTCACGGTCAGGCGGGCGAGCATTCGGCCGCGATCCCACTCGCCTTGCAGGATCTCGGCAATCTCTTGATCGGACAGCGGCGCGGCCACGATTTCCTTGTCGATGAGCTTCTTGACGGCTTGCCGGACCGCCTCGGCTGCCATGTCGTCGCCGACGCCTTGCGCCGAGATGCGCGCGCCAAAAAAGTACTTGAGCTCGAAGATGCCCTGCGGCGTGTGCACGAACTTGTTGGTGGTCACCCGCGACACCGTGGACTCGTGCAGTTTGACCTTCTCGGCGACGTCGCGCAGCACCAGCGGCCGCAGCTTGTCCACGCCGCCGTCCAAGAAGGCCCGCTGGGACTCCATGATCGCTTCGGTCACCCGCTGGATGGTGTTCTGACGCTGATGAATCGAGCGGATCATCCACTGAGCGGAGCGCAGCTTTTCGTTTAAAAATTCCTTTGCTTGCTCGCCCTGCGCATTGGGTCGCTCGCCTTTGCCATGTTCGAGCACGTGCTGGTAGTAGCCGGCGATCCGCAGCTTGGGCAAACCGTCTTCGTTGAGGACGACCACGTAGTCGTCACCCAACTTGACGACGAACACATCGGGCGTGATGTAGCGTGCCGTCTCGCCGGTAAAGCGGCGGCCCGGCCGCGGTTCCAGCGTCGCGAGCAGGTGCAGCAGCGCTTCCAGTTCGTCGGCGGTGCAGCGGAGGTCGCGGCGGATCGCGGCATACTCGCGCGCCTCGATGTTGGGCAGGTGGACGTCGATGAGGCGATGCAGCGCGGTGTCGTCGGGGCGCAACACGCGGGCCTGCACACCCAGGCACTGGCGGACGTCTTCGCTGGCCACGCCCAGTGGCTCCAAGCCCCGCACAATCGCTAGCACATCGTGCACTTGCTGCAGCGTCGCTCCGCATGCCACGGCGATCGACTGCAGCGAATTGGCGACAAAGCAGTCTGTGTCACAGCCGGCGAGATCGCCTTTGCGCATCCACGCTTCCAAGTCGGTATCGGTCAGCCACGACAGGCACAGGCCGTTCGGCCGGACTTGGACGTCGTGGCCGGCAGCGCGGGCCTCTGTGAGCAGCGCCTCGCGCACCGCTGGAGAACCGCCTTGGATATCCAGGCGCGTGGGCCGCAGGTAGCCGTCGTCGTCGAGGTTGCCAATGATCTCGTCGACGATCGCCATCTGATCGGCGTCCAGACGTGCCGAGGCCAACTGCTCGATCAGGTACTCGCCTAGGGTACTAGCGCGCGTCAGCGTCTGTGCCAGCGAAGGCCGTTCGTCGTCGGTGTCGCGGTAGGCGCCGACGCCCTCGCTCGGCGAGCGCGCGAGATCGGTGAAGTAGTCCTGCCAGTCCACTTCGGTGCGCTGGGACGGCTCAGGCGGCGATTCCAGGTCGGTAGTCTGACCGTCGCCGCTCGTCATCGCGCTCTGGATTTCGCCCGGCGCATCGCTGGCCGGCACTTCCTCGAGAATCGGATTGGTTTCCAGGGCCTCGGCGATGCTCTCTACCAACTCGGCGCGCGACAGTTGCAAGAGCTTAATCGCCTGCTGCAGCTGCGCCGTCATGACCAACCGCTGGTCCATGCCGACGCGTACATTCAGGCTGGTTTTGAAGTCCATGAGGTGTGCTTACTCGACCCGGTTGAGCGGCGCGACAATGGCGCAGCCCTCCAACATCCGCCGGCGCAAATGCCAACAGTCAGAAATAACGCCAGGTTGCGGCGCCTTGCTGACCGCGTTTCGCGCGCGGACGGTGCAGCATAACGGCAGGTTCGCGCGGGCCGCAAGCAATTATCGTGCCGAAATGGTCACCGCGGGGCCGCCTTCTTCAAAAAAGATGTTGTTTTGCAATTCTAAGCCTGGCGACCGCGGCCGGGGGCAGCAGGTACCGCTGCGCCGCAGAGTCTGTGCGCGCGTGCTTTTTCACCTTGACACATCGCAGGCTTTGCGCGACGGTGCGGACGACGGGTGTGCCGCTGCAAGCGAGCCTCGCCCGTCGCGATCGCGCGACGCAGTCAGGTGGCGGGCACCTGGTAGCGGCGCGACGCCACGCCGTCGATTGCAAGCAATCGCCTCGCCTTTCCCTGCCGCGGCGCTGTTCGCGGGCGGGCAGCGCGGCCTTGCCCTAGTCGACAACCGCGCGGGCGAGGCCATTGCCGTGACAAGCAACCCCATCTTCCAGCGACGCGTCGCGATCGCTATCGGCTTTGCGTGCGCAGCTTGGTCGATCCGATCGACGACGCCCGCCTTCGCCGACAGCGGCCAGTCGATCGCGGCGCCAGCGTTTTGCCCCGTCGACCCGCCGCTCCTTGACGCCTCAGCACACCTGCGCGCCGCTAGCTTGGATTTGCGCGGCACGCCGCCCGACGTTGCCGAGTACGATGCGTTGCCCGCCGGTGCCAAGACCGCACCAGAGGCGACGCTCGACGCCTGGCTCAAGTCGCCGGCGTGGGCGCAACAGGCCGTGCGCCGCCACCGCGACTTGCTGTGGAACAGCCTCGCCAACTCGGGCGGCCGCTTGATGCCGCCGTCTTCGAGCATCGGGACGACGTATGGGCTTTACTACCGGTCGCTGGCAGCGCCGAACGTGCGCGGAGCCAACACCCCATGCCTGGACGAACCGGCCACCTACACCGCCAACGGTGACATCGTCTTTAAGACCCAGGCTGACGGCACCAAGAAAGAGGGGTATGTGCTGGTCAACCCGTACTGGGCCCCAACCACAACCGTCAAGGTGTGCGCCTACGACGCACAGGACGACGAAATCAGCCCGAACGGCACCTATTGTGGCGCCAGTGGTGCGCTGGCCGATCTAGCCTGCGGTTGTGGCCCCAGCCTGCGGTTCTGCATGGGCGGCGGTGCGGGTGCGGTACTCGTCGACAGCCTCGCCGCATCGCTGGATCGCCAGGTGCAAATGTGGGCCGAGCAGGGCCGCCCGTACACCGATCTGCTGACCGAGAAAGTGCTGTGGGTCAACGGCCCGATCGTGCATTACCTCAAGTACCAGGCCAAGACGCCGGGCCAACTGCGGTTGATCCCGTACGCGGTCAACCCGACCAAGCTCCCCGATCTGGCGTGGACCGCCAAAGACAGCTGGGCGCCGGTGCTGCTGGCCGACGACCACGCCGGGATCTTGACGCACCCCGCCTTTCTGCTGCGCTTCCAGACCCAGCGGGCCCGCGCCAATCGCTTCTTCAATGTGTTCCTGTGCCAGCCGTTCCAGGCACCAGACACCGGCATTCCGGTCGACGGCATCAGCGCGGTGCAAGAGCCGGATCTGCAGAAGCGCTCCGGCTGCAAGTACTGCCACGTGCTGCTCGAACCGGCGTCGGGCTATTGGGGCCGTTGGACGCCGTATGGCGGCGGCTTCTTGGATCCGGCGACCTTCCCGCCCCAGCGCGACGACTGCCTGACTTGCGCGCTGACCGGCGCCGGCTGCAGCACCGAGTGCAAGCTGTTCTACCTGACCAAAGCGTATGCGCCGCCCGAAAAGCCGTGGCTCGGTTGGCTCATCAGCTACAACTATGCCCAGCCGCAGCATTTGAAGAACATCGACCAGGGCCCGACGCTACTGGTCAAGACCGCCATGGCCGATAACCGCCTGCCGCGCTGCGTGGCCCGCTCGACGGCCGAGTGGCTGCTCGGCCGCCAGCTGGTGCCCGACGAGGCGCAGTGGGCCGACGAGCTGGCGGTGCAGTTCGCGACCAGCAACTACGACTACCGCAAGCTCGTCAAAGCGGTCGTGCTGTCCGACCCATACCGGAGGGCGCCGTGAACCACAAGATCTCGTCGCTACGCCGTGCGATGGCCGGCCTCGGCCTGCTAGTTGCCTGCGGTCAAGCACCCGAGTCCACGATTGCTGCCGATCAGCCGCCGCTCGGTGCGCTGCCGGCAGCGCCACAACTCGAAGTACCGGCGGCAATTCCGCCGCAGACCTGGCAGCAGCTGCCGGCTGACCACGCCGCCATCGAAACGTGGCGTCCGGCGCAGCGCGGCGTCAATGCCCGGAGCGGCGACCCGCGGGGGATGCTGGGCGACACGCTGCCCACCGACGCCCAACTCGGTCCCGGGGTTGCGGTGCCGCTGATGCCCGACCCCGAGATGCCGACCCGCCAGCGCAAGCGCATGAACATCGGCCAACTCGAAGCGGCACTGGTCAAGGCCTCGGGCGGCATCGGCTGGGTCATCGGCGGCAAGAACCAGTTCCAGGTGCTGGCGCTCACGCTCGGCAAGCCGGACTTTGTGGACATGACGCAGGAAGATCTGACGCCGTCGACGCTGTTCCAAAAATTCCTGGGCGACGCCGCTGCCAGCGTATGCAATAAGCTCGTTGCCGCCGACGCTAAAGCCGCGCCCGACCAGCGTGTGTTCTTCGTCAAGGCCGAACCCACCGCCAGCCCGACCAAAGACGGCGCCGCGATCGCGGCCAACCTGGCCTATCTGGTCAAGCGCTGGCACGGCCGCACCGTCGCCGCCACCTCGCCCGAGATCGCGCAGTGGCAGTTCTTGCTGACCAGTGTACAGAAAGTCAGCACGCCCGCGGAGGGCTGGCAGGCGGTGTGCGTGGCGTTGGCGACGCACCCGAACTTCTTCACCTACTGACCTGTGCCCGCCGCCCAGCGCGGCCTTCGACACCGCGGCAGTAGCCGCACCAGGAAGGCACCATGGCAGCCTGCGACCACCCTGAACACCGCGAACACCTGCGCCTGGTTCACCCCGACCCGGAGCGGCCGGGCGGTCCCAGCCGGCGCGACCTGTTGCGGCTGGGGCTTTTTGGCGGCGCAACCACCGCGGCCTTCGGATCGACCGGGCTGTGGTCGAGCCTCGCGCACGCCGTCGAGAACGGGCCACCGGTCGCCAAGGTCAAAGACCGCTACTTTCTGTTTCTGTATTTTCCCGGCGCCTGGGACATCTTGCAGTCGCTCGACCCGCGCGACCCAGTCGCTTTCAACGAGGGCAACGTCGCCAAGACCAACATCCTGCCAGGCTACGACAAGCTCAAAAGCGGCACACTGCAGAGCAACAAGCCCGTGTGGGTAACCGACGCCAAAGGCCAGCAGGTGCTACTCGGCGCGCAACTGGGCAGCGTCATCGACCAGTTCAAAAAGGGTCGCGTGAGCCTGGTGCGCGGCATCTCGATGGACACTTTGACCCACGAGGTCGGTCGCCGCCGCTTTATCACCGCCAAGCCGCCCAGTGGCCTGCTGGCCCGCGGTTCGTCGTGTGCTACCTGGCTGTCGACGCTATTGGGCGAAAAGGAGATCGTGCCCAATCTGGCGCTGCGGTTCGAGAGCTACAACGTCGATCAGCCCAACTACGCCAGCGGCCTCAAAGTGTCGTCGGTCGCGGATCTGGTGCGCGCGCTCAAGGCGAGTCCAGATGCCCTGGCCAGCAAGTCGGCGGCGCTGGTGGACGCCTTCTTGGGTCAGCAGGCGAACTGCCCAAGCGCGGCGTCGCGTGGCACGTGGTCGGTGGCGGAGGCGTCGCGACTCAAAAGCAAGCAGATGACCGCAGGCGGCCTGGACAAGCTGTTCGAATTCCAAGCGAAAACGCCCGAAATGGAGAAGTTGCGCGGGCACTACGGCATTAGCGCCACCGAAGCGTCGGCGATGACCGGGCTGCCGGCCCAGGCCGCGATGGCAGTGACAGCGTTGACGTCGGGCGTGTCGCGGGTTGTGAGCGCAACGCTGAGCGAGGGCCTGGACACCCACTTTGAAGACTGGACCACGCAGCAATGCCCGCGCCAGCTGGCGGCGTTCGAGTTGGTGTCCAAGATCCTGGATGATCTCGCCAGCAAGCCTTTTCCCGACCAGAGCGGCAACAGCTGGCTCGACCACGTCACCGTGCTGGTGTTCTCGGAGTTCTCGCGCGGCCCAACGCTCAACCAGTACACCGGCCGCGACCACCACCTGACCAATGCGTGCCTCATCGGCGGCGCGGGCATCGCTGGCGGCAGGGTGTTCGGCGCCAGTTCGGATGTGGCGATGGCGCCGACAACGGCCAATTTGAAGACCGGGCTGCCCCAGCAAGGCGGCGGGATCGTCAAGCCTGAGCACATCTACATGGCCTTTCAGCATCAGCTGGGCATCGGCGGCGACCCCTACGACTTGCGCGTGGATCCATTGACCGCGATCCTCAAGACGTAGACCCCTGTCGCCCGCGAGCACGACCATCGACATCCTGTACGACAACGCGGACTGGCTAGCCATCGACAAGCCCGCGGGCGTGCCGACGATTCCCGACCGCATGGGTTCGGATAGCGTGCACGCGCAGCTGCAGCGCCAACTTGGCGCGACGTTGTGGGTGGTGCACCGCCTGGACCGCGAAGTGACGGGGTTGCTGCTGTTCGCCCGCACTGCGGCGGCACACCGGACGCTGTCGATGGCGTTCGAGTCCCGCAGCATCCACAAGCAGTACGAGGCATGGTGCGAAGGCCAGCCGACGTGGCAGCAGGCCCACTTTGAGGACACGCTGCTGCGCGGTAAGAAGCGCGCCTACGTGCATCCGGCCGGAAAACATGCCGTCACCGACGCCGCGGTTGTCGGCCAAGCGTCGGCAGGCTGGACGCGGATCGAGTTGTCGCCGCTGACCGGCCGCAGCCACCAGCTGCGCGTGCACCTTGCCAATGCCGAGTTGCCGATCGCAGGCGACGCGCTCTATGGCGCCAAGACCGCCTTCCTACCCAACGAGATCGCGCTGCGCGCGGTGACGCTGACCGTCGCCGCTGGCGTGTTGGGTCCGACTGAAGTAAGGCTGAGCGCCCCGGGCTTGGACTGCCGTTGGCCTGTCAACGACCGACCGTGACCACCCGCTGCCGGCCGTCGGCGCGCGACTCGACCACCACCGTGCCGTCCCAGCCTGTGCCGTAGAGCGCGGCTTCGATGCGCGCGGGCTCAAAGGTCTCGCTGCGCACGCCAACCTTGACGTCGATAGGCTTGCGGCGGCGCACGATGACCTCGGCCAGCATCTGCACGATCTCGCGCCGCGGATGACCATATTTCCAAGCTGACCACGTCATCTGCCAGTGTGGGGGACCCATCGAAAACACCGCAACCTCGGGCGTCATCGCGGCGGCCATCTCGGGAAGTGTGCCGTTGATCGAGCCATGGTGGCCTACCTGATAGATGTCAATGTCCAAGAGTCCCGTCGGTGCCCAGCGCCGCAGCAGGTCCTTGATGGCCGGTTCTTCGAGATCGCCCGTGAACAGGCCGCTCGCACGGCCAAAGCCGACGCGCACGACCACGCTGTGGTTGTTGCTGTTCTGAAACGGCGTTTTTCCGAAGCGGATGCCCGGCCAGCCGGGATCGCTGCCGACCTGGCCCCATAGTGCCGCGATCGTCGGATCGACGCCGTCGCAGCGCAGCGGGTCGAGGATGGGGTCACTCAACCCCGTCGCGCTGACAATGTCGGCCAGGAACACCGCGCGGTAGTGGACGTCGGCGTGCGTCTCGGCCCAATCCTGCATGAACTTCTGGCCTTCCGAGCCAGAACCGAATGTCTGGCCGTTGTCGACCAGGTTGCGGACACGGTACCCCTCCAGCACGGTCTCAACGCCGCGGGTATGGTCCACGTGCGGGTGGGTCAACAGCAACAGGTCCAGCGTTCGCCCCAAGTCAGGGCGGCGCTCGAAAAAGGCGTCCAGGTACGCGCGCAGCGCCGCATTGGAGTCGAAGCGGTCGTCCAGTTCGCCGCCGGTGTCGAACAGCGCGGCGCCACAGGGCATTTCGTGCAGGACGGCCAGGCCCTGACCGACGTCGATGAAGTGCGCGCGCCACACCTGCGGGGTGTCTTCCGCCTTCAGTTCGGCGTTCAGGCGCGCCGTGGCGTTGACCAGCTTGGGCGAGGCCGTGCGCTGAGCGGCAGTGCAAGCGGATAGGGCGACGACCACAAGGGCCACCAGCGACACGAGGCGGAACATCATCGGCAATACCGGACCTGTCGGACGCAAAAACGCCGACGCCGGCGGGTCCCGAAAGACCGCGCCGGCGTCGACTGTGGTTCAGCAGAAGCTGACGAGGGGCTTAGCCGCGCTCGAGCTTCGCGCTTAGCCGCGCTCGAGCTTCGCGCTTAGCCGCGCTCGAGCTTCGCGCTTAGCCGCGCTCGAGCTTCTCAACGGCCAGCTCGAGCTCTTCGACGTTGACGTCGGTGCCCTTGCCGTCCAAGGTGAAGCCCTTCCACTTGGTCGGCCAGCCTTCGAAGAAGTTGTAGCGCATGATCTCGGTGCCGTCATCGGCGCACAGGATCACCGAACCCGACTTGCGCTGGACCTTGCCCTCGACAACGGCCTTGCGCCATTCCCACAGCTCGGTGTTGTTGATGTAGCCGCGCTTGAAGGTGATGTTCGAGTACTTGGTGCGGCCCGGGCGCTTGCGCAGCACGATGTCGTCGCCGTCCTGGTACTCGATGATCTCGGTCTCGCTGTCCAGGCCTTCCACGTTGCGGAACGCGCCCTGGGTCACGCCTTCGATCTCGATCTTGAAGTTGAAGTTACCGATGTGGTCGAATGCACGCCGATTTGGCATGGGACACCCCGAATGGCCGCCCCCTTTGAGGGCTGGCCGAATGGTTTTTCACGCACCGCTGTCGCACCAGCATGACCAGCGCCAAGCCGGTCAGGGGTACACCAGTTTTGCGACCGCTTGCGACTTGCCGCGCGCCGCATTGCCCGTCGTTGATGCCCAGCGCGCTTTTTGCGCCCAAGGCCACCTGCGGACGAGCCGAACGTAACGGATCAGCCAGCGGGCGGCAAGGTCGAAACCAGCCGTTGCTTGCATACCGCGACGGGCTGGGGTCTAGACACCCCGCGGCACCACCACCACCGGCACTTTGGCATGGCGGACGACCCGGTCGGTATTGGAACCCATCAAAAACAACGCCAGGCCGCTCAGACCGTGCGCGCCCATCACGATAAGGTCGGCGTTGCCGTCGTCGGCGCGCCGCAAGATTTCGGCCGCCGGTTGGCCGCAGGAGACCGCACAGGTGATGTCGATCGCGCGGTTGCGGTTGGCGATCTCCAGCCACTGCGCCAGACGCGCCCGTGCCCGGGCGTCGACGTCGCGATGGACCTCGGGGCTGGCCAGTACGAACCCGTCGGGCAGCACGTAGCCGGGCACCGGGTAGACGTGCAGCATTTCGAGCCGGGCGCCATAGCGCTCAGCTAGTTCGGCGGCCCACAGCAGCGCCGCCTGTGCGGTGTCGGAGAAGTCCACCGGCACCAGGATGTGCTTGACCTGCATGGCGCCCTCCGCGCCCGGCCATCATGGCCTGCGTGCAAAGTAACAGGCCGCTGTGGCGATCGGCGCGGCCAAGGCCCTGGACACGGCCTTCAAGATCACCAGATTGTCACGGCAATTTGCGGCTCGGAGCGCGGTCAAATCCCGGGACGTCGCTCGGCGCGCAGGCTATGGGCGGTGTTGAACACCGTAGCGTCACCAGCGCGCTCGGTCAATCGGCCGTTGCGCCAGAGCCCTATGCGCTCGAGCCACGCCTCGAATTCCGGTGCCGGGCGCAGCCCGTAGATCTCGCGAAGCTGCGCGTTGTTGTGGAAGCTGGTGGTATTGTAGTTGAGCATCACGTCGTCGCCGAGCGGAATGCCCATCAGGTAGTTGACGCCAGCCGTCGCCAGCAGCATTTCCAGACACTCCTGGTCGTCCTGGTCGCTGTCGGCGTGGTGGGTGTAGCAGACGTCGGTACCCATCGACACGCCGAGCAGCTTGCCCATGAAGTGATCTTCCAGGCCGGCGCGGGCGATCTGCTTGCCGTTCTGCAGGTACTCCGGGCCGATG
>SXRM01000088.1 GCA_005792545.1 Pseudomonadota bacterium | reverse complement strand
GCCGGCGCTGTTGCGGTGGTGGCGATGTAGCTCGGGCGAGTTCGCCGGGTACGGCCACGCCGTTCAGGGCACTTTCGACGACCTGAGCAGTTGTTCGTCTTCGCACGCCGCGCCGTCGCTTGCCGGCACGCGACCAACGCCCACCCGCTTGCACCCCACGCCAAAACCCGGCAAAACCCGTCCACCGCCCACCGGCGGCCGCGACTCGCCGTGCCGCTGCCCACCCCGCCGCCCGTCAACGCCCGCATCCTGGCCGTCGAGGACGACGCCGCCATCCGCGAAGGCCTCGAAATCACGCTGAGTCTCGAAGGCTATAAGCCGATCCTGGCGCCGGACGGCGAGCGCGCCTTGGCGTTTCTGGAGCGCGAGCGCGTCGACCTGGTCCTGCTCGACGTCATGCTGCCGGGACGCAATGGTTTTGATGTGTTGCGCACCATGCGGGCGCGCGGCATCGACGTGCCGGTGATCATGCTGACGGCGCGCATCGACGAAGCCGACAAGGTGCTGGGCCTGGAGCTCGGCGCCGACGACTCCGTGCCCAAGCCGTTCAGCTTGGGCGAGCTGCGGGCGCGCATTCGGGCGGCGTTGCGACGCGCCAACGGGCGGTCGCCGGCGCCCCAGCAATTGCTGGCATTCGCCGATGTCGAGGTGGATCGCGCGGCCCATCGGGTGCGCAAGGCCAGCGTGGATGTGCCTATGACCGCCCGCGAGTTTTCGCTGCTAACGTACTTGCTCGACCGCCCCGACCGCGTGCTGACCCGCGACACCTTGCTGCAGCACGTGTGGAGCACCGAGCACGCGACGCTGCGCACCGTCGACAACTTCGTGATGCGGCTGCGCGCCAAGCTGGAGCCAACCCCTGACGCGCCCAGGTTTTTCGTCACGGTGCGGGGCATCGGCTATCGCTTCAGCCCGCAAGGCACGGGAGACCCGGGCGGCGAGTGACGGTTTTCGCGGCATGTAGCGTATTGCAACAGCCCAGCGCTACCTGCCAACCTTGGGCGAACTTGGCTATCGAGTTGTTTCGCTGAGTTAAGCGCACATCCCTGATTGGCACGGCCCTTGCAATCCTCCCTTGCAGCCCCGCCGCATGATGCCGCGGGCGCCAATCTGGGAGGACGCCATGAACACCACTTTGAGAAACCGCGTGCTGCGATCGCTTGGCGCGGCGCTGACCGTGACCGCTTTCGCCGCGTGCGCGGACATGGCGGTGGACTCTGGCAGCGGCAGTTCCGCTTACAAAGCCGCCGAAACCGACGCGCAGGCCACGGGCGGCGGCGGCACCAGCAACTACCAGGGCAGCGCCGACGCTTCGAGCGGCGGTTTCAATCCCAACGCGCCGGGCCCCGGCAACCAGACGGGCACCGCGCCCGGTGGCGCTGCCAAATCGGAAGACAGCGGCATCGGCCTCAAGCCCGGCGGCGCGCAGGACATCGCGTTCTTCCGCGCCAAGGTCAGCGCCAAGCAGCTGCCCAAAGCCGCGGACATGACGCTGGAAGGCTACCTGAACGAGCACGACACCGCGCTGCCGCCCGCCGCCAAAGACCGGGTGGTGTCGCTGCATGCGCTCGGCGCTGCGTTTCAGCCGGCAGGCGGCAAGCCCGAGGCGGTCATCCAGATTGGCCTGAACAGCCACAAGAAGCTGGAGGACGTGCAGACTTCGCTGGCGCTCACCGTGGTCATCGACCGCTCGGGATCGATGAACGGCAGCAAGATGAGCGACGTCAAAGCCGGCCTGCACGAGATGGTCAAACAGCTGCCCAAGGGCACCAGCCTGGGGTTGGTGTCGTTCAGCAGCGACGTCAAGACCGATTACGCCCCCAAGGTCATCGGACCCGACGACGCTCCGTTCGTGCACAAGGCCATCGACGCGCTGGTCGCCAACGGCGGCACCAACATCCACGGCGGCATGCAGGAAGGGCAGAAGCTGTGCTTTGGTTCCGGCAAGGGCTTCCAGAACAAGCGCATCTTGTTCCTGTCCGACGGCGTGGCCACCGCGGGCAACACCAGCGCTGCCGCCATCGTCAGCCTGGTCAAGGCCTCGGCAGCAGAGGGCTGCAGCGTGTCGACGGTCGGCGTCGGCTTCGACTTTGACGTCAAGCTGATGACCGAGATGGCACAGGTCGGCAACGGCACCGCCTGGTTCGTGCAGAACGCCGACCATGCCAAGACCGTGTTCGTGCAGGACCTGGAGACCATGCTGCTGCCGGTCGCCGAGAAGCTATGGATGAAGTTCAGCATCGGCCAGGGCTGGAAAGTTCAGGACATCCCTGGTTTCGAGTGGGTCACCGAAGGCAACACGGTGACGATTACCGGCACCAAGAAGGCGACGCAGACCACCGAGCCCGGCAACCCCGATCCCGGCACCAAACCCGACCCGAATGTCGGCAAAGTCGCGATGCCGACGCTGTTCGCCAGCAAGAAGAACGGCATCGTGATGGTGCGCCTGCAGCCGCCGGCCGAGATCAAGCCCGAGGCGTTCCAGGGTCTGCTGCTGTCGACCGTGCAATACGGCTACAGCATCGCCAAGACGGGCACGCAGGAGAGCTTTAGCGTGCCGGTGCAAGTGCCGGGCCTGTTTGCGATCCCCGACGGCGGCATGGCCTACTTTGCCAGCCCGATCGTGCGGCGCACGTTCGTGATTCTGAACACGGGCATCGACCTCATCGATGCCTGTAAGCTCGTCGAAGCGGGTCAGAAGGAGGCGGCGGTAGCGGTGCTCGACGCGGCTATCAAGCGTGTGGATACGCACCTGGTCGATGGCGCGGTCGATCTGCAGGCGGTCGACGGGTATGCGCCCAAGCTCAACGACGGCAAGGCACTGCTCTTGCAGCTCAAGTCGCTGATTCAGGCGCAGTAGGCGGGTGGTGACGCATTTTGCCTTCGCGAGCGGAATCAGACGCCCGCAAGGCGAGGCGGAGGCCCTGTGACGACTGAGGCGCACTAGAGGTGCGGCGCAGGGAGGAACGGGGCCGACAACAAAGCATGGCGGGATGGATGGTTACGCGCAGCAGGCGTTAATCCGTCAACACCCGCTGTGCACAACGACGGCGGCCGCGACCCCGGTCGCCGCGGCAGGCGTGTCCGGGCGGGTTACGGCGGAGCATGGCGCCAAGACCCGCTCGGGCACGTCTTTGAGTTTCCAGACGATGCCCAGCTTTTCCAGGCCCTTGAGCGCGTAGAACGCACCGTCCACCTCCCACCACAGCCAGCCCTGGCGCACCGAGCTCTGGTAGTGGTGGTGGTTGTTGTGCCAGCCCTCGCCCAGCGTCAGCAAGGCCAGCCACAGGTTGTTGCGGCTGGTGTCGGTGGTCTCGAAGCGGCGGCTGCCCCAGACGTGGCACAAGCTGTTGATGACAAAGGTGCCGTGCCAGAGCAGCGTGGTGCTCAAGAAGTAGCCCCAAAACAAGGCGGGCGCGCCGCCGGCCAGGAACAGCGCCACGGCGTAGACGATCGGCGCGAACAGGCGGTTGTTGTCCAGCCACACCAGCTCTGGGTACTTTGTGAAATCTTTGATGTTACCCCAGCGGGTCTCGGTGCTGGACGAATGCACGATCCAGCCGATGTGCGACCACCAGAAGCCGCGGCGCAGCGGCGAGTGCAGGTCGCGCTCGTCGTCGCTGTGGCGGTGATGGTCACGGTGGTGCGCGGCCCACCACAAGGCTCCGCGCTGGGTAGCGGTGCTGCCCAGGAAGGCCAGGACGAACTGGAACCAGCGGCTGGTGTGAAACGCGCGGTGCGCGAAGTAGCGGTGGTAGCCGGCGGTGATGCCGAACATCCGCAGGTAGTAGCTGCAGATGCACAGCGCGACCAGCGGCCAGGTGGCCGGGAACAGGAACAGGCCGGCGATGCCCAGCACGTGGACGATGGCCATCAGCGCCACGGCGGTGGGCTCGTAGTGGCCTTTGTCCGGGGCGACCTGCGGGCCAGAGTCGGTCGCAGCGGGCGCGGTTGGTGTTGCGACCCCGACGGTGGGCGTTTTCGGGGTTTCGAGCAGCAGCATGGGGCCTCGCACGCGCGCGGCAGGGTGCCGGGCGGGTGGCAAGGATGGGCTGGCGACGTCACCGCGGCGGCGCGGGGTTTGTCATGGTTTGGTCACGATTTGGTTGCTGCTGGGGCCCTGGCCGGACTTGAAACGTGCCAAGCCGAGGGTGGCGCTGCTGGCGGCCAATCGGCGGGCGGTAGCGGCTGCGCGGCGCCAGACACCTTTCGGCGTAATGGGCGGTGGCCGGAGCGTTGAGAGGTCAGGGCGGGAAGCCGCAGAGCAGGTTGCCGTTGTGGTCGAAGGTTTGGAGGAATGCTAGAGTTTTTGCGGTCTCCACTCTGCTATTGCTTTGACTACTCAGGGTACTTGATAGACCAAGCCGGCCATTGGACATAGGCCAAAGTCCCCCAACGAACGCCGAGACCGGTTTGAATTTATCGCCTTGCAAAGCGACAAACTCAGGCTGCCCGGTCATGTCAGTGGACGCTCTATCGCCACTCAGGGTACCGCGAATCGCCAACTTCAACCACTGCAATTCCAACGACGGCGAAAGCCGAGCAAGGTAAACGGGCGATGAGAACCCGTATGCCCACGTGACGATCGCGAAAAATCCTCCGTCGGGCGCCGGTGTGATTCCATAAGGTGCCATTGCCGCAGGCGCTCCCTTGAACGGCTTTGACATTGACAACTTGCCTTCAGGCGTCAATCGATGCAGCGTGAACTCGCGAGTGATATCATGAGCTAGACTCGTTGGCATCCATTTGGGAAGTTTTGACGCAGTTACGAGAATTGCACCAATTGGGAGGCTAAGACTCTCCAAAGTCTCTAGGTATCCACCAGGAGCGAGTGCTTCCGTCCCGAGAACGCTCGCGCTGTGATCGTACCGGACGACCTGCACCGGCGGCGACGGGCCGTCTTTGTCCGGAAACGCATAATATCCCGTTAGAAATCCTTCTGTGGTCGCAACCACCTGCTGAGCCCACATATATTTTTGTGCCGCGCCAGTAGTAGGCACCTTAATCGCGAAAGTCGTTGCTGCTCCGACTGTCGAGACCATCGTCGCCAGCACTTGGTCACCCGATCCTCTTTGAACGCTGATCAGACCGCCACCAGCCCTGTGGATCAATGCCACAGATCCAAGATTCGGTCCGTCCGGCAGGGCGGCCGCGAATTGAAATCCGCTTGGAGAGATTCTCATTAGGGATTGCGGACAATATTCCGTTGGCTCTGCCGGATCAAACGGCTTTGAAGCTACATTGCCGGGACAGCTTCGAATGACGATGAATTGTGACTCGGGCCCGTCTGCAACGACGTCACTATTGCGAATTCCTTTTACATATGCCGTGGTTGTCACATTAGAACCCAGCTCAGCGGCCATCGTCCAGGATTGTGCCCCTTCGTGCAATGCAAACAATGCCACGTCCTTGCCGGATCGCTGAAAGACTGTAGGGCCCACAGTATCTGGCGGCGTGAAAGCGAACCCAACACTAGGTGTTGACACGCATTTGGGTTGAAGGCAAAGCCCTGGCTCAGAACAAACAGGCGCCGAGCAACCCAATGCGATGCCACACTTCGTTGGCGCTGGCGCCAGAGCATCAATTGCGGCGCCATCACCCTGGCCGGCGGTGTCTGAAGTTACCTTGCCCAAACCATCGCCGTCATGGACGGCGCGGAAGGTCTCATCTGTCCGTTGAGCGATAGTGCCGTCCAGTTGGCCAGTTGTCAATCTGGCATCGTTGCAGGACAGCACAAACACAAGCATGAAGCCCCATTTCGGCGTCATCGCATTTGCTCAAGGGGTCGAGACTGCATCTGCAAACGCCTCCGCTGCGGTAAGCCCAAGATAGGCAAGCGTTGTTGGCACGACATCAGTGGCTCTTGTGCTGTCGAAGAACCCAATCTGAGATTGCACCGCCGCATAACAAGCCGCGAACTGCTGCTTCTTGATGTCGTCCGCATCGATAGCGGGTAGGGGGCACTTGGCAAGGGCCACTTCCTGTCCTGATTGCCACTTCTTTGCCGCTGCTGTCCCCTGGGCATCGAGCGCATAGGCCCACGGCGCCTTCCCCGCCGTCCACGGCAGACTCTCCAAGTCCAACGTCGCCCCGCCGCTCCAGGCGGCAGTCGAAATTCCCGCAAAATCAAGCGGAAAGTCCGGCGGCAAAAGGTGCGCATGATTCCCTGCAGTGTAACGCAGCTGTGCAAATCGCATGGCCCAGCTCACCCGAACCGGCAAGCTACTACCGGCCGGCGGGCGCGACTTCGCCCATTCGCCCGTCACCAGGGCAACAGCCTGCCGAACCGTGGCCGTCTGATACGGCGCTGCAAGCCCTGGAAACCGCTGGTGCGCGGTTGCCAAGAAGCCAAATAGCGCCTCCACGAAAAACGGCCCAAACGTCGCGGCCATGGGCGCCTGCTTTACCAGTGTTGCAAACTGCGGCGCTGACATGCCGGCCTGAAGCGAAAGCGAGCAGGCAACCAGACCCGAGGCATCAAAAGTCGCCAGCAACGGATCGCGCACCCACGCCGCGCCCCACACATGGCCAACTGCCCCGATCGCCACGCGGCTGACGCCAGGAATGGCGAGCAAAGGTCCAGGCCCCGAAGCCCCCCAGCGCTTGGGCCCGGCCATCTGCACTAGGGCTGTCGGCACCACAGGCACCGGAATGTCACCAGGCGCCAGAACTTGAGTCCCGGCGACCAAAAACGAGTCGAAGGACATCGTGTCTGCGCGAACGCGGTAGCTCGGGATGTTCAAGGCCCGCAGGGCTGCTTGCGCGATGGATTGCCACTGCTCGACGTCGCAGGTGTGCGCGCCGACAAGCAATTCGTCGATGGTCGGCAGCGCACGGGCCTCGTAGGGCGTGCACGCCTTACCGCGGGCGTTGGCCGCCGCGGTTGGCCCGACCTTTTCCCCTACCACGGCGGTCTGTTCGAACAACCACGTGAGGATGGCACGTGCGCCGAGGCCATGCCCAGCCGGAACGGCGACTGCTCCGCCCTCCGCATCGGCAGGCGAGGGGCCGGAAGCCTGAAAGAAAAGGACGGCCGCCAACGCTTCGGTCATCGTCCGCAGCGGATTAGTGTCCCACACGCCGGCCGGAAAATAGCCACCCAGGGCCATAAGCTCCATTGTGCCGTACGGGCCAACCTTTGGGACCAGCACAAGCCCATGGCGAAGCGCCTGGGCGTTGTTCCATTGGCCTGTCTCGTTGAGCACTTGTGGCCACGCGTGAAGGTACTGCGGGTCCTCAGGGATTGACCAGGGGACGGTGCCCTTGAAAAGTTCGCCTGCCGTAGTGAACTTCTCCGCCGGCAGGTCGTCTGCCACCGCCTTCGCAACCTGCGCGGGCACAGCCGCTGGCGGCGACGGCGGCAGCAAGCGTCGGCGCACGATCGGTGCCAGTAGACCATAAAGGTCTGCCGCGGAAAGCGTGTCCAGGCGCGGCAGGCTCAGGCCCGGAGCAACGAAAACATCGAAGTAGACTGCGACAGCCATCCGGCGTTGCCAGACTCGCCGCAATTGCTCCAAGCTCAGTGCGCCGGTCGCAGCATCAAACTCGGCGAAGTCGACCTTCGGCGGGGCGACTGGCTGGCCGATCGCCAGCGCATGGAGGTGGCGCAGGAACAACAAACTGCCGGGCGCCACGGCTGTGGCTGCTGGGGCCTTGGGATCGGAGAGCAGCCGGTCGCGCGCCAGTGCAATCTCGTCCGCGCTGTCCAGGGCAATTGCGACCTTACCGTTGGCCGAACTGATCAACACCCGTTGCAGGTGCCCGGTGAAAGTGAAAGTGCAGCCGTGAACACCGCGTTTCTGTCCGTCGGTCTCGCCAGACTGATACTGCAGGGTAAAGCCCGCGCCCAGTGCCTCGTCGAGGTGCCGACGGCAGAACCAGTTTTCCACCGGCCCGGGAAAGAACTCGTCGCAAAATCCCGCGTTGTTCTTGTCGTAGGCTGGAGTGCTGTCTGCAGCCTTGGCCCAGTTGCCGCATTGTGCAAGCGCCGCTTTGACGTGCGGGTCGCTCAAGTCTTTGCCCTTGAAGGCCGCGGCACACGCGGCGGCCGTCACCTCACCGATAGGCATCGGAAAATACACAGCATCGAATTTCGCCCGCTTGGCGGTCCACGAACCAGTCAGCGGTGCCTTGGCGCAGTCCGCTTCCTCTTGCGGCAGGTGAACGACCTCCGCAAGCAATGTCAGCAGCGGTGATGCCGGCAGAACAACGGTATTGAACCAATCGACCAGGGCATGAGGCGTCACGGCGACCCCCAACCCATTGACTGTGCTGCCGATTGGGCAGCTTTCAAAACCTGTCGCTCGGCGATCAAGGCCTGTGCACGCAGGCGAAGCCAATGCGGCACGGCGGCATCAAGCTCTTGGCGACCAGACTTGCCCTCGCCTTGGCTGCGCGGCGTGCGGTCAACGCCTGTGGCGGCGGTCGGGATCTGCAGCAATGCCATCGGCGGCGCGGTTGCAAGCAAGCCAAAGCCGCGGTGCCCGAACGGCTCTGCCGCGTTCAGTTCGTAGCGCGTCGCAGTCTCTGCCTCGCCGCCCGGCTGGAGCATTGGGCGCACCGCTGTCGGATCGACGACGCAGTCCACCCGCAGATCTGCTTGTGCCTGCCCAAACTCGACACCTGCGGACCGCCCGACGACCTGCCCATCGACCAAGATGTCCACGAAAACCGCCGCCCGGCCGGCGGTCGTACCTCTCGGTGTTGCAATGGCCACCTCGAAAAGGCCATTGCCATCGGTCATGGCGTTCCCCACAACTCGGGCGCCGCCGCGACCCTGGAGGACAGCCTCGACCGCAGCGTGGCCCACCGGCCAACCCCCATCGCGGCTTACCGCCCGGCCAGCTATCGCTTGCGCAATGCTCACCCAACCTCCGCCGTTTCGATCCAGCTAACCAGCACGCTGCTTGCGGCCGCCCGCGCGAACCAGGCGAGGCTGACGATGTCACCGTGCTCCGCGCGGGTCAACTGCACAGCGCCGCTGTCGGCTTGGAGCACCAGCCCGTCCCCATCGGCGGTCGGCGGGCGCGTGTTCACGGTTACTCGACCCGTATTGAACGGTGCCAAGAACAACAGGCCGTGGCGCGTGGGGCTCGAAGCCACAACCAGGCTGGAAGTGGTGGTGGCTGTTGCAGTTTGCAAGATTGAGGTACGCACAACCGCCTCCTACCCGCAGCGACAGGGCCGACCGGCGGCGTCGGTCAGGCGGATGAGGCCAAGGTGGAATTCTCCATCGGCTTCCGGTACGCCCAGTTGCAGTACTTCGACCGTGGGCATCGCAAAGCTCTCGAAGGTACCGAACACGCCAAACACGCCATCCTGCATCTGCCGATTGGGCAAGGCGGATGAAGTTGTCTGCGCCAGGCAGCCCGGTCGCAGGGTCTGGTCGGCCAGGACCAGGTGGGCGGCGATCGGTACCGCGGCTGCGCCCGCAGCGTATTGCATCCACACAATGGCATAGCGGCCGGCCGGTAACTGCTGTGCCCAGTCCACGGCGATCTGCGACCAGATGCTGGCAGTTGGGTCGACAGCACCCGAAGCGTTCACGCCGCGAAGCGTATAGAGCGGGCCGGGCGGCAACGGGTCGTGCTTGTCGCGCAGCAGCACCACAGCCGCGACGGTGCTGTCGGCCGCGTTGACCTCGGCCAAGACCCCAATTGCTTCACCTGCCGGCAGCGGCAGCGGGTGATCGACGAGCACCTGCAACGGGGCATCGCTGGCGGGAACCGCGGCGGGCGCGATCGGCCGGATAGCCGGCGTGATTACTTGCGCCAGCGTCGGTGCCGTGAGCAATGCGCGTACGAGGCTTGCGGTGCCCGAATCGTCAGCGCCTGCATAGGCGCCGGCGATTTCGAGGTTGCGGGACGGCACCAAGCCGGTCGTGCCTGCCGCCGCAAGCACGGAGTCGGCAATGGCGGTAAGCCGGTTCAACGCATTTGCCGTCGGGTTAGCGGCTGCGAAAGCAACGAGGTGAAGCACTGCGGCACCGTTCGCGTGGGACGAGCCCACGGGGAGGACCGGCTGTTCACGTCGCCGGCTGTCCACGTCGCCGGCTGTCCACGTCGCCGGCTGTCCACGTCGCCGGCTGTCCACGTCGGATAATGGTGCACTTCGTCTGAACTGCGGTCAAGGCCAAGTTGCAACGCACAAGGCCGATAACAGTTTGGCACTAGGACCATTTTTCGAGAAGACGGACGCCTGCCGGGCAGAAAAGTGCGAAGAATTGTGAGTCCTCAGCACGACCTGTCGTAACCGGCAAGGGTCTCTTCGGCTTGGTGTCATCCCGCGGCGCCGCCGTGGATACCTTGCAAGCACGCCGCTGGTCGGCATTCGGCACGAGTTCTGGGCTCGGCCTGGGGTTACAACGACCACCCATACGAAAACCCGAACCACGGCAGCACCCGCGCGCGCGCCACTTCCGGCCCGCTGGCGAAGTGGCGCGGCGTGCAGCTGCTAGTGCCGATCTTCTCGCCTTGCGTGCCCGCGCACAGCGCCGCCTGGGTGTTGAAAACATTGACCATTCCGCCCAGCGCAAACCGGATGAAGCCGCCCCAGCGCATGCGGGCCTCCCAGCCCACGCCCGCGTGCAGCCACAGGATCCAGTAGATGCGGTCAGGATCGACGACGACGTTGTCGGCGTGCGGCACGGCGATGTCGACTGGCTTGCCGAGTAGCCCCACCGATGGGCCAGCCTGAACCGTGAAATGCGACCAGCCGCGATCGCCCAGCTGCACATATTTCTTGGCTTGCAGCGCGACTTGCCAGCCGGTGGCGCCAAGGCCAAAGCCCGCTTCGCCAGTCCACAGGTCGCGGTCGGGCAACGTGTAGCCGAGCGTCGCGCCAAAGAAGCCGGTGGGCGCGCCGCCGCCGGCGTCGAAAGCCAGCGACAGCGGGCGGTGCGCGACGTTGGACGGGTTGGCGTGAGCAAGCACGGGCAGCGCCAGCGATAAAGCCAGGGTGAGGGCCAGCAAGCGGTGGTTCATGTTCACGGCGGCGCAGGCGCGAGGTCGCGCCAGGGCCAGGATAGCCGAGCCTGCGTGCAGGCGCACTGCGGCTGTTGTGCAGTTGTGACGATGAGGCAACAGATGCAGACCGGGGCGCCTACGGTGCCTTGGCATTCAATGGAAACGCTACTGCTGCTTCTGCCCATGCGTGCCAGTCGAGCGCTGCACCGAACCAGAGTTGCGCGTTGGCGTACTTTGGGGCAAGCAGCGCCGCCTCGGTCGCGGACCAGTCCTGCAAAACCTGGCGAAGCACGGAATAGGGCAAGGGCCGGTTCAAACCAATGCAAAGGACGACGACGGTGCGCAGTTGGACGTAGGCTTGCACTGCGAGGGAAACGAACCTCGCACCCGGCACGTGGCCATCTGGGCCAGTGGCGTCATCGACCCACGCGAGATCTGCCGCCATGGCTGCGGCTACCGCCCAGAACTGCTGGTCGCCCTTGGCGGCATTGACCACGCCTGCGCCGACCTCGCCTAGGGTGGGTAGCGACTGAAAGTCAATTGGCAGCCATGCGCTCTGCGGGATGGGCAGCGTCCTGCCCGCCCACAGGTCGACCAACAATGCGGTCGTTACGGTAGAATTGGTCTGCATTGCAACTACATCGGCAGCGATGGCTGTGCCCAGCATCGGAAACTGCCCCGCTAGATTGGCCGCGCTCTGCAACAGGCCGAAGCCGCCGGTCTTCGACAAAGTGCCAGCGAACTTGTCGGCAAAGAGAAACAAGTCCTTACGAACATCCTGAGATGATTCAGGCAACCCGGCCTGTTCCCCGAGCGTAAAGTTTGCGCGGAATCCTGTGTTCCAGCCAAATCGCGCTGGGACCGGAGCGCTGGCCGTCGTTTGGCGGTCGCCGGGGCATGCCGTCTGTGCGTTCACCGAAGACCGAAACAGTTCTAGCAGGTTGCCGGCAAGGGATTGATTGGGCGTCACCGAATAGCCCTCGGCTGCAAGCGCCGGCCACATTTTCGACGGCTCGATGGGCAATTTCTTCCCGGCAGGCACAAAATGCTTCCAGAACAGCGTGTTGCAAATGAAATGCAGCTCGTTGTCCAGAGCTGGGCCATAACTGCCGGGTAGGTAACCAAATGCCGCCCGCGCAACCGTATTCGGCGACAACACCAAGTCCTGCCAGATGGCGAACCACACTGCCTCCAGCAACTGCAACCTGGCCAAAGCAGAGAGCGCGACGTCGCTGAGCTGATCGAGGCCAAGCCCGGCTGCGAGCATGGCCTTGGAGAAGTCTTCAGTCGCACCCGGCTGCGGCATGTACGCTTTGCCCTCGTTAGCGATCTTGCCGTAGGCATACTTGACGTGGCAGGGCTGACAACAAGGCTGCTTCATCGCCAGCTACCACGGCTTGGTGGGCAACGCCCACGGGATCGTCATGCTGCCCTCGAACAATACGCCAGAGTCGACGTCGTCTGAAACTGGCGCCTCGTACCACCCAATCTTGGCCAGTTCGTCGGTCGGGCATGCGCACGCGACCGTCCAATCTGCACTCTGAGCTTCGGTGGGCGTGGTTGCTGGCGTCGAGATCAGCCGATTTTTCGGACACGGGCAGCCAATGCTCCAGTCTGCCTGCACCGAGAACGTCGGCAGGCTGCCGGCGACGTATTGCGCAAGCAGCAGCGCGGCCCGGTCTTGCGGGCATGGCATCGTCACCTTGAACGCAGCCGCAACATTGCCCGGCGCAAGCTTTGCCGGCGGCGTGACGATGGCGAATGGCCGGCACCAGGCTCCTGTTGCACCAAGCGGCGTTGTTGCCTGCAGCATTGAGAATGCGTCGTCGAGGTTTGGTTCAGTGTACGCCGGGTCGCCGAAGGTGTCCGCGAAAGGCGATTCAACGGGTAGACCTTTGCCCGCTTGCTCAGGCAAGTCACCGTCGCTCGGTTTGGGCGGCTCATCCGTCGGATCGTAGGGCACCGCTTTGCTGGGGTCTGGCAGCTCGTCGCCTTGGCCGAAGCTGGGGCTGGGGCTGCCTGGCGATTCTGGTACACCGCCGTAGCTGGTGGACTTGCCCGGGTACCACTGCGGGCCAGGGTCAGGAAGCGTGAACTCCAGACCTGGCGTAGCCGGGTACTTCGGTTTCCTTGGGTAGTCTGGCGGTTCGCCGCCGCCGTCAAAGCCTGGCATGGCGTCCTCCGTTTGGGGCGCTGGTGTGCGCGGCGCTGGCAGCGATTGTCATCGTGGGACTCAGCCGCATTTTCCACCTTTGCAGAGCTTGCCGTTGCCGCAAAGCGTGCCGTCGGGGACGTTGTGGTGCTGGCAACCGGCCTTCGGGTCGCAGGTTTCCCAGGTGCAACGGTTGCCGTCGCTGCAATCGTCGATGGATTTGCCGTAGCAGATGCCGGCCTCTTCGCAGGTCTTGTGGCCCCAGATGTCCTTGGTTACGAAGGTGGTGGACCGGACCAAGGGCGATACCTTCGGGTTCTCGACGCGGTGGAACAGACTGACGATGGTGCCGTCTGGGCCCCAGGTGACCCACTGCGGGGAGAGGCTGTTGGGGCCACTGTACTGCGGCGATTGTTCGTCAACCGGACCATCGAATGCAGTAGACAGGCACGTGGCGCCGCCACCGTCGTAGGAAAAGACTACTGCGTTTGGCTTGGGGCAGGGTGTAGTCCAGACCGTGGCATTGCTCCAGTAGGAACCGAGCGATCGAACGATGCAGCCCGGGCTGCCGCATAGGAACGATGTGTGCCAATCCGCTGCGGCCTCGCCTAGATCCAGCACAAAGAGTTCGTCACTGCCGCCAGCAGCCAAGGTTCTTGCGGTAACGAACCGCCGGGGCCCGGGGTACTCACTTTGGGGACCCATTTCCGGATACCGCCAGATGCTGACTGTATGCGTGCCATTCGGGGCCCCTGCGATTGCGATTTCCCTGCAATGGTAGCCGTGGCCTGGCCATTGCTCAGGCGAAAGCGGCCAATGCACGCCGCACGGCGAGGCCTTGGCAGGCCCAGTTGTCGTGGTAAGTTCGCCACTCTCAATATTCCAGCGAATGAACTGCTTTGCAGGCCAAAGCGGATTCCCCTGGGGGTCGTGAACAACAGCGTTGCTTGCGCGTAGGTGCAGCGAGTAGCCCCATGGTGCACCAGGGCCCGACTTGAGCCAATCGGGCAGCAACGCCAAATAGGCCGCAAGATCGGGAACAGTCAAGGCCGCACCAAACGCGCCCACCGTGTGGTGAAAGATAGGCATGCTCGGCTTGAGGCCAAGCGTGTAGCCACCCAAAACGCTGGCACTTCCTGGGTATTCTCGCGTGTAAAGCCAGATGTGGCTGCCGTCCGTCGTGGGTGCGGCAAATCGGCCCGTCGAAACGACTTCGCCAGCAGCGTTGCGCACTACCTGAAGTGGCGCCGACTGCCCAGGTAGTGCTTTGAGGTGGAAGACGAAGCCCGACCGAGCCAATACGTAGTACCGCCGGGGATGCCACAGCTCGTCTTGATCCACCAGGGGCGTAAGCCAGCACCCGTGGTCCAATGCGCCAGTGCTCCAGCGAACGGAGCCGTCAGTGCTCAGCCGCACCAATTTGCAGTCGCCCTGACTTGGCCCGGCCAAGTCAACAACAGCAAGGGTTTCGCCGTTAGGCGCCACCTGCGGCCAACCAACAAAGCCAAGTTTCTCCTCCATTCGGGTACCCAGCTTCGCCAGACCGTTGCTGCAAACCTCCTTATGGCAGAGTGCTGGGTCAACGTCCTTCAGCCACTTGTGCTGACAGCCTTGCTTCGCGTCACAGGTGTCCGCAGTGCACGGCAAGCCGTCGTCGCAGTTCAACACTTTGCCACCTGCGCACTTGCCGGCCTGGCAATATCCGCCCTCGACGCAGAGCAAGCGGTCATCGCACGGCGTGCAGTCTGGCCGTCCGACGCAAGTCAACGCGAATGGCTGGCAGCCATGCAACTTAGTGCATACGTGGTTGGCGCCGCAGTCGACGTTGTCGATGCAAGCTTTGCCCATTGGCTGGTTCGCGCAAATGCTCGGCGCCGTGGCCGTGACCTCTGGCGAAGGAACTGCGGCGTCCGCGGACGCCTCCACAGACGCAATGTCAACGGCGATCTCTTTGGCAGTACTGGTGTCGCTGAGCGGAAGTGTGCCCGATCCGGGCAGCGTCGGCTTGGGGCCGCAGCCACAGAGGATTGCCGTCAGCAAGGTCAAGCTGCTTTCAGACACGCCGATGCGCAGCGCGCCAAGGGCGTGGAGGTGTGGCCGACGACCAGTAGACGTAAATTCAATCGGCTCCAAGCAATGCTGTGTCTGCCTGTTTTGGCTAGCCCGCAAGGGTCTTGGCCCAAACAACAGGCCAGAGCGCCATGACTCCAGGGCGAGCGCAATCATGGGCTTGCCGTCATGAAACTGGGCGGCTTCGGTTCGGTGAGCGATATGGCCAACGCGGCCCAGTCGCATTTCCCGTTCTCACCATTCGCGTCAAACCAAGTATTGGCGGGCGTTGTCCCCTTCGTCAATTGCCACTCGTAGGGGGACCAGTTGGTCAGGGTCTTATCGACGAGATCCAGGGGCATTGGCGCACCGAGCAGCAACCCGAGCGCCACAGAGCGTCGCAGTGCTAGGTAGGTGCTGTGGCTCGCAATGCAAAAATGCTGGCCTGAGCTTGGCTTACCTATGCTTGGCGTCGCAGGCAGGCCGTCCAACTCGGTGGCCAGCTTCTTCAGTTCTTCGAGCACTGTTTTGGTGCCGGCTGTGCCAGGCGTGCTACCGCTGAGCAAGATTTCCAGAACGCTGTCATAGGTCGCCGCCACAATAAACGGCAACGTGTTAGTATCGAAGGAGAATCCGACTTTGCCTGTCCAAAAACATAGAAGAACGGCTGGACTCCGCGCAAAGTCAGCAAAATGATTTGCGTACGCCATTGCGGCTGGCAGCAGCCTGTACCAGGTCTTGGGCACAAACCATGCTTGCCAAAGCGGCGCAAGACCTGGTGTTGGCTTGACTATGTTTGCCGCAACAGTTAGCCCATTGAGCAAGGAAAGCAAAGGACCTTGAACCCCGGGCAGCGAAAGATAGCTACAATTTGCACACCACACCGCGTCTGCGTCGAGGTCTTTGCCAGTGTCTGCAAAGGCCGGAGAAATCCCGGCCATGGAATAGAGTGTGACGTCCGAAGCACTGACCAGTTTTGCATCGCCGCCAAGCGTCCCATCGGGCAAGAGCGTCCCCAAGTACTTCGCCAGCTGCACGATCCAAAAGTTGCTCACATTCGGCAGCGACTTCGGGTCATACCCCTGCTCCTTGAGCGCAGTAGCAACTGCGGTGCGTTGTGCCTCAATTCCGCCGTCTGAGGGCCATGTCAAACCCAGTTTGCCGGCCGATACCGCCTTCCAAATGAACTCGCGCGCGAAATTGGCTTCGAGCTTTTCAGGCCCGAGGCCCTTAGCCACCGGTATGCCAAACAGCGCCAGCAACAACCGAAAAATCACATTGGGCGTCCGGGTGACATCCTGCCAGATGTAGAAGTACCAGCACTCCAGGACCTTGAGCTTGAACAGCGCCTGGTTGATGTCGGCCGAGAGCAGTACCTTGATTTGGTCCTGCGGCAGCTTTCCATAGGTCTTGAACGCCGCGGCGAGCGCCAAAGTATGGGATGCGGCGATGGTCTCCGCACCTGACACGTTGTCAAAGACCTTTACGGCCTGCGCGTAATCGGCAACGCCACCGCAGTTGGCCTTGAATGGCTTGCCCACCAGTTGGACAGGGCTGCACCCGGTCGTAGGCGCAGTGCCCAACAGCAATTGCGGAGGCAAAACGCGCTTGGCTTCGCCTTGGTCGACCTCCGGCAGCGTGAACTCGTTCTTCCTTCCCGCCCAGGGCTCGGCCGCGAACCCGTTGGGCAGTTGCCGTTCTACGCCTAATCGAGGGTCCGGCCCAGCGGCCTTGGCCGTTGGCGGCAAGACCGGCAGGCACCTGACGCAACCCTTGGCGGACGCATAGGCAGCCTCGCCTGTGCCAGGCATTGCATCGAACGCCGAAGTGCTACTGCGGCCGCCAAGTTCTGCCATGCTGGCACTCAAGTTCGTATCGTCGGCGGCAGTCATACTTCCATTGCTCCTGCGGCTACGCCTTGGCCAGCCCAAGTTCTTGCTTCAGCACCGCCCCCGCCCAGGCACACTTGTCCATTGATTGGGGCCAGGTTTCACCTTGCCCTTCCAAATCGTAGCTGTTTCCAGGGCTGAGCGCATAGTACGCCCACTCGACTCCGCTGCAGATATCCATGGTTTCAGCGACTTCCGTCAACGGCAGCGGTACGCCTAGCAGCACCGCGACCGCCAAGTCGCGGCGCAGCGTCTTGTACGCGGCGATCGCTACGCTGACAAACTGTTTTCCCGCTTCGAGCTCTGGCATGGTTGCATCAAGGCCGCTTGCCGTCGTGACAAGCTCAGCCGGAACTTGGCTTTCTGGCGGCACAAAGCTGGCGTCGAGAATCGCCCCAACCACGGCCTTGTAGCTGCGCACGCCGCCGGTCACCTGCGCCGAAATCTCGAGCTTGATCCCGGCGCCAGCGCCGCGCCAATGGTTCAAGAGCCCTGCCGGACTCCAGTAGTCGAGCTTGCTATGGATGAGGGCCAGCCCCAAATGGCGATACTGCGAGCCTTTGACAAACCACTGCGGCAAGAGTGCCCCAGTCGGTGTAGACACTGTTAGCCATGCTATGGCCTCGAGAAGTCGGGCAAGCGCCTTGTCGGAATTTTCCAGGTCGGCAAACAGTTGAGGGACTATTGAATCCAGGCCGCCTGCCGGCGACGGCCAAAACGCTGGCGGTCCGATTATCGGCTTGCCGAGTTTGGCTGGCGGCGGCAACTGAATTGGATTTGGGTCATTGCCCTTCGGTAGCAGTGCAGCCAGGCGCTGGCTCAGGCAGACCAGCCAGAAGTTGTTGTTTGCGTGCCCGGTCGGGCAGGTGGCACCCGACTTGATCATGGTTGCGTAGAGCGCAGCTGACAGCTGGTGAATCAAGTCAGCCGTCAAGGACTTTGCATTGGTCGGGTCCGCCCAAGGCGGTGACACACCCTCGTTCAACGCCGCGCCGAGTTGCTTGCCGAAATAGAGCGCCTTGTCCACGTCGTACGTTGTGCTGCCAGCCGCAAGGGTCTCAAACACCCAGCGCATGATGACATTGGGCGTACGGGCCAACTCTGTCCAGGCGAATTGGTAAGTGGCCTCCAGGACCCGCAGCCGAAACAGGTCTTCTTGTACGCGGGTCGCTGCCTGCCCGGTCAGGACGGCAGTGTCGGTGCTGCCGGCGGCCTTGGCCGCGAGCAACCAGGCCTTTTGCCAGGGTGTCAGCGAAACAGTTGCCGGATCCGCCGTTACTGGCGGGGCCGTATTGCCGGTGGCAGCGCACGCCCAGGTTTGTGCTGGAAAGGTGAGCGTTAGCGGTGGGCAACTGTTGGCCATAGTCGTTTCAGTTGCCGCCGAACTCGGCCAGCAATTTGGGCTGGGTTTCGGTCGTTCCATGCGCCCAAAGACACAGCTCCAAAGCGGCGTTCGGCGGGTATTGCTGCACAAAGGTCGGGTACTTGGAAGGACTATTTTCGAGGAGGAATGGTTCTGCGAACGACCACATCCCGAGTTGTCCGTTGACCCGTGCAACTGGGTAGGGGGCGCCGAGCGTGATAGCGACGGCGGTGGCGGTTCGCAGTTTGACCCAAGTTTGCAGGACATGATTGCGAAATAGCTGCGGCCGAATTGTACTTGCGGCGTTGTCAACCTCGGCGCACGCGGACGAAACATCGGCAAATGCTACCGCGATGTCGGCTTGCGTGAGGTCGCGTTTCAGCACCTTGTTGCCCGCATTCAGGGCCTTGAGTGCCGAAGTGCAGGTCCCAGCCTGCACTTTGCCGAGCGCGGCAGCGACAGGCGGCGTCAAGTCGGCGCAGAAACCGTTAATTACACTATGGAAATCTACTGGAAACTGTGGAGCAGACTTGGCGTTAGCGTGACTAGCCCAGATTGCAAACGGCAGTTGGCCAACATAGCTCCACTTGCCAAACGCGGCCGCAGGGACTTTTGCGGCGGTCAAGGCCTGCGTCCAAGGCGGAAACGCCGTAAATTTCGGCTGGACATGCGCTTTCCAATCCAACGCCATGTCGATGCCGATTTCGAGCGCACTGGATGGCGAGGGTTCTTTCGTCAACGACATCGCGAATGAGCCAACATTTTCACCAAAGTAGCGCGCCAGGCAGGCAATCCAGTAGTCGCAGTTTGCTGGGGTCGCCGGAATACCGGAGGGCAGCTTCGGCGCATCGGGCTGCGGATGCCCTACTGAAACACACCACTGCGCAATCGCCGAGCGGCGAAGTTGCCACGTCGGCAGCATGGCGGCCATTGCCGCAATTTCCGTGGGCACCAATGCGAAGGCGCCAGTCGGGTTGTTGGGTTCGAACTGCTGCTTAAGGACGTCCTCGGCGATTTGGTTTGAGAACGCCGACAACAACCGCTGCAGCCAGAAATCGGGAACGCGGGTGATGGATGCCACCATGTAGGCATAGATGGCGTACCACATCACCATGCCCGCGTTTGCCTGGCGGACCCGTGACGTAGCGACTTTTCGTGCTTCGAAAAGGCCAAACTGGCCATCGGGACTTCCGGCCTGGGCCTTGGCCCACGAAAGGGCCTTCTCGACCGGGCCACCTGGCAGAGGCCCGCCAGTGATGGGGTTAGACAACTGAACGCACGGGCCGGCCTTGTGCGGCAAAATGTCCTGGAGCCGGAAATTGCAGATCGAGTGGTCCAAGGCTCTGCCTCTTCGGCGCAACTGTGAGCACGGGCGAGCGCGTATCGGCGACCCAGCGTTGGTCGACACGCCAACGCCAGATGCGCCCGGGCCCCAGATTCGTCAAGCTCGGCGACTTCGACTACGGCACTCGACCCTGGCATGCTGCGTTCAAAGTCACCGTGCCACTCGACATGGTGTAGCGAAGCTCAACATACTTGAACATTTGAGAGATGACGAGGATTGCCGCGCCGGCTGCGGTGAATGTGGTGGTCCTGGCGATTTCCGCATAGTTGATGCCATCGATGCTGCCAAACGTGTAAATTATCAAGCTCGTGGGCGTGCCCGTCCAGTGGAGCAGGAATTGGGCTGTGTCGAAGTTGCTCAGATCGACGCGCTCGGAGTCCGGCACCATCGTCGGCGAACTCGGAGTCCCCAAAGTAACACCGGCCGCCGGGACCATCGGGAACCGGGCGAGTACGTTTTCGAACAGCACCGTCGCTGTTGCCGTCATGCGGGCCCAGGCCTGCGCTGTTTCGGCTCCATGCTTGATCTGAATGCCGAACCGCACGAATTCTGCAAACTCCTCCGGCGGGCCGGCGTACACGAACGTATGCGACCCAAGATCGGAGATCGGATCGCCGGCATAGGTCAAGGGCGCAGCAAAATCAGTCCAGTTGCGCCGGTCCGGGCCATATTGCCCGAAGACCATGATCTCGGTATTCGGGGCGAGGTCGAGCACTTCCACCGTAACCCGCACACCGCGCCCGCCGAGTGCTTCTGTCTGCTGGGCCTCACCCGTCCAGTAAATCGCGGGCGAGCCGTCGCGGGTGGATTCAAGCCGCGAGTCGCGGCACAGCTGGATGACTTTTGGAGCCTTGCACATGTGGTATGCCCTCGAGTTGGAGGTTGTCGGCACGGGCCAGCACCGGCTTCGTGGTGTGGCCGAGCCTAAGTCTACGGTGGGCGGCCTGCGATGGTGCACGGAGGTATCGCGTGAATTTTGGGCTAGAGTGTGTTGCGCTTGGTGACCGCGAGAGCTCATGCGTCGTGACATTTATTGCGCAATATTGGCATGTTATGCCGGGCGGCGGGCGGCGGGCGGCGGGCGGAATTTCCATGATCGCGGACCAGCAGTCGAGACGTGTCCTTGGTGGACTGTCGTCGCAACAGGCTAATAATAAATACAAATCAAGCGGCCACGCAGCGCATTGCATTGCGAATGTGCGTCAAATGCGTGCGCCCGCCGTGGCGCCAGAGATCGCGGAACGGCGCCAAGGCGAGGCGGCAGAACCAATTCCGCGCCCCAGCCAAACCGTGTACCCTGCCCGCCCTTTGCCCGCCGTTCGCGGGCGTCGCCCCAACGCACATGACCCTTCGCACTGCCTGTTTCGCCCTGTCCTGCTGCCTCGTCGCGTGCTCGCGCCCTGCCCCGCCGGCGCCGGTCGCCGAAGCCACTCCCACGCCGGCCATTGCACCAGCAGCCGCGCTAGAGCAGCGCCGCGAGGCTCCTGGGCGCAGGGCGGTCGCAGGCGTCGATTGGGTCGAGGCGCCCGCCGAGGGCGATGTCGCCACGCAGGTGCGGCAAGAGTGGGCGCGCGCCAAACGTGACGGCCGGTCGCTACTGCTGTATGTCGGTGCCAAGTGGTGCGAGCCGTGCCGCTACTTTCACGACGCGGTGCAAGCGCGGCGCTTTGACGGCGTGGCCGATGGCCTGCGGTTGCTCGCCTACGACCTCGACCGCGACAAGGAGCGCTTGGAGGCGGCCGGCTACGGCTCGGACATGATTCCGCTGCTTGCGGGCACGGCGCCCGACGGCCGCGGCACGGCGCGCAAATTCCAGGGCGCAGTCAAGGGCCCCGAGGCCGTGGACTACATCACGCCGCGGCTGCAGCGCCTGCTCGCCAGCCAGCGCCGGTTTGACGCCAGGGTTGGCGAAGCGGAAAACAACCTGCGCAATGGCATGGATCGCGGGACTGTGGGCAGCGTCGTCCCCGCCGGCACTGCCACACCCGCCGCCCGACCGTGATCTGGTCCAACCCGCCCGTCGCCGCGGCGCAGGAGCGGCTGGCGCTGGCCCTGCACCTCGCCAACGGCGCCGCGGCCGTGTTGCGGCAGCACGCTGGGCAGTTGACCGGGTACGACGAGAAATCGCCCATCGATCTGGTGACCGCCGCCGACCGCGCGTCGGAAGCCTGGATTCTGGGTGAACTGCAAGCAGCCGGCCTGGGCGACACCGTGCTCGCGGAAGAGCGAGATGGCGCCGAAGGTGTTGCTGCGCTGCGCGCGCGGGTCCACGACCTGCCCTGGACCTGGGCCATCGACCCCTTGGACGGCACCACCAACTTTGCCCACGGCTACCCGGCGTGGTGCGTGTCGGTGGGCTTGCTGTACCACGGTCAGCCGGTGTTGGGTGTGGTTGCCAACCCCCCGCGCAACGAAGTGGTGGTGGGTGGCGTGGGCATCGCGCCGACATGCAACGGCCAGCCGATTGCGGTGTCGCAGGTGGCAACGCTGTCGCGTGCGCTGGTGGTGACCGGCTTTCCGTACGACCGACGCCAGCGGCTGCCGCAGTTGCTCGGCGGGTTGGGGGCGGTGCTGACGACCTCCCATTGCGTGCGGCGTTCGGGATCTGCGGCGACCGACTTGTGCGACCTGGCGCTGGGGCGCAGCGACGGCTTCTATGAGATTGGGCTCAAGCCGTGGGATCTGGCGGCCGGTCACGCCATTGTGCGTGCGGCGGGCGGGCAACTGAGCAACCTCGACGGCGCGGCCCACGACGTTTTTGCCGCGAACACCGTGGCGAGTAACGGCCGGGTGCATGGAGAACTGGTGGCGCTTTTGGGTCGCACTGGCCTGCCCAGCCACGCGTAGGCGTGGCTTTGTTAAGGAAGCCCGCGGCTTTAGCCGCCGGGAGATCCCACTGGCGGGCGGACACGGAGGTCCGCCCCTACCCAGGTTCGGTGGTGGGGACGAGGACGTCCGGGGTCCCAGCAAGAGCCGGCCGCGTGAATACTTGGAGCGAGGCAGGCCGGCCCGCGGTAGCCGCCGGGAGATCCCCTTGGCGGGGAGACACGCCGCTCAATAACTCGACAACTTATACCCACCGTCCGCAATCGCCCGCGCCGCAATGGCTCGACGCCACGGCAGCAGGTTGACCGGCGCCTCGGCGCGCACGGCCGCCACCTTGGCCGACCACGCCGCCGCGTCGTCGCCACTGAACATCGTGTACACCAGGCGCCGCGCTACCAGCAGCGAGCGCTCCATCGCCTCGATGGCCGCCACGGCACACACTGCGGCCAGGGTGGCATCCGCGTCACCAGCTTGTTGGCGTTGCAGCGTGCGCGCCACCGCGGAATCCACGGCATACGCGTCGGTCACCAGGTTGGCCAGCTGCACCAGCGTCTCCTGCTCGCCGTCCAGCGCCATGCCGTGCTTGCCCGACGCCGCCGACAGCATCAGCAGCGCCAGCACTTTGATGCGCTCCAACGCCATCTGAGCCAGCGCCAATGGCTGCGCATCCCCGCCGATGGGTGCAAAGCCGGCCGTCGCTGACGCTTCGGTGGCGCCAATCGCGCGCAGCAGACCGAGCCGCTTTTGCATGGCCCGCTTGAACAGCGTGCCGGGAATGAGCAAGCGGTTGATCTCGTTGGTGCCTTCGAAAATCCGGTAGACCCGAGCGTCGCGCACGAACTTCTCGACGCTGTAGTCTTCGACAAAGCCGTAGCCGCCGTGCCATTGCAGGCAGCGGTCGAGGATCTGCGACAACGCTTCGCTGCCGTAAACCTTGGCAATCGAGGCTTCGACCGCGTATTCCTCGATGGCGGCCATCTGGCGTTCAACGTAGTCGGGCGCGTCGTGGTCCACGTCGGCGAGGCGTGCGTCGATGGCGCCGGCGATGCGATAAGACAGCGACTCGACCAGATAGGTCTGGATGATGCTGTCGGCCAACTGCTCACGAATCGCTCCGAAGTCGACCACGCGGGTGTTGAACTGCTTGCGGTCCGCCGCGTAGCGAATCGCCTCGGCAAGCGCGCGCTTGGCCATCGAGATGACGCCGCCCGCGAGCTTGATGCGGCCCAGGTTTAAGGTGTTGAACGCGACCTTGTGGCCCTTGCCGACCTCGCCGAGCACGTTTTCGACCGGCACCGGGGTGTCGGTAAAGATGAGTTGGCAGGTCGAGGAGCCGCGCAGGCCTAGCTTGTGCTCTTCGTTGCCGTGCTCCAGCCCAGGCATGCCGCGCTCGACCACGAACGCCGTGAACTTGTCGCCGTCGACCTTGGCGAACACCACGCCGATGTCCATCCAGGCCGCGTTGGTGATCCACTGCTTGGTGCCGTTGAGGACGTAGTGGGTGCCGGCCTCGTTCAGGCGCGCCGTGCAGCGGGCGCCGAGCGCATCGGAGCCGGAGCCAGGTTCAGACAGTGCGTAGCACGAGACTTTGCTGCCACCGGCGATGGCTTCGACCCAGCGCTGCTTTTGCTCGTCGGTGCCAAAGTAGAGGATGGGCGCGAGGCCGATGCCCGAGTGCGCGCCCCAGGTAACGGAAAAGTCTCCGGACTCACCGACCTTGTCGGCAATGAGCAGCGAGGTCACTTTGTCGGCGCCCAGACCGCCGTAGGCTTCGGGCACCTCGACTTGGGCCAGACCGAGCTTACAGGCCTTTTTGAGGACCTTGAGCATATCCTTGGCGGCCTTGCCGTCTTTGGACTCGAGGGCGCGCTCGCGGGGGACCACTTCCTTTTGGATGAAGCGGCCGGCTTCGGTGGCCATGGCGCGCTGCTCCTCGTTCAGGTCTTCAACCGAGAAGATGCGATCCGTGCCGGCGGGGGTGAACAGAAATGCGCCGCCGGCCGGGGCAGCGACGGGCGGGCGGGCGAGTCCGGAGTCTGGCATGGCGATGGTCCTGCGCGAGGGGTCGCGCGCGCGGCAGGGTACGCGCGGGCGCGGGGCGGAGCAAGGTCAGCACGCGCCAACGCAATCCGCTGCGGGCAACTGGCTACACCCCACCAAACTCCAACGGAAACCGCGCCAGCCGCGCGCGATGGCGCACCAGCCCCGCCAGGTCAGCTGGCAAGGCATTGCACCACGCGATGTACCCAGGCACGGTCGCGAACACGCGCTCGGCGTTGGCAAAATGGGGGTCGGCGCGCAGCGTCTGCTCTTGGCGGACCATCGGCGCCACGTTTTTGGGGTCCCGTCGGAATGCGCGCACGTAGTCCAACAGCCGGCTGTGATAGGTCGGGTCCTCGACGATGGCGCCGATCGTGCCTGCGCGCGGGTGGGTACCGGCGACCATCGCCGCCACCTCGTCTTCAAAGCGCTGCAGGCCATCGGGCCACATCGCCATCAACTGCAGGTCGTAGATGGGGTTGAGGTGGACGACTTGCATGACGTGGCCGCTGATCGTCTCGAAGTCGGCGAACAGACCCGTCGGATCAGCGATCGACAATGGGTCGTCCAAGCCACGCAACACCTGATGAAAGCGAAAGTCGATGCCCTGGTGGTCGTAGTAATCGGCCGCCGCGGGCACGATGACAAAGCGCAGCATGTCCCAGGCGCCGAAGGCCAGTTGCCAGCGGTTGGGGATGCGGTCGAGCAGGCCTTGGGTCCGCAGCGAGTGCAAGCGGCGCTCGACCTCGCCGCCGGCGAGGTTGCCCAGCGTGCGCGCGGTGCGCGTGACCTTGGAGCGGACAGCGGCGCGGTCGCCGATGGCCTTGCGGATCAACCGGAATGCGGACTCTGTCTGGCGGGCGGTGGACATGGGGCTGGGTACGGATTGCGCGTCCGGCGCGGGCACGATTGTCGCGGACGAGGCCGCTTGTCGGCAAGGCGGGGGCGCTGACAGCGGCACGGAGCCAGGGGCAGGGGCAGGGACAGGCCAGGGGCAGGGGCAGGGCCAGGGGCAGGGGCAGGGACAAGCCAGGCCGCAGTCCTCAAGGCCAGCCGCAGTGGTGTCAGGGCGCACCCAGCCCCTTGGCCAGTTGCACGCGCAGCACGGCGGCGGCATCCACCTCAGCCCGGGTCCACGGCAACGCAACGGTCTTGGTCGCCAGCCAATCGGCCGCCTGCGACTTGAAGTGCGGGTGCGCCGAGTCGGCCGCGACACCACCTGACAAGGCCTGCACTGCGCGTGAAGGCGAGGCAAGCTGCACGCACAGCCGAAACACCGCGCCCTCAGTGGTCAGCCACGGCAGCTTGGCCGGCGCGCCATCGGTCTCGACCACCGGATAGTCCGCTGCTTGCACGGTGCGATGGCCGCCGCCGGTCGGCAATGGACCCAGCGACAGTTCGTCGAACAGCACGTTCTTGAAGCGGACCTGGTGCAGGTCGCCCCAGCGCCACTGCGCAGGCTTGGCCGCCTTGGCGGGATCTACGGCATAGTGACTGGCCACTTGATCCACCGCGTGCGCAAACGACGACAGCAGGACGTCGGTCGCCGTCTCTTGCTTGGGCGTGCTGGCGTTGTCCCACCAGGCGGTCGCGCCGGACCCCGTGCGCAGCCACGCCGCGATGGTGCGGCCGCCGATGGCAGCGAGGTAGCCGCGACCGAGCGGCAGCAGCGGCGCCGGAATGTCGTCGGCAATCGCCTCGCGCACTAGATGGTTGTACCAGGCGCCAAACACCGCTGCGCCGGCTGAGTCGACGTCTTGCCGGCGATTCCAGGCCTTGAGCACCCCGAGCGCATCGCACTGCACCGCGCTCGCGGCACAAATCGTGGCCTCGAGCGGCAACAGGTGCGGCAGGTAGGCGTCGGCCAACTGCGCGTGGTCGTCGACTTGCAGTGCCGCCACCTGGTCCAGCGTCAGCTTGCCAGCGGTCGTCAGCTCGACCAGCCGCTTGGTGATGCGATGGCCGCGGCTGCCGAGGTCCTGGAAATGCGCGAAATACACCGCGTCGTTGGTCAGGTCGTTGTCGTTGGCCTGCGGACCCTGCTGGTGGTTGGCGGTGACGGCAAAGCCCTTCTTGGGGTCCACGAGCTTGGGCACCTGCGCAAACGGCGCGATGCCCGTCCACTCACCCGCGCCGTCGCCCGGCAGCGGATCCCAGGGCGGCTGCGCCTTGGCCGTTTGCGCGCGCTGCGGCCAGCCGCCCGCGGCCACGTACGCCACGCGACCTTTGGCGTCGCCGAGCGTCCAGTTCATCACGCCGCCGTTGAAATTCTGCAATGCCGCGAGGCCCTGGTCCAGGTCCGCGGCGGTCAGCAGCTTGTCCAGCGCCACCGCCTCACTGCTGTCGGTGCGAAACCCGGACCAGCGCGCCGACAGCACGATGCCCTGACCCGACAAGGCGGCTGCGATGAGCGGCGGCACCAGATCGTTGAGCACCGGGCCGTGGTGGGGCACCCAGCGCACCTTCTTGCTCTGCACCTTGCTGTCGGCGACCTTGCCGCCGTCCGGGCGCACCAGAATCGTCTCGTCGCGGGTGACAAAAGGCACGCAAGTACCCTTGAGCAGCACGCCTTTTTCGCCCTCGCAAGGTACTTCGAGGTACAGATCGGTGGCATCGACGTAGCTGTTGGTGATGCCCCAGGCCAGCTGGTCGGTGTGACCGAACACCGACCACGGCACGCCCGGCAATGTGTGGCCAAAGACGCCGTTGCCACCGCGCGCGAGGTCGGTCAGGTGCATCGGGTACAGGCGCGACGGCATCTCGATGTTCATGTGGGGGTCGTTGCACGACAGCGCCCCTGGCCCTTCGGCGGCGTGGTTGCCGGCGACCACCCAGGCGTTGCTGCCGCCCATTTCGCCGGGTCGCTGCCGGCCGGCGAGCTGCGCCGAAGCCTGGGCCAGCTGGGCGAGGGCCGTGGCAATCACCTGTCGCTGCTCGGGCGTGTAGCTGCGGTTGCCCGGCGTGCGCAATGGCGTCGCGACCGTGGGTCCAAACGGCAGGGCATGAGCCGCCGCGCCATCGCTGGCCAGGCTGAAGTGCTGCTGCGCAAACGGCGCGCCGTCTTCCAAGATGTGCGACGGATACAGCGGCTGAAAGCGGAAGATGTCGTGGAACTTTTCAGCGCCCATCAAGAACTTGCAGGCGTACACGACCAGTTCCATGTCGCCGCCAAAGTTCTGGCTGAACACCAGCGCCCGGCCGAGCGCGAGGCTGTCGACCGGCGACCACGGCTCGGGCCACCAGTCTTTTTCGATGCGATCCAGGTCAGCCGGGCGCTTGAGCCCATTGCGGCCCGCCTTGAAGTCGGCCAGCGCAGTGTTGACGCCGTGCGCGTACGAGCGCAGCAACTGCCCGATCCGCGGGTGGTTCTGGTCGAGCCATGCCAGGTTCTGGGTCGCGAGACCCCGAAAATCCACCGCGCGCTTGGCGCCGTCGTCTTCGGCAAACTTGGCCCCCCACAGCTGGGCGCGGGTGCCGTAGGCAAAGCGCCGCCAGTACTCCATGTGCAGCAAGCGGTCGCGCGCGGTCTCGTAGCCTTGCGCAAACAGCAGGTCGCCCATGCCGTAGGCGTAGACGTGTGCCATGCCGCGGGCGTCGCGGTCGACTTGGACTGGGTTGGCGAGGCGGATGGCGAGCAACGGGCCAGGGACTGGTTCGGCCGGCGGTGCTTTGGCGGCACAGGCGGCGATCAGCAGGCACACCATACAGGGTGACCAATTGACAAGGCCGCGTCCGCGACGGAGCCGCCAGTCGGCCAAACGGGACCCGAGCTGGCGACCCACACGCCAAGTGAGTCCTGACCGATGGCTTCGGCCTTCGGTCAGGATGAATTGGGCGAGACGCGTGGCGAAGCGGGACAAGGTGGGCATGGCGGCCTTGGTGACGGGGGCCTAGGAGCCTGTGCGCTCGCCGGGCGCAAGGCACGGCCAAATGTTCAACCTGGTAAAATTGCTGCCAGTGCCTGGCCCAACGTTGGTGCCGTCGGTCGGCGCTCGGTATCCGGGCCTGGGACTGCGCACCCTCTCGCCGCGGCGCTGCCTACCCGATATCCCCCAAAAGCGTATGCAGCGGGCACCCGGTCAGCCGACGCTTGCTCCACGGCTTGTCGCGCTCGTGACGTGCCTGGTCGCGCAGCAAGCCCAGTAGCGGGTGCTGTAAACCCAACAGCGCCTGCCGGTGGCGCTCTTCGCCGTCGCGGTCGGGCAAGTGTCGCGCGACCCGCATGGCCCACAGGTGCAGCCGACCCTTGGCAAACGGCGAGGTCTCGACTGCCGCGCCAAGGTCAAAGCGCTTGTACGCAGTCGCGAGATCCTTGCGCCGCAGGGCAACCGCACCCGCCAACAACAAGAAAGTCGGGTCGTTGGGCGCCAACTGCACGGCAGTCAGCAGCTCGTCTTCGACCGGCTTGGGCTTGGATCCCTGAGCCTCCAATTGCGCCGCCCGCAGGTAGTGCCGGTACGCGTGACCCGCCGCCGTATCGCCGTCGTAGACCGAGTCGCTGGCGGTCGGCAGGCTCGGCGCGGCCTGAATTTGCACGCCACCAATGGGCGCGCTCCAATCCCAGGCGACCGACTGCACTTCGCCACGGCCCGACGGACAGCGCCCCACCGACAGGTGCACGACCCGCGCTTCAGGCTCGACCACGACGGTATGCACACCTGTGGACTGTGCCAACACGCCGCCCGCCGCGCGCTCGAGGGTCGGCTGGTCGGCATCGTGGCGGTCGCCGAGCCAGCGAAACAGCGCCAGCGGCGTCAGGCGGTCGCCGTCCAGGGCCTGCTGGCCGGCTTGCTCCAGGCGCTTCTTGCGGCTGTGGGTATGCCAGGTCCAACCGGGTGCCGGGGCCAGCTCGCGGTGGCGCAGCGACGTGGCCAGGTAGTGGTTGGTGCAGGTCTTATACGGCCGGTCGCCGTCGGCGTAGGTGATCCCCACACCGGCCGCGTGCGCTTCAATGACCGCCGCCTTGCCCTCTGCGCCCGACGACACCGCGATGCCCCACGTCGAAGCCACCTTGCGCTCGCGCACGACAGCCTCGGCCTCGGCAATGGTTCGGCACTTGCGCACGATGTCATGGCACAGGTCGGCGATGGCTGCGCCCGAAAACGCGATGTCTTTGTGCAAGCGTGTGTGCGGCGTCACCACCAGCCCGGCTTCGTTGAAGCTGCTAATCGCCGCCACGTCGGCGCCGCGGCAGGTCGCAAACCCGTAGCGCAGACCCTGGTCCGGCGTGCAGAACACCAGCTCCGGCGCCGCGTCCCACACACCGACGCCTGGAAAGTCGAAGTTGCGGCCATGAATCAGCTTGCCGTCGACGGTCGCCGCGCCCCAGGCCATCAACGTGCTGCACGCTGGAACACCGCGGCGAATCCACGGGTCGCCAAACGGCCCCAGCAGGTGGCGACCGGCGATGCCGATGGCGTTCTGGAACATGTCCATCGCCAGGATGTACTGGGCCTGCCGGGCCTCGAGCCCGAGTGCGGTCATGAACGCCAACGTACGCTCATGCAAATCAGTCGGCCGGTCTTTGTAGAGCTTGCGGGCCAGGGCGTTCAGTGCCGGTCGGGCCAGCGCTGGAACTACCCGATCGGCCGGGCGAATCGCGCTGCCCCGCAACATCTGCTCGACCATGTTGGGATAGTAGGCGATAGCGCGTTCCCAGCCGCCGTGTTGCTTCAAGATTTCGCCGTGCTGGCGCCCCATCTCTGCCTGGGTGCCGCGCAAGTGGACCACCAGCAGCGGCAGGGGCGGCTTGGGGTCGAGCGCGGACCACGGTTCGGCGTTGGGCAGGCGGGTCATGGCGTCTCCTTGAGCGCGCGCAAGACCTTCAAGGCATCGCGAACGTGCGCCACGGCGTTGATGCGGGCGTCGAAGCTGTGGCGGACGATGCCCTGGCGGTCGATGACGTAGGTGACGCGGCCGCGCAACAGACCCAGCGCCGCTTGCAGGCCATAGGCCTTGTGCACCGCGTTGTCGGTGTCGGCCAGCAGCCGGAATGGCAGGCGATGGCGCTCGGCGAAGCGCTTGTGGGTGGCGACGTCGTCGTCGCTGACGCCGAACACCTGCGCGCCCGCGTCGGTGAAATCCTGGTAGTCGTCGCGGAACTTGCAGGCCTCGGCTGTACAGCCCGGCGTGTCGTCGCGCGGGTAGAAGTACACGACAGCTGGGCCGGCCTTGAGGGCCTCGGACAGCACCGTCGGCCGCCCGTCCTGGTCTGGCAGCGTAAAGTCGGGGGCCTGGCTGCCGACGGCCAGCGGTTTGCCGAATCCGAGTCCCAACATGGCCCTGCCCTGCACCGCGACCCGCGCGGGCGGCCAAGGTAGGGCAGCCTGCGGCGCTGAGCAAGGGGCCTCAAAAGGCAGCAGGCCCGGGCCGCTTGACCCCAGCGCCGCCGATTCGCCTTGCCCGGCGCGCCCCTGTGCGCCATCCTTGCGGCAGACCGCGGCATCCGGCGCGGCCCGAGGTTTCGATGCCCGCCGCCGCCCAGACCACCCGCCCACAACCCGCCGCACAGCCCGCAGGTGCCGCGCGCGCGCCAACAACCGCGCCGGCTGCCGCGCCCCCGCAGGCCGATGCGCTGCGCGGCATGCCCTATCAACAGCAGCGCGCCGGAGTTCAGCCGCCGCCACAAGCCGCGGTGCAAGGCGGCATGGCGGTGCCGCGCAGCGGCGGCGAAGCCGTGCAGACCGCACAGAAATCGGTGATGGGCGGCAGCGTCGCTGGGCTATGGCGGCCTGTCGTTCGGTGCCGACCCCGGCATCTTGGTCAAGGTCGACAACCGGCCCGACGTGCGCATCAACAGCGTGCGCTGGAGCTTCGCCGAGGCCAAGTTCGTGGCCGACGTGGCCAGCGACGGCGTCGATCTGTTCGGCATCATCGGCCGCATTGGCAAATGGAAAGTCGAGAAGGTGCTGGACCAGAAGTTAAAGCCGCTACTGCCGCGCGCCATCCAGCAGGCCGGCTATTCGCCGCAGCGCGACCCGCATCTCACCGGCACGATTGGGCAAATGACCAAGATGTTCGAGTTTACCGGTGGCGGAGCTGCAGGTAGCGCGGGCGCAGGCATGGCGGGCAAACTGAGCGCCCCGTCGGCGAGCCTGGACGTGTCGATGCCCGACGACTTCATCGCGCCGCTGGGCGACAGCGGGCTACAGCTCATCATCGCCCGCGGCACGCCGATCGACCTGTCGGCGCAGGGTTCGGGGGCGCTGGCCAAGCCGGCCATCGAGTCGCTGTCGCTGCGCGCGGGGGCGAAAGGCATCCAGATCCGGCCGGCCGAGGGCATGTTCAAGGAGTTCAAAGAGCTGGACATGCACGGGGTGACGGTGCGCAAGGGCGGCGCGTTCACGTTCGACTACGACCTGTCGGCAGAGGGCGCGGTGCAGGGGCTGGCGGCGCTGGGGCAGCTGCTGGGCCTGGCAATGGGCCAGCCGGTGTCGGGCAATGTGCCAGACGTCAAGTTCGAGTCGATCCGCAAGGAGATCGACGCCAAGCTGCAGAGCGAGGTGCCGCCGCGGTTCAAGGCGTTCTTGAAGGACTACGATGGGTTGGTGCCGGGGATGAGTTTGAGCGGGTTGTTTGGGGTGTGAGGCGTCGATGCGGAACTGGCTGGACAAACGCATGTGCGCAGACGGCTGGCGAGGCCGGTTTGGCGTGTTCTTGGCGGCCGCATTCGTCGTTGGTGGGATTACGGGCTGTGAGTTTGGGTGGTATCGGACGGGTGAGGAAGTGCGGGTCAATGCCGGGAGCAGTACGGCGAACTCAGGTCAAATCCAGGGGTCGTCGGAGTACGCCTGCGTTGCTGGTGATCCATCCATGGGCGCCATCATGCCGGAGTGCGGGGCCCTGCCCATGTTGCATCGCATGGACAACGGCAAGTTGGTGGCAAACCACTCCAAACTGATCTGGAGCGTGGTGGCTGGCCAATCAAACCAACTGGAGTTGGCGCTACACAACGTACGATCGCTTCCCTGGGCAGCAGCCCTTGTCATCAAGAAAGTCGAGTTCCTTTATGCAGCCACCGAAGCCCCCCCAGCTGCAGGCTGTTTTCGGGGGACCGCTGATGGTGTGCCGTGCAAGGCTGCGAAGTGGTCGGCGGTCGTGCCCAAGGGCATCAGCCCCAAAGTCGGGCAAGCCGACGTCGAGACCATCGTCTTGACCTACTTACCAGCAGACAACCTGCCACGGTCGGCACGCCTTGAACTGCACCTCCGCGGCGTCGGGGACCCGGCTGACAGGACATTGACCGTCGACATTGCCATCCAACCCGGCGCTCCGGCCTTGAATCTGCAACCGAGCGAAATGCTCATTCCTTATACTCAGCAAGGCTACGCCAGTATCCACAAGGTCGTGCTGACGAACCTCGGCACTGCGCCGGCGCGTGTCCTGGCTATCGACCTGCTGAACTTGCCCCCGGACTTCGCCGTGCAACGGGTGACGAGCGTCCCGAGCGATGAAGACTGGCTCGCGGGCGGCACGTTTTGGGCCATCGATCTGCCGTGGATGCTACCGCCCGGCGGCGCGGTGCAAGTGGACCTCCGGTTCACCCCCAAAAACGACAAGCCGAAATCCGGGGTGCTGAAGTTCGTGACCGATGCGGCGGGATTAGGGCCGTTGACCTGCACAGTACAGGCGTATCTGGGCGTGCCGGCCCTGTGCATCACGCCTAACGGCAAGTACTCCTTTGGCAAGGCCGGGCCTGGCGCGATGGCCGGGTCAGCCGAAGTCACCCTGAAGAACTGCGGCAGCGTGCCAGTGGTCGTGACCGACATCTCGCTCGACGCGGCGCTGACCACCGCGACGGGCTTTTCGCTCGACCTGAGCGACCTCGAGCCCTTGACCAAGGACGGCGCGGGCAAGCCCTCAGAGGCCAATCCGGCGACGGTTGAGGTCAACGGCAAGGCGACCTTCACGGTCCTGCGGGCGCCCGGCGGCAGCCCCGGGCAAGCGGTGGTGCGCATCACCAACAATGCGTGGGTGCAGCCGCAGATTGTGTTTGAGGTGGCGACGGGGCCGTGAGGCGGGCGGCGCAGACTACCCACGGGAAACAGATCGGCGATTCAATCCTAATTTCAATGCATTAGACATCTAACTTACAAGTGGCTGTTTTGTTTTGGCAAAGCATGCGAAGGTCGCCGCCCCTTGGCTACCGACCTGCTCTTTTGCCTGATCCGG
>SXRM01000009.1 GCA_005792545.1 Pseudomonadota bacterium | reverse complement strand
TATACAGGATCGCGATGACCCGAGGTCATCGGCGATTGCTGTTCTTGCTGGCTCAGTGGGTCGCAAACTCGCGGCTTTGCAAGCCGACTCGTCGCTCCTTCCTTGCGGTAGGCTTGATCTCACCTCAAGGCGATTCTGTATCGATCAATTACCTGCCGCGACGTCTTTGGCGCAGCGAAATCCAAAGTGGTGGAACGGTTCATTGTCGGGCGCGTGCGGCCGCCGCCAAACACCCGTCGCCATCTGCGCCGGCCAGTACCAACTGCCGCCGCGGACGATTTTCTCGTGGTGCCCCGGGCACTTGTCTGCACCTCCGCACGGTCCCTTGGGGTCGTCGCCGGCGCAAGCCGCACCGCACTTGCCGTAGCTCGGGCTGAACCAGTCCGCTACCCACTCCCACGAATTGCCGGCCATGTCGTGCAGGCCGTACACGCCGGCAGGTCGCAGGCCGACCTCCAAGACGCGGCCTTTCTCCGGCTGGGAATGCAGCTTCTTGACGCCGCACGATCGACCGCTTTTATCCATGATGATCGCGCGCTTGCAGGTCGCCGGTTCGTCGCCCCACGGGTGCAGCGCACCGTCTGGTCCGCGCGCCGCCTTCTCCCACTCAGCCTCGGTCGGCAATCGTTTGCCGTTGGCTTTGCAATACGCCCGGGCGTCAAACCAGTTGACGCCGGTCATCGCCTGCTTGGGCCGGTTGAAGTCGCTGTATTTCGGCCCGGCCTTTGGACACTTGCCCTTGCGCTCGCAGGCTTTGTATTCGCCGAACGTGACCTCGCGCAGGTCCATCCAATAGGTTTGCACCCACACAGTCGCGCGCGGTCGCGCATTCGCCGGATCGCCATCGGTGCCGCGGATGAACGGGCCCCCGGCGATGCACGCCATGCCGTCGACCGCCGTACCGCAAGGCAGTGCACCCGGACTCGCTGCAGCATGGCCGGCGATCAGCATCGTCAGCAGCAGCGTCGCAGCAGCGACAATGCGCGTCACTTGGACTTGAGCGCTTTGGGCGGCGGCGGCCCTGGAATAGTATAGAATCCTTGCACTTTTGTCGGCTTGCGCGACCAGCAGATCGCCTTGGCGCTGGTGGTGCGCTTGAGTGCCATCCACGCTGCAAAGTCGCGGCCGTTTTGCACCATGTAGCGATAGTGGCCGTCGGCCGTTTCCGCGGCCTTGCTGGGCACGCCTTGGGTCCGCAGCACGATCGACTTGTCGCCATACGGCAGGTCGCGCAGGTTCTTGCGGGCCTGCTGCGTGTAGTCAAAGTACGCTTCGGCGTTGGTGATGTAGAACACGCTGACCTCGCGGCCGATGGCCTTGAGCGCTGCCTGGACCCCGGTCATGGTGGCGGCGCCGGTCAGGTCGCCGCGCCAGGCCCAGATCCGATCCTTGAGCGCCAGATCGCGCACGTGGGCGTACTGATCCGCCTCGCTGAACGCCATGGGTACTTTTTGCGCCTTGTAGTCCTTGCGCAGCGTAACCAGCCGATCCCAGATGACGTGGCGGGCTAGCTTGAGCGCCGCCTGCGCGCGCTTGCGGGCCGCGGGGTCAGGCATGGCCGCAACGAACTCTGCGAATTTCGGCGCGCCCTTGGCCGACCACAGCTGCACGAAAGCGTCGGCCGTCTCGGCGTGGCGCAGCGCCAGCAGGTACAGCGCGTGCACGTCCGCGACCACCTGATCGAAGTCGACCAACAGCACCAGATCGGCCTTCATCCAGCCGGCCATCAGGTAGTTGGGATCCGTACCGACGCCGAGCAGGACGCCGCCAAGGTCCTTGAGGTGCCCATACGCCACCCAGTGCGCGGACTCATCGGATCGCACAAAGTGCGCGTCAGCGGCCAGTGCCTTGGGTGGCGGATCGGTGCCGACCTTGGTCAGCGCGGTACGCCAGGCCTCGGGCAGCGGAGCAAGTTGCGCAAGCGCCGGTTGGCCAACCATCAGCACAATCGCTGCACAGGCAAAAAGTGCAAATCTCTGGACTTTGCTTTGAATTACCATCTGTTGCACGCCTCTGTCCACAACCGCGCTCGATCGCGGTTGCCGCTCGCGTAGACCCGACCAAGCCGCCAGGGCCGCGAGGATAGTGCACTTTCGGCACCGGTCAACCGCTGTCCGCCCGTCTCAAAAAACCAAAACCGTTGACAGCCCAACCGACCAACCGCACGATCCGCGCCCCGACGCCGCCGAAGCGCACGCCGCGCTCGCGCGTACCAAACCCGGCGCCGCCGGCGCTGCGAGTCCCCGTGTCCGACAACGCCTCGACCATCGCCTCGACCTCGATTACCGGACAGTTCGCGGTTGCCCGCGCGCACGCCATGGGTCGCATCGGCCTTTTGACCGGGGTCGGCCTGGTCGTCGCCAACATGATCGGCTCTGGAGTTCTGACCACGGCCGGCTATATGGCCGACTCCCTGGGTCCGCTGTGGATCCTGGCAGCGTGGGCCGTGGGCGGCGCGGTGGCGCTGGCTGGCGCGGCGGTCTACGCCCAACTGGCACATGAGATGCCGGAATCAGGCGGCGAGTATCGCTACCTGTCGCGGCTCATCCACCCGTACGCCGGTTACGTGGCGGGCTGGACTTCACTTTTGGTGGGGTTTTCGGCCCCGGTGGCCATGGCGGCGCTTGCGGCGGGGGCCTACCTAGCGGTTCTTCTTGGCGTGGACGCCACGTGGAGTGCCATCGGTGTCGTGGTCGTCATCACCGCGCTGCATGGACTGCACTTGCGCACGTCGTCGACGGCCCAAGACGTGCTGGTCGCGGTCAAGATCGTGCTGCTGGTGTCATTCATCGCTGTCGGTCTGTGGACGGGCAGCAACCAACTGCCCGCGTGGACCGCACAACAGCCGACTGGTACGGCTGGCACGCTCGGTAGCTTCTTCAACTCGTTGGTCTACATTGGGTTCTGCTACAGCGGCTGGAATGCAGTGACCTACGTCGCCGCAGAGTTCCGCAATCCTCGGCGCGATGTTTGGCGCGCGATGTGGATCGGCACGGCCATCGTCATTGTGGTCTACCTTGCGGTCAACTGGGTGTTCGTCGCCAACCTGACCCCGGCCGACCTCGCCCGGGTCAAGACCGAAGACGAGAAGCTCACGCTCGGTCATGTGGTGCTCAACAACCTGGTCGGCGCATCCGGTGCCGCCGCCATGAGTTCGGTGGTGCTGGTGGCGCTAGTGTCGTCGCTTTCGGCAATGACGCTCGTCGGCCCGCGCGTGTACGCCGCGATGGCGCGCGATGGCTTTCTGCCGCGGTTTTTTGCGGGTCGCGACGAGTCGGCGCCGTTGGCGTCCGTGGCCTTGCAGTCCGGCGTTGCCATCGCGCTGGTCCTGACCCAGAAATTCAGCGTTTTGCTCAATAACGCGGGCTCAGTCTTGACGCTGACCAGCATGGCCGCAGTCATCGCTCTGCTGGTGCGTCGCAATGCCGTGCTGTCGCTTGGTGTCAAAATCGCGGCCGCAATCTACATCGCGTTTTCGAGTTGGGCGCTGCTGTTTTCGGTACGCGAGACGCCCAGTACCTTGCTGTGGGCTGCGGCAATTTTGGCCCTGGCGGCGGGTGGTTATCGACTGGCGCGACGGACATCGGCGGCGACCATGGTCGGAGCAGTGGCAGTACCGGCTGAGAGCGGCTCGCAGGGCAGCTGACCGCGTCGTGGCCGGGCGCAACATTGACCCGATCGCCGCAAAACTGCACACTACTGCGCCCAGCGCCAACGCGCCGCTGCCACCCGATGAGCCCAAGGAAATCCAGCAAAGCCCCGCCGCCTGCGACTGAGTCGGCTCCGGCCGCTGCCAGTGAGCCCGAGGCTGCTGAGCTTGAGCAAGTTGCTGCTGCACCTACTGCACCCGCGCTTGACCCAGTTGCTGCCGCCACCCCTGCGCCCGCGGCTAGGCCTGCGCCAGCGGCCGTCGCTCAGCCAGAGCCCGAATTGAGCGTCGTCATCCCGTGCTACAACGAAGAGGCGATTCTGTGGGCATCCGTGACCGAACTGCACGCGGGCTTATCCACGCTCGGTCGGCCGTTTGAGATCATCGTCAGCGAGAACGGCAGCAAAGACGACACTCGCGCCATCGCCGACAAGCTGAGCCGCGCCTACAACGAGGTGCGCGCCATCACGTCGGACGAGCCCAACTACGGCAAGGCCCTGCGCCGCGGCATCGAAGCTGCGCGCGGCACCTACGTGCTTTGCGAAGAAATCGACTTGTGCGACCTGGACTTTCATCGCCGGGCGCTCGAGATTCTGGACGCCGGGCGGGCCGACATGGTGGTCGGTTCCAAGGCCCACCCCGAAGCGAAAGACGAGCGGCCGATGACGCGGCGCGCCGCGACCATGGTCATCAACGGCATGTTGCGGGTCCTACTTGGCTTTCGCGGAACCGACACCCACGGCCTCAAGGCCTTTCGCCGTGACGCGCTGCGCTTTACGGTCAGCAAGTGCGTGGTCGATCGCGACCTGTTTGCCAGCGAGTTGGTCATCCGCGCCCAGCGCTACGACGTTCGTGTGACCGAAATCCCGATTGTCATCCACGAGAAGCGCCCGCCCAGCATCCACTTGTTCAAGCGCGTGCCCAACGTCTTGAAGAACCTCGCGCGGCTGGTGTTCGTCATTCGCATCGCCAATCGCTGACGAGCCGAGCGATGGCCGACTCCGTGCTGCGTGCCGCCGTCAACGTCGACATCGACGGCCTCTACCTCTACGACCGCATCCACGGCCACACGGGCAGCGCGGGCAATGCCGCCGGCTTCGATGCCGCCGCCCATGATCCGCGGGCCTGGACGCGGGGTGTTCCGCGCTTCCTGGATCTGTTTGCACGGGCAGGCGTTGCCGGCACGTTTTTCGTCGTCGCCCAAGACCTTGATCACGCCGATGTGCGCGCCGTGCTGCGCGACGCGGTCGCCGCCGGCCACGAGATTGGCTCGCACTCGCTGACCCACCCCTACGACCTGTCGCGGCTGTCGGCCGAGGCGCAGCGCACGGAGCTTTTCGCCGCGCGCGAGCGCCTGCGGGACGCTACAGGCCAGGCAGTCTCTGGCTTTCGCGCGCCGGGCTACGTGCTCTCGCCGATGCTCTTGCAGACCGTCGCCGACGTCGGCCACGCCTGGGACTCGTCGCGGTTTCCCTGTCCTGCGTATCAAGCCGCCAAGGCTGCCGCCATCGGCTTGTATCGCGCGACTGGTAAGCCTTCCGGTTCGATACCCGAGGCGCCTGGCGTGTGGCTTGGGCCGCGGACGCCGTACCGCGAGCGCTTGCCAGATGGCCGCGACATCGTGGAACTGCCAATCGGGGTGCTGCCTGGCGTGCGCTGGCCGGTCATCGGCACTTCGGTCATCGTCGCCGGCGAACTCGGAAGGCTGGCGATGCAGCCAGTGCTGGACCGCACCGACTGGGTCAACTTTGAGCTGCACGCGATCGACCTGCTGGATCACGCCGGCGATGAACTGCCCGCGCGCTTGCTGGCCCAACCCGACCAGCGCGTGCCCCTGCGCAGCAAGTGGAAGGTGCTGCTGCGGATGCTGGAGCGGCTGGCCGCGACCCACAGCGTACGCACGTTGGGCCAGTGGGCGCAGACCGTGTAGGCCCAGGTCCTAGCCGTCCGTCTGATCCACAGCTCGCCACCACGGCAGCCGCCAGGCCGCGCGTTCGTGCGAAGAAGCGCCGCCCCAGATGCTGCCGCCGACCTTTGGCTGCCAGACATCGGCCGCTGCAGCCGCGGCCAGGCCGTGCAGCGTCTCTGCGGGTTCCGCCCAGTGGTGCAGCGCAAGGTCAAACGTCGACCAGTGCACCGGCAGCAGCGCCCGCGCGCCCATCGAAACAAACGACTGGAACGCCCGCTCAGGTCCCAGGTGAATGGCGCCCCAGGCCGGGTGAAAGGCACCGATCTCGAACATCGCCACGTCGAACGGCCCCAGGCTCTTGCCGATGTCGGCGTGCTCAGCCGTTGCCCCGGTGTCGCCCGAGAAGAATACGCGGTGGTGCGGTCCGATCAGCGCTAGACCTGCCCACAAAGTACGGTTGCGATCGGTTGCCCCGCGGCCGGAGAAGTGCTGCGACGGCGTGGCGATGACCTCGACCGCGGATCCCGCGCTGACCACCTTGTGGCCCTGGCCCCAATCCAGTTCGACGATCTGGTGGGGCGGCACGCCGATGCGCTCCAAGTGCGCGCCCACGCCGAGCGCTGTGACGACCAGGCCCGACCAGCCCGGCGCAGCACCTTTGATGAGCTTGCGCCAGGTCGGCGCGCACAGGTGATCGTAGTGGTCGTGGCTCAGCACGATGGCGTCGATGCGGCCCAGTTCGTGCAATTGCAGTGGCATCGGGTGGTAGCGTTTGGGCCCGGCGAACGACACCGGACTCGCGCGCAGGCCCCACACCGGGTCGGTCAATAGGCGCACGCCGTCGATCTCCACAAGCACCGTGCTGTGGCCCAGCCAGGTCAAGCGCAGTCCGTTGGGCGGCGGCCCGTCGATGCGCGCGACTGCGTCGGCGTCTAGCGGAATGCGGCCGCCGGGTGCCCGGCGCTTGCCGCCAAAAGCGAAATCGGCCGCCATCCGAAAGTCGAACGGGTTCATCCGCAGTTCGGTCGGGTGGGTATTGCGGAATCCGTTGCCCGCCCAACGCGGCGACTGGCCAATGCGCTGCAGGCGTCGTTCGTGGCTGGCTTTGTGCACCGCGCCACGGCATGCGGGTTTGCACAGCGGGTCGGCGGGCTCGGCTACGGTCAACGCCTGCGAGGCTGGGTCGGCGGACATGGGCGCTCCAAAACGGGGGCTGCCACATTAGCACGTCGACCGCGCTACAAAATACCTTGACGCTGCCGGTCCCGCCGCCGATGCTTCGCGCCCGCCGGGGGCGGCGCAGGGACGACCATGCTCACCAAACAGACCCTCACTATCGCGGTCGCGCTGCTTTCCGCCGCCCATGTCGCATGCGAAAGCGGCTCACCGACGGCGACGCCTGCGCCTGCTGCGTCCGGGTCGGTGCACACGTACCACAAGTCCGCCGCGCCGGTTTTCGCTGCGCGCTGCACCCAGTGCCACACCAAGGGCGGCCCGGCGCCGTTCGTGCTCGACGACTACGCCAGCGCCAAGCAGTGGGCCACCGCGAGCCTGGCGTCGATTGCCGCCAAGCGGATGCCACCGTGGCAACCATCGGGCGACTGCCGGCACTACGACGGCGAGCGCAGCATCTCTGCCGACGAGGTCAAAGCGCTTCAGGACTGGGTCGCCGCCAAGATGCCAGAGGGTGACCCCAAGGACTACAAGGCGCCGGCGAGCGTTGCCAACTTGCTGCCCAAGGTCCCCGATCGAACGGCCGATCTGAGCCTGCAGTCTGCCGAGGCGTACACCGCCGACGTCAAGCAGAGCGACGACTACCGCTGCTTCGTGGTGGGGCCGGAATTCAAAGAGGAAACTTGGGTGCATGCTTCGCGCGTGACACCGGGCGACAAGCCGAGCGTGCACCACGTCATCCTGTACCTGGTGGGACCGAGCGCGGCTTGGCGCGCGCCAGAGAAAGACGCCCAGACCCCTGGCCCCGGCTGGACTTGCTTTGGCGGCCCGGGGCTGAGTCCGGCGCAAAACGTCGGCGGCTGGGTGCCGGGTTCGGTGCCGACGGTGTATCCGGCCGATGCTGGCATTCGAATCGCGCCTGGCTCACGGTTGGTGCTGCAGGTCCACTACAACACGCTGGGTCACAAACCAGCGCCTGACCAGACCCTGGCCGAGGTGTGGCTGCACAAAGACAAGCCTGCCAACCTGATGGCGATCCGGCCGCTGCCCGATTTTGGCATTCAGATTGCGGCCGGCGACGCCAAAAGCGTGCACACCAAGGAGTTCGAGAACGGCGGCACCAAGCCTTGGACCATTGTGGGCGTGATGGCCCACATGCACCAACTGGGCAGCCAGATTTCGGTGGTCAAGAAGGCGTCGCCCGACGTGTGCCTCATCGACATCCCGCGCTGGGACTTCAACTGGCAGCAGGGCTACCGCTTCAAGGCCGGCGAGCAGGTTGTGGTACAGCCGGGTGAAAAGCTCCTGTTGCAGTGCACTTATGACAATTCAGCCGCAAACCAAATGTCGGTCGGAGGCGTGCAAAAAGCGCCCGTCAACGTGACTTGGGGCGAGGGCACCGCCGACGAGATGTGCCTCGCCTACATAACAACAGTCGAACCGTACACCGAACTGCCCAAGTCCAGCGGCACCGACTCGCTGTGCAACGGCGCTCAGGGCTGCTACGACAATTGCCGCAAAGGTGGAACTTCGCAGGTGTTGTGCAGCTTTCAGTGCAGCAGCAAGGGCGGTGGTAAGTGCACCGGCTGCATGATGCAGGGCATCATCGGCTGTGCGGCGCAGAACGGCTGCCCCGGTCAGAGCCAGACCGTCATCGACTGCATCACCGCGTGTGGCAAGGATCCCGCGGGCTTGCAGGCGTGCGCGACCAAAAACTGCCTGTCCAGTATCGTCGCTTTTGACGGCTGCGCGTCGCCGCTTTTGAACGCTGGCGGCATCTGCCACGCCGAGGGCAGCGGTTGCGGCGTCAAGCTGTAGTCAGCCAACTAGTCGCCAAAAGGCCACGGATCAGGCGGCAGCACCACCGGCGTGTTGACCTTGCTCTGCGCTTGCAGGTTCTTGAGGATACCGGCGTAGAGCGCGACGTACTTCAAGTCGTCCTCGATGTCGGGGTCCTTGTTCTTGGCGGCCCAGGCCGCGGCCGGCTTCTGGATCGCTTCCAGCACGCCCAATGCCGCACCTGGGTCTGAATCCCATGCAAACTGGGTCGCCATCTCGAACGCCGCGAACAGGTTGAGCATCACGAATCCTTTCTCGACCGTCGGCGCCGAGAAGAACCCTTCGGCCGGCACTTGCCCCGGCTTGTGCGGCGTGTCGATTTTGGCGTCGGTGCTTTTCGCTGCGCCCGACTTCGGGGCCACGTAGGCGAGGCCGAGCTTGCCGACGCCGGTCTCGCTGACACCTTTGAGCGGCACCAGCTCCAAGATGATGGCGCCACCGCCGCCGCGGCGACCGGCTGTGATCGGTGCCTTGCTGTCGGTGCGTTTGGCCAGGTACAGCGCCGGAATCTCGATGATGCCGCCGTTGGGCCCACCTTGCCAGCCGTGGGTGCCGTAGACCGCGCGCACCACGTAGCCAGCGCCTGGCGCAAACGTCAGCTTGACGTCCAGAGCCAGTGGCAAGAAGGCGGTCTTGACCTCTTCCTGGAACACCTCGCCTGCGCCCTTGGGCTGGTCGATAAAGTAGAAGTTGCCGCCGCCGGCCTCGGCCACGTCGCGCATCGCCGCCATGTCGAACTCGGTGCCGAGGCCAATGGTGGTGATGCCGATGCCCTTCTTGGCCCAAGCCCTGGCCAGCGCCGCCAGCTTGCCAGGCTGCACCATGCCGGCAGTCGCGACGCCGTCGCTCAGGTACACCACCCGCGCCGAGCGCCCAGGTTGCAGATGCTTGGCCGCGACCTGAAAGCCGGTGTACAGGCCGTCGTAGAGGTTGGTCGAGGCGTCGGGCTCCAGGTTGGCAAATGCCTGAGCCAGCATCAGCTTTTCGCTTGCAGGGGCGCCCGAAACGACGACCTTGGCGTTGGTCGAGAACGTGACCAGCGATACCTTGTCGGTCGGCTCCAGCGAATCCAACATCCGCTTCAAGCCCTCTTTGACGTACGTCATCGGTTCGCCTTGCATCGAACCGCTGGTGTCGATGACCAGCACCAGATCGAGCGGCGGCCGCGGCAGCGTCGCGGGGTCGAGCGGCGTGTTGAGCCCAATCTGGACCAGCGTGCAGTTGGCGCCGTTGATCATGTTGTTCATGGTGCCGACCAGCCCGTGCATGCACAGGTCGTCGCCACAAGTGGCTTTGGGATAGTCAAGCTTGTGTTCGGCAAAAAAGCCGAGGTCGTCGAGCACGCCGGGCGCGGGCGTCTTGCCCTGCTCGATGATCTTGCGGAACGCCCCGAAATCCTGGGCGCCCGCTTGGGTGACGCCGTGGCTGCCTTTGGCGCCTGTGGTTGATGCACCCCCAGAGGAATTCGGTGCGGCCTCATCGGCACTGCCGAAGCCGCCGCCGCCGCCGCCCGCAGAATCCGCGCAGCCGGCTGCAAACCAGATCACACAGAGCGCCAACACCATCCGTTGCAAGATCATGGCGACACCTCGACCAGGGCCGACTCGACCAGCGGCCCGATTTCGTGCCCCTGGGGCACCGTTTGACACGCCGGGTCCAGCGTCACCCGGTATTGTGCACGCACCACGTGCAGCGTGCGCCCTTTGCCGACAATTGCCGACTGACCGGCCTTGACGGTGTTGCCGTCGACCCCAGCGATGCCTGACACCTTGACCTGGGCGCGCAACCCGGCGCCGCCGCACTTGTCGAACTGGGCACCGCAGCCGCCGATGGCCTCGACTTCAGCTTTGCCCGCGCCAATGTAGAGCACGTTGCCGCTGATGCCGGCTGACACGGCGACCTTGCCGTTGGACACCTGCACGCCGGCCATCGGGTTGAAGTTGTGGTCCAGCTTGGCCTCGGCGACCGTGACCACATCGTCGGTCTTGAAGGGCATCGCCGCGGGCGGCAGGCACAGGTACCACGAAGCCTTGTCGCTGGAGCCCGTCGCCGCGCTGGCCAGGCTCAGCGCGTTGCAGCCATCCGGCGATTGCTCTAGGTTGGTGATCTTCCACGGCTTGCCCAGGTCGGGCACCGGCTGCGACCACGCTACGCCGCCGCCGTCGTTGAGCACCTCGCAGCCGGGCGGCGGCGCCGGGTCAAAGGTGCCCGGAGCTTTGACGATGATCTTATGCGTGCCCAGCGAGTGCTTGCCTTTGCTGTCCAGCTGCAACCGCAACACCCGCGTGAGGTCGTTGGCGGCGCCGACCTGCTGACCGACGTTGCCAGGGACAAACTGCGCCGGAAACTCGCTGTTGTCCCAAAGCAGTAGCGTCATCGGCAGGGTGTTGCCGTCGACCAGCCACAGGCTGCAGCCAGTCGTAGTCGCAGCGCCTTCGGTGAAGTTGATGTTGGCACCCGGCGGCACCTCCCACAGCGCGGCCTGGCCGAAAAGACGCCTCGACAGCCAGGCGCTCGGGTTATTCTTGACCATCGCGCAGTCGACCAGCACGCCTTTGCGAAGAGGCCGAATGCGCAGGTTGACGGCCTTGCTGCCTGGATTGCCGATGGCAAACGCCGCATTGAACGACGCAAAGCTGGTCACCGGCGGCACGGTAACGTTCGGCGGGGGCTTTTCTGAAGTCGCAACCAACGCCGGCCATGCTGCGACCAGGCTCGCCAAGCGCCAACGCTGCGGGTGGGCACACGGGTTCGAAACGCGCCGCGGCAAGTGCAGCGCCCACGACAGGTACAGGGCCGGCAGCGTCAGCAAGTCAGGCCAGTCGACCACCCCATGCCACGGCACGCCGACCAGCGCGAACGCATGCGCCCAGCCCGCCGCGAACGGCTCCGACACGTTGATGGCGGCGAACCACGCACCGACCAGCGCATGGGCCAGACCGACGCCGTTCCGGCCACGCAGGCCCAACAGCAGCGCGACGGCTGCCGGAGTCACCACCAGGCCCGCGATGTCGCTCAGCTTGCCGGTCACAGCACCCGACAGCACATCGCTGGTCTTCCAAACGTGGTCATTGAGCGTGAGGGCGCTCAAGGCGATCCACCACCACGGGCTGCGGACTGCGCGGCCGGCGTCGGGCGGTGGGTCAACGGCAAGCGGCATGGCGGCGCGGCCAGCGGTCATAGTCAGCTCCAATCCCGGCCCTTTCTCATTGGCGCGTGCCGGGTTGCGCAAAGTCCGCCCCTAGAATCGCCGTAAGCCTAACAACTGCTGTTCGTGACCGCAAAGTGCGGTTTTTCGAGGTGACCTTGCAGTCACGCAGATCCGCGGCCAGTCGGAGGCGCTGCGCTGCAAACTATGCCCTGGCAAGCACCTGCTGGCTTTTCCGCAACTTGTCGGCGGCTGCGTCACGGTCTACGATCACCCCCTTGGCGCTTGGGAGAGCAGCGACCGTGCCGGCTGGGTCAAACGTATTACAGATCGCGCAGTTCGTGTCGCTGCAGAAGCGCACGTTCGCGATCTTGGTGCTGACCACCCTGGGCCTCATCGTCGCGTTGGGTCTGCCGCTGCGGCTATTGCTGCTCGACAGCTTCTTGCAACTGGAAGACCGCGCGGCCCGCGGCCATTTGGAGCGTGCCAACGCCGCCATTGCCAACCAGCTAGGCGTGCTGTGGACGGTGACCCGCGACTACGCGACCTGGGACGATACCTACGCGTTTTTGGGCGGCAAGCTGCCGGACTATCCCGCCATCAACTTCATCAACCAGACCTATGACTTCAACAAGCTGAGCCTGGTCGCCATCTATGACACCAAGGGCGCGGTCTCTTGGTCCAAGGCCTACGACCTGCGCGGCAAGCGCGAAACGGTGACGCCGGTCGAGTTCAGTGATTCTCGGGTCGTCGCTGCGCTGCAAAAGGCCAACGACTCCGCTGAACGCCACGTCCAGGGCATCGTCCACACCGAACGCGGGCCGATGCTGGTCGCCGCGTGCGCTGTGCACACCAGTGACGGTACCGGGGCGACCCGCGGTACCTTGGTGCTCGGCCAGATGCTCGACCCGGTGCTGGTTGGCGAGTTCGCGCGCAACCTCAAGCTTGATCTCGCCCTGCTGCAGCACCACGCCAGCCGCGACAAGGGCGCCAAGGTCGCCGACGCCGACGCGGGCATCCACCTGCTGAGCGACAACCTGCTTGCCGGCTATGCGCGCATCGACGACCTGGTCGGCGACCCCTATCTGGTGCTGCGGGTGGTCATGCAGCGCGACGTGTTCAAAAGCGGCGAAGAGGCTATGCACCTGATCCTGCTGAGCGTGCTGCTGGCAGGCCTGATGTTCGGCCTGGTCGTGCACCTCGCGCTCAAGCGGCTGGTGGTCCACCCAGTGACCGAACTGAGCGAGCGGGTCCGCAAGGTCGCCGAACGCAAGGACCACTCGTTGCGCCTCGACGTGGCGGGCGAAGACGAGATCGCCCGGCTGGGTCACGACATCAACGGGATGCTCGACGCGCTGCAAGGGTTGCATCGGCAGCTCGAAACCGAGCGTCAGCGCGCGGAACGGTTGTTGCTGAACATCATGCCGCGCTCGGTCGCCGACCGCCTCAAGGCCGGCGAGGAAATTGCCGACAGCTACCGCGACGTGAGCGTGCTGTTTGCCGATCTAGTTGGCTTTACTTCGTTGGCTTCGGTCGTGCCGGCAAACGAATTGCTGCCGATGCTGGACGGCATTTTCTCCGCGTTCGACGAGTTGGCGGACCAGCACGGCCTGGAGAAAATCAAGACCATCGGCGATGCCTCCATGGTGGTCGCTGGTGTGCCCGAACCGGTTACCGACCACGCGCAAGTGCTGGCCGCGATGGGCCTGGACATGGTCAAGGCCATTGAAACTGAGTCCCAGCGGCGCGGCGTCCAGTTGCAAGTGCGCGTCGGCATTCACAGCGGACCCGTGGTCGCAGGCGTCATCGGCACGCGCAAGTTCAGCTACGACCTGTGGGGCGACACCGTCAATGTGGCCAGCCGCATGGAGAGCTCGGGCGTGCCCGGCCGCGTACAGGTCAGCGAAGCGACTGTCGCCAAGCTCGGTCACAAGTTTGTCTTGGAAGAGCGCGGCCCGGTGGCGGTCAAGGGCAAGGGCGAAATGCGCGCCTGGCTGCTGGTCAGCGCCCAGACCGGGCCTGCTGGCGACTGACCTGAGGCGGCCTTGCGCCAGTTGTCGCCAGTGGAAATCGTTTGACCCGGCCCGCGCAAATCCTTACAATGCCGCGTTCCCGGGACGCCAGCAACGTCAAGCGTATCCGAGAATTACGCGTTCTTAGTACGCTTTTCGATCCGAGTTTGCGGTGAGGGTCGCCGCGCCGGGACGAAGGCTATTTGTGTTTGCGCCACCGTGATCACCGGCATCGCTGTCCGGGGATCGGCATTGGCCCCATCGGGCTGGAGATACACCATGCGTTCCAACTTCCTCATGCGCTGTGCGCTGGTCGCGGCAACCGCGGCAGCGCTCGGCGCCTGTTCCAATGCCAGCGATCCGGGCTCGTCGGGCACCGGCGCCGGCACAACCCAGGACGCCGCCACCGGTTTTGACGGCACCGTCACCGGCAAGGACGGAACCACGGGCGGCACCGACGCAGCCACGGGCGGCGACACCGGCACGACCGACGCCACCACTGGCACCGACACTGGCGGCAGCACCGACCAGGACACTGCGACCGGCACCGATACCGGCGGCAGCACCGACCAGGATACCGTGGCGACCGACACTGGCAGCACCGACCAGGATACCGTGGCGACCGACACTGGCAGCACTGATCAGGACACCGTGGCCACGGACACCGGCAGCACCGAGCAGGACATCGCCGCCGGCGGCTGCAAGGCCGACAAGGACTGCCCGGCCTCGACGGTCGCGTGCAAGACGGCAGTGTGCGACGCCGCGACCGGCGTCTGCGGCACCAAGGACCAGGCGGACGGCGCCGACTGCGACGACAGCAACGGCTGCACGATCGGCGACAAGTGTGGCGCCGGTCTGTGCGTGGCGGGCGCGGCCAAAGACTGCGACGACAAGAACGAGTGCACCACCGACTCGTGCGACCCGGCGGCTGGCTGCAAGAACGACAACAACACCCAGCAGTGCAGCGACAACGACGAGTGCACCACCGCCGACGCTTGCAAGGATGGCAAGTGCGCGCCCGGCGCCGCCAAGGCCTGCGACGACGGCAACCCCTGCACCGACGACACCTGCGACAAGACGGCCGGCTGCAAGACCGCCAACAACACCGCCGGTTGCGACGATGGCAACGCGTGCACGACTGGTGAGAAGTGCGCCGATGGCCAGTGCGCTGGCGGCACCGCCGTCAGCTGTGACGACAAGAACCCCTGCACCGCCGATTCGTGTGACGTCAAGGCTGGCTGCAAGAACGACGCCGCGCCAGACGGTACCTCGTGCGACGACGGCGACGCCTGCAGCGCGACCGATGTGTGCACCGGCGGCAAGTGCGGCGGCACCGCCACCAACTGCGACGACAAGAACCCCTGCACCAAGGACACCTGCGACAAGGCGGCCGGCGGCTGCGCCAATACCAACGACGACGCAGCGACCTGCGACGATGGCAACAGCTGCACGACTGGCGACAAGTGCGCGGCCGGCAAGTGTGGCGGCGCCGGCAAAGACTGCAACGACAACAACCCCTGCACCGACGACAGCTGCAAGGACAATATCTGCACCAACGCCAACAATGCGGCGGCGTGCGACGACGGCGACAAGTGCACGCAGGGCGACACCTGCGACGCCGGTAAGTGCAGCAAGAACACCGCGGTAGCCTGCGACGACAAGAACCCATGCACCGACGACGCCTGTGACAAGGCCTCAGGCGCCTGCGGTTCGACCAACAACACCAAGCCCTGTGACGACGGCAGCGCTTGCACCACCGGTGACGTCTGCAAGGACGGGGCCTGCTCGGCCACCGACAAAGTCTGCGACGACAAGAACCCTTGCACGACCGATTCGTGCGATAAGGCCACCGGGGCCTGCAAGACCGCCCCGGCCGCCGACGGCGCCAACTGCGACGACGGCACCGTCTGCACGCAGAACGACGCCTGCACAACCGGTAAGTGCGCCGGCTCGGCGGTCAAGTGTGACGACGGCAACCCCTGCACCGACGACAGCTGCGACCCCAAGGATGGCTGCAAAGCTGCTGCCAACACCGCCGCCTGCGAAGATGGCAACGCTTGCACCAAGGCCGACAAGTGCGCGGCCGGCAAGTGCGCGCCGGGCGCGGCCGACCTGTGCGACGACAAGAACCTGTGCACCAAGGATAGCTGCGACAAGGTCAAGGGCTGCATCAACGCCAACACCACCGACAAGTGCGACGACAAAGACGCCTGCACCGATGCCGACGTCTGCGCGGCCGGCGTGTGCGGCGGCACCGCCAAGAAGTGCGACGACAGCAACCCGTGCACCTCGGACAGCTGCGACAAGGCGACTGGCTGCAAGTTCACCAATAACACCGCGCTTTGCAACGACGGCAGCGTGTGCACCAGCAGCGACGCATGCTTGAACGGCAAGTGCACGGGCTCGGCCCCCATCAAGTGCGACGACACCAACGCATGCACCACCGACACCTGCGACGCCAAGCTTGGCTGCCAGTTCAAGCCGGCCGTCGATGGCGGCACTTGCGACGACGGCAACGGCTGCACCGTCAATGACGCATGCAAGACCGGCAAGTGCCTGGGTGCTGGCAAATCGTGCGACGACAACAATGTGTGTACCACCGACTCGTGCGCAAGCGACAAGTGCACCAATACCAACAACAAGGCGCCGTGCAACGACGGTTCGGTCTGCACGTTGTCCGACACCTGCGACGGCGCCGGCAAATGCGTTGGTTCGATGCCGCTCAAGTGCGACGACCTGAACCCGTGCACCGATGACAAGTGTGACCTGGCCAAAGGCTGCACTGCGACCAACAACACGGTGGCGTGCAACGACGGCCTGTTCTGCACCGACAAGGACGCGTGCAAGGACGGCAAGTGCTCGAACGCAGTGCCCAAGTGCAACGACGGCAACGTCTGCACCACCGACACCTGCGACGAGGCCGCCGACAAGTGCAACGTCACCAACAACACCGCCGACTGCGATGACCTGGATAAGTGCACGCCGGGCGACAAGTGCGCCGCGGCCAAGTGCGTTCCGGGCAAGGCCATTGACTGTGACGATGGCAATCCCTGCACGCTCGACACCTGTGACAAGCTGATCGGCAAGTGCAAGTACACGCTGACGACGGATGCGACCGTGTGCGCCTCGCTGACCGTGCCAAGGTTCTGGCCGCTCGACAATGGCGACCTGCTGTGGACCGGCAAGTCGAACAGCTTGACCGTCAAGTGGATGGCCGACGCCACGCCCGCCGCGCCTGGCAAGCTGACTGGTCTCGGTTCGCTCAACCTCAACAACGGCACGGACTATGCTGATGCGGTCGTTGGCCAGATCAAGGCGACGTCGACGGGCAAGTTCTTTGTCGACGCCACCGCCGCCAAGGGCACCTTCATGACGTTTGTATTCCACAGCTGGAACGGCGTCGAAGACAGCCAGACCTTCGACGCGCGCTTTGTCGAGTTCTCCGTGGACGGTTTCCAGACCATCGCCCAGACCGCCAAGCTCGACAACAGCAAAGCCAAGCTGGCATGGTCACTGGAGACCATCGACGTCAAGGCGCTGATCGGCAAGAAGTTCCAGGTGCGCTTCCGCTTCGACAGCATCGACGGCAACGTCAACTCGGGTAAGGGCTGGTTTGTCGACGACATCAACATCTACCTGGGCCCTGTGGTCAACTGGGTCGCGGGCAGCACGGGCTATGACGAGGGCTTTGACAACAACGTCAACGGCTGGCAATTCAGCGCGGCGGTCGCGGGTTCGCAGTGGGCCATCGACACCACGCCGGCAATTCCGATGGCGTCGCCGAGCACGCTGACGGCCAGCACGCTCAACTTCAACAACGGCGTCGACTACAAAGGCACTGTCAAGGGCTCGGCGTTGTCGCCGGTCGTCAACCTGGAAGCCATCACGGCTGGCCCAGTGACCATGGTGTGGAAGGAATGGGTCAGCGTTGAAACCAGTGACAGCTTTGACCAGCGCTCGATTCAGGTCTCCGGCGACGCGTTCGTGACGTTGCCCATCAATACTACCTTCAAGAATCCGGCCTCGATCATGGGCGGCTGGCGTTGGAATTGGGTAGACCTATCGGCGCTCAAGGGCAAGAAGTTCCGGATCGCGTTCTCGTTCGACTCCAAGGACGACGTCAACAACACCGGCAAGGGCTGGGCGGTTGAGGAACTGAACCTGAACACCCTGCAGGCCCCGTCGTTCGCCGACATGGTCCTGTGCGCGAATGCGGCCGCGTGGACGTTGGCGAACGGCAATGGTCCGGGCTGGGCGGTGGACGCCACCGGTGACGTCAAGGCGTACAGCGCGGATTGCTCGCTGAACTTCAACAACGCCAAGGCCAATGCACAGGGCAAGTTCGATTACGCCTGCGCGGCCAATGCAACCAAGGCCAGCGGCAAGGCGACCAGCCCGCAGTTCACCGTGCAGACGCCGCCGGCCGGTCACAAGGTGTGGCTGCTGTTCCAGGCGCACGCCGATGTGGAGAACGTCCTCACCCACGACAAGATCAACGTGGTTGTCAACGACATCGCCGCCAAGACGTCCAAGGTGTTCCCGCTGACCAAGGCCGACTTCCTCAAGAAGTGGGCGCCGGTCAAGGTTGACCTGTCGGCCTACGCTGGCAAGGCCATCACGGTAACGTTCGAGTTCGACTCGGGCGATTGCGCGTTCAACAACACCGCTGGCGTGTTCATCGACAACGTGGCGGTGCGCGCCGCTCCGTAGCGCGCCCGTCGCCTAGACGCGGCGGACGCCGCCTCGATCCCAGCGCGGGTCGAGGCGGCGTTCGTCGTTTTTGGGCAGCGCTTCGAGACGATGTGATTTACATCGTTAGGATGCGAATCGCATCTACGCGCAAGGTTGGTACTGTTCAAAATGCTAAAACTACTCATGTTTCATTCGCCGATCCACTGGCATGAGCCTTGCAACATGGCTGCGCGGCGGCAACACGCCGCCAACCAACCAATGCGAGGCGACAGATGGAGCGGAACTGGTGGATGAGTTTGGGCAAGAGGATGGCGGCGGCGGCCGTCGCGGCCAACGTGGGGTGCGTGGCGACCGTGCAGGACGAGCTCGGCCGCGGCGCCGATGCGGGCGGTGATCAATCGGCGGCGGTGCTTCGGCTTGCTCCGCTGTCTCAGCGTCGCCCAGCCGCTGCGGCGCACGTGCGGGTCGATGATGCCGACGGCTTCTCCGGGGCTGCGGTGGATGACGATGCCACGGAACCGGCGACGTGGGCGATTGTCTGGCACGACGAGCGCGAGCGTGCTGTCTCGGCCGCGATGGAGCAGGCGCCCGAAGCAATCTGCGCATTCACGTCGGCCATGGCAGGCCACGCTGCTGGCGTTCGGCAGGAAATCCTCTCCGAAATCCAGGGACTCGCGCATCCGCCTGTCGACGACAAGCTGCGCTGGCTGCCGGTGACGGAGGGCATGGTATTCGTCCCAGACGTTGACGCTGCGTCGATCGACGGGGCGACGAGCGGCGCCGTGCGCTGGGAGCATCGGGCGCGGCCGACCCGTGAGGGCTACTACGACTTCGACGCCTGGCACGCTGTCAGCCGCCGCGTCGATCCCGCGCGGCTGCCCAGCGAGTGGCGCGACCTGCTCGACCACCCATTGGTCTCCACGCAAGGACCGCGCGCGGCATGCCAGGCTTCCGTTCAGGGGCTGCGCGTTGTCGCGTGGCTGCACCCGTACAGCAGCGAAGATCCGACCGCTGATCGCGACCAGCCGCGGCAATGGGCCGACCATGTCTGGGAGCGCGGCGAGCGGCATCTGGTTCTGGAGCTTGTGCCCGCGCCGGGTTGTGCGGCTCGCAAAGTCAGCGCCTGGCGCAGCGCTCGCTTGCCGGTGGCGCGCACCTTTGAAGCCGTGACCCTGTCGCCAGAACTGCAGCGCAAGTGGCTGGCACGGCTGTTGCCGTCGCTGCGCGGTCTGCCGAGCTGGCGCGACCAACAGACGGCTTACGCCGACTACGCGGCACAATGTGCGACGCCGACCGTGGCCGGGCGCACGCCGTGCCGTTCTGCTGACCTGGCCCCCGAGTGGTTCGCGTTTGCAGCGGTGCCGACCAGTGACGGCCTCAGCGAACTGGCCGATCGCTTGACGCTGACCGTACTGCGCGACGGCGGCGATCTGTGGATCAAAGTCGTCCTGCGCACCGAATCGGAGCCATGCGGCGGCGACCTGGAGTTCTTTGGCTGGCACCAAAGCCTGTGGCACATCGCAGGCGAAGTGGCGCGGCCGGCCAAGGCGCGGCTCATCCGCGGTCTGGATAGTCAGGACGCCGGCACGGCCGATATCGACGGCGACCGCGTGCCAGACCTGATTCCCGAAGTATACACCCCACAAGAGGAAATCTGTCCGTGCTAGCCACGCCGGCGGCCAGCCTTGCGCTGGTCGGGAATGTGCGGCAGCCCCTGCGCGGTTGTTGCAATCCACGTCGCTTTGCCGCATGGTTGCCGCGCGGCGCGGCCCCCCGACCTGCCGCGGAGTATTATGAAATCCAACTGGGTTTTCGCGCTGGGGCTGATGGCAGTGCTGGCGGTGGCAGCGGGCGTGTTGTGGTGGACGCGCCAGCAGTTGCCGCCCAATCCGCCTGCTTCGGGCCAGCGCGTGCACAGCGCCGATGCGGCCGCGTTGCCCGGCGATCCGAGCACCGTCGCGCTGCCAGAGGGCTGGACCGTGATTGCCGCGGCACCGGCCGCGACGATGACCGCCGAGGAGTACGTGCTCGGCGGGCCGCTCGCTGAGTTCTACCTCAAAGACAAGACTGAAGTGCCGAAGCTGTGGGGTTGGGCGCTTGAGACCCACGGCGGGGCCAAGGCGCTGGCGCCGATGCGCGTGGCGACCTGGCGCTTGGTGTTGAGCGGTGGCTTGCATGACGCCGGTGTCCTGGTGGCAGATGCGGACGGCGGCGCGCTGTACAAGCCCGACAACGCCGCGGTCGCGATCGGCTGGCGCAACGGCAGTTGCTGGCTGCAGCGCGGCGAGTTGGTGCTGCCCTGTCACCGCCAGGCAGCGACGCTGATTCGGGCCTTGCTATGGTTCCACCGCGCGCAGACGGTGCAGGCACTGTCCGAGGCGGCGTGGACGGTCGAGACCGCTGGCGTCGTTGAGGTCAACGGTCAGTCGCACAACGCCGTGCACGTCAAAGGCGGCAGTGGCGGCGAAATGGCGGTCGTCTACACCGACATTCGCCAGCGCCGCGTCATTGGTGTCGATGTCGGCATGTTGACCAAAGGCACCGAAGCGCCTGAGCTCGGCCATCTGCCGAGCCGGACCAAGCTTTGGCTGGCAGACCTGCGGCCTTTTGGCGGTGCGGTACTCGCCTCCGGGTTGCGCGTACAGGTCGAGCAGGCGGATGGGCTCGCCGTCGAAGACGTACAGGTGCACGTTTCATCAGTGGAAGGTGGCGGCAAGCTGCCGGCGAAGGCCCCGGCACTGGTGGTGCAGTCGCCGCTGTCGATTGGCGTGCGTGCGGGCGGGATCGGCCTCGTATTCGAGGTTGGCAGCCACGACAAATTTGGCGCGCGCGTCGGCGAAGTGCTCAAAGGCTTTGACCGCTTCTGGATGATGGGGCAGTTCGAGGCCGTGGAGGCCTTTGGTCCAGTTGGCACGCCGCTCGACAGCGCTGTTCAGTTGTGGCTGACGCCGCTGAACCACTTGGCGATGCAAACGCCGGGCCTGCAGCCGCACACCAAGCCCTTGCCCGCCGACGCCGCGGTGGCGCGCAAGGTCGTCAAGGTGCCCCTTGTGCAAGTGCCTGCCGCGCTGCAGCAGTTTATGGCTGAGGTCGAGAAGGCGGGCCACAAGCCTGCGGCCGAGCGCCGCGCAACCTCGCGTGGGCTGGCCATGGACAACAGCAGCGCGCTCCATGTGGTGGTGGAGTTTGAGGTGCCGCTGGCGGCGCCTTAGCCCCTGGGCCGCTGCGAACGCTTACGCGATCCCCAGCACCTTGTGCACTTGAACGGACAGCCGCCAGCGCGGATGCGCCAGGCACCACTGAATTGCCGCCTGCGTATTGGCCTGCCGGCTGGAACCATCCATCGGCTGCACGAAAAAGTGGTCGAAAGCCAGGTGTTCGAACTGTCCGGGCATGGCGTCTGGCTGCGGAAACACCAGCTTGAGTTCCGTGCCGGTTAGCTGGCTCAGCGGCGCGCCGGCCTTGGGACTGACCGTCAGCCAGTCGATGCCTGGCGGTGCGGCGACCGTGCCGTTGCTTTCGACCGCGATGGAAAAGCCGCGGGCGTGGACCGCATCGACGAGCGCCGCATCGAGTTGCAGCAGCGGTTCGCCACCGGTAAACACGACCCAGCGCGGCTCGCCCGCGGTGCCCCAGGCCGACTCAATGTGCTGCGCCAGGTCATTGGCGTCCGCGCACTTGCCGCCGCCCGGGCCGTCGGTGCCGACGAAGGCGGTGTCGCAGAACTGGCAAATCGCGG
>SXRM01000087.1 GCA_005792545.1 Pseudomonadota bacterium | reverse complement strand
GCGGTGCGCATGGCCGTGCTGTACGCCGTAGCAGCGACGCGCGGCCTGGAAAGCCAGGGGGCGTAGCCAATGCTGCCGATCGTCGACAACCTGCTCATTGAAGATGCGGATCTGCGCGGCTGGGCCAACCTGCCTCCCGGTCCGTGCAGCGTGCTGCTGGTGGGTGGCCACTTCGCTGCCGTCGGTCAGCGGCTTGATGTGCCGGGGGCGCAGCGCGTCGATGGCCGCGGTTGCTGGCTGACGCCCGGCCTCGTGGATCTGGGCGCTGCCGGTCGCGAGCCGGGCCAGGAGCAGGACGAGGATTTGCTGTCGCTGTCGCGTTGCGCGGCGGCCGGCGGGTACGTGGCGGTGGCGGTGGGGCCAGATACCCAGCCCAGTAACGACGACCACGCGGTCACCGAGCTCATCGTGCGGCGCGCGCGCGACATCGGCCTGTGTGAGCTGCTGCCGATTGGCGCCTTGACCCACCGGCTGCAGGGCGAGACGCTGTCGCCGATGGGCGAGATGACCGAGGCCGGCGCGGTGGCGTTTGGCGATGCCGATCGACCGGTGCGCTCGTCGCGCATGCTGCGGCGGGCCCTGGAGTACGCGCGCAGCTTTGGCCGCGGCGTGGTGACGCAGCCGCTCGACCTCGATCTGGCGGGCGCAGGCGTGATGCACGAGGGACCGTGGTCGACCCGCTTGGGGCTGCGCGGCATCCCGGCAGCGGCAGAGCACATCGCCGTAGCCCGCGACATCGCCGTGTGCCAGCTGGCGCAGGGCCGCCTGCACCTGGCACGGCTGAGCGCGGCGCGGTCGGTCGATCACGTGCGGCGCGCCAAGGGCGACGGCATCGCGGTGACGGCTGCGGTGACGCCGTGGCACTTGCTGCTGACCGATTCGGCGCTGTGCGACTACGACGCCAACCTGCGGTTCGTGGCGCCGCTGCGCGAGCGGCAGGATCGCGAGGCGCTGCTCGCCGGGGTGCGCGACGGTACCATCGATGCCGTCTGCAGCGACCACCAGCCGTGGAGCGTGGCGGACAAAGAGGTCGAATTCGATCGCGCGCAGCCGGGCGCCATCGGGCTGCAGACGGTGTGGCCGCTGCTGTGCGATCTGGTCCGCCGCGGCGAACTGGACGACACGTCGCTGGTGCGTGCCACCATGACCATGCCGCGTGCCATCCTCGGTCTGCCGGCGCCGATGTTGCGCATAGGCGAGCCGGCGACGTTTGCGCTGCTCGACCCGGATCGGGCGTGGACGCTCGACAACGCCACCAACCTGAGCAAGTGCCGCAATTCGCCAGTCTGGGGCAAACAACTGGTCGGCCGAGCGCTGCTGACGGTGTACGGCGGCCGGGTTACGCACAGCGATTGAACGTGACCTGGCGTCGGCTCGGTGTGCTGGTGTTTGCCGCCGTAGTGGCGGCGTGCGCCGCATCTACCCCGCCGAGCGTGCCAACCCATCCCAAGCAGCGCGGCCTGTGGGTGTGGAACAATTTGCCCGCGTTCGATCCCGGCGCCCGCCAGGCTCTGTTGTCGCAGACCGAGCGCTTCAAGCTGGACACCTGGTACGCCCAAGCCCAGACGCTGGTCTACGACAACCCGCTGGCGCTGCGCGACCTGGTGGTGGCGGCAGCCGATCGGAAGATTGCGGTCGAACTGCTGGCCGGCAACCACAGTTGGGCGCGCAGCGCCAACCACGGCCAGTGCGTGAAAATCGTTAGCGATCTCACGCAGTTCGTCGCCGACAGCGGCGAGCCGCGGCCCACCGCAATCCACCTGAACATTGAGCCGCACGCCCTGCCCGACTGGCCGACCAGCCAGGCACAATTGGCCGGCGAATTGCTGGACCTGCTGGCGGCGGTGCGGCCGCTGGTAGCCGGGCGCGGCCTTGCGCTGGTCTATGACATGCCCAACTGGTACGACGACGTGGTGGTCACGCGTAACGGGCAGGCGCGGCCACTGTCGCTATGGATCGCCGACGCCGTCGACCGCGTGGTGGTGATGGACTACCGCGACGACCCGGCGGTGCAACTCGAGCTCGTCAAGCAGGAACTCGCGTACGGTCGGGCGACCGGTAAGCCCGTGGTGGTGGCGTCAGAGGCAGCCTGTGGCGTGGCGGCCGACGAGACCTATTGCCAGGAGGGTGCCGCGGCGCTGCGCAAAGCCATGGACGCCGTGCGCGCTGCCCTTGGCGCCGAGGCGGGGTTTGGCGGTGTCGCCGTGCACCACTTCAACGCTTTGGAGGCGCTGCCGCCCTGACCGGGCAAGGTCGCGGGTTGCGCATGGGTGCGGATCGCGCTTTGGGGTCTACGGCGAGGCGCGTGGAACCAGTCAATACGCATGGCGTTCAGGTTGGACCCGGCGGCTAAAGCGGCAGGCTTGCTGTACGAAGCCCGGCCTGCGCCCGGCTATTTTTCCCTTGTGATGATCTAGCCTTGCGAAGGCAAGGCTTTGCACCCACAGGCCGCGGCTTCAGCCGCCGGCAGTATCTACCAGGACCGTGTAGGTACCATGCCAGCGATCGCCCCCATTTCAGGAACCGCACCCGTTGCGCCTGCCACTGCTTGCCGTCGTGAAGTGCCGCCCCTACGCTAGCGCCCGCCGCTCCGACGCCCCAAGGTTACATGTCCCCAACTGAGCCAACCGCTGACCTGCCGCCGCAAGCCCTTGCCGCCGGTGCCCGCCGAGCATTGTTGGCGCTGACGCTGCTCAACCTGCTGAACTACGTGGACCGCTATGTACCGAGCGCGGTCAAGGACCTGTTCAAGGCCGACCTGCAGCTGGACGACGCCCAGACCAGCTGGCCGCTGACGGCGTTCGTGGTGGTGTACATGCTGGCGAGTCCGCTGTTCGGCACGCTGGCCGACCGCTTTGCGCGGCGCAAGGTCATCGCGTTTGGCGTAGGCCTGTGGTCGCTGGCGACCGCGGCGGCGGCGCTGGCGCAGGGGTTCTGGTCGTTCTTGTTTGCCCGTGCGCTGGTCGGCGTGGGTGAGGCGGCATATGCGACGCTCAGCCCCGGCCTCATCGCCGACTACTATCCGCCCGAGCGGCGCAACAAAGCGCTGACCTGGTTCTACGTGGCGATTCCGGTTGGCGCGGCGGTGGGGTTCGCGGTGGGCGGTGCACTCGGTCAGCAATTCGGGTGGCGCACTGCCTTTGTCGCAGTCGGCCTGCCGGGACTGCTGGCCGCAGCCTGGGTGTGGTTCTTGCGCGAGCCGCCGCGCGGCGACGAACCCGTGGTTGCGCCACCCGACTGGCCCACGGCCTTGCGGCTACTGCGCACCAATCGTCCGTACGTCTACGCGGTGGGCGGCTACGTAGCGGTGACGTTTGCTTCCGGTGCGCTGGCCGACTGGTATCCGACGTTTCTGGCGCGCCACCGCGGCTTCGACCTCGCCGAGGCCGGCAGCATAGTCGGTGCGGGGACGGTGCTGGGGGGCCTCGGCGGCACGCTGGCCGGCGGCTATCTCGGCGATTGGCTCACGGGCCGTCTCAACAACCCCTACTTCTGGCTCAGCGCCGTCTCGATGACGCTAGCGGCCGGACTCGCCGTCGTGGCGCTGCACGTCGATGGCGCCGGGCCCGTCACCGCGGCCATCGTGGCCGCGCAGTTCTGCCTGTGGTGTTACAACGGCCCCATCAACGCGATTATCGTCAACAGCGTGCCCGCCAACTTGTGCGCTCGGGCGTTCGCCTTGTCGATTCTGGCCATCCACCTGCTGGGCGACGCCATCTCGCCGCCGATCGTGGGGCTACTGGCCGATAGCGGCCTCGGGCTGGCGGCCGCGCTGTGGACCGTGCCCGCGACGCTGGCCATCGGCGCGGCGATCTGGGGGGTGGGATGGCGCCGGCTGTGACCGCGGAGGTGCCAAACGATGGCCTCACGCGCACCGCGCGCGCGGTGTGTCTTGGCCTGGTGCGGCTGTTCTACCGCGAGATCGCGGTATCCGGGCTGGACAACCTGCCCAAAGACGGCGCGGTGATCCTGGTCGCCAACCACCCAAACGGGCTACTGGATCCGGTGGTGCTGCGGCTGGCGGTCGGTCGGCCGGTCGGCTTTCTGGCCAAGTCCACGCTGTTCGGCAACCCGTTTGGCCGGCTGGCGCTCGACGCCTTTGCCGGGCTGCCGGTGTTTCGGCCGCGCGACGGCGCCGACACCAGCCACAATGAGCGCACCTTCGACCTGGCCCGGCAACGGCTGGCCAGCGGCTGCTGGCTGGCGCTGTTTCCGGAGGGCACCAGCCACAGCGATCCGGCGATGCGGCCGCTAAAGACCGGCGCGGCGCGGCTGGCGCTGTCGTATGTCGAAGGGTATCCGGGCCTGCCGCTGTATCTGGTGCCTTGCGGGCTGCTCTACGAGGCCAAAGAGACCTTTCGGTCGCGGGTGGCGGTGCAGATTGGCGAGCCGACCGGGGTTGGCCCGTTCGTGACGCGCCACGGCGTGGACTTCGACGCTGCGCGGCAGCTGACCCACGAACTGAACCACGACCTATCGCAGGTGGTCTTGCAAGCCGATGACCAGACGCTGCTGCGCGGCTTTGTGGCCGTGGCTGGGTGGGTCCATCAGGGCGCCGCCCGCGATCTGGCGGCGCAGCAGGCCCTGGCGCAGCAACTGGCGGCGGCATGGCGCTCGCTGCTCGACCGCGAACCCGAGCGCGCGCATGCCCTGCAAAGTCAGGCTGTGGCGTTTGCCGCCCAGCTGAGCGAACTCGGCATCGACGACCCTTGGCAGGTCGACGCCGCCCTGCCCGCTCCGGGCGCCGTGGCCCGCGGCAGCATGGGGCTGATGGCGCTGCTGCCGTTTGCGGTGCTGGGCACGCTGCTCGGCTGGCCGGCGTACCGGGCGATCCGGCCGTTGTCGGTGGTCATCGCCGGCACCGAGACCGATCTGGTCGGCACGGTCAAGGTGCTGCTGGGGCTGGTGGGCATGCCGGCGTATTGGGGCGCGCAGGCGTGGCTGGCCGGTGCACTGTTTGGCTGGCCGATGGCGCTGGCGGTGGCGGCCGCCGGGCCGCTCACCGGCTGGATGGCGCTGCGTTGGTCGGAGCGGTGGCAGCGACGGCGCCAGGTGCTGCGGTTGGCGTGGCTGCGCGGGGTGCGGGCCGAGGTGGCGGCCGAGGTGCGCAGGCATCGAGACGACCTGGCGCGGGCGGTGATGGCGGTTTTGGACGGAGCACCAACGTAGCCAATGGAGCGAGCGTCAATGCCCCGAGGGCAGGGCTAGCGCAAACTGGATGGCGGCCTCGACCGCCGCCAGTTTGGCCGGCGACAGCGCCGCGATACGGCCATCCAACCACGCCTTTGGGATCGTGACCAGGTTGTCGGCGTTGGCCACGCATGCCCGCGGCAGGCCGTCAGCTGGCCCCAACGCAAGCTCGGAAGGAATCAGACGGATCGTGGAGGAAACCTCCGCGATCGTTACCGAACTGCGCACGGCATAGGCAGCGTCGCGCGACAGCAGCACCACCGGCCTGCGGCCAGCAGGCGGCGGCAGATTGGCCCACCAGACCTCTCCGCGCTTCATGGCCAGGCATCCCAGGCTGCGGTCGCAGCGGCAGCTACAGCCGCATTGGCAGCGCTGCTTTCTGGTTGCCGCAGATAGGCCGCCGTGTAGGCGGCATCCAGGTCGGCGTCACGGTTGCGATCGAGGAATTCGGCAATGGCGCGTGCCACCAGCGCGCTGCGTGATGCGCTGACGCGGTCGCAGACGGCATCGAGGTCTGCGATCGCTTGGGCTGGGGCGGTAACGGTGATGCGTGTGAGGGTGCTCATACTTTGAGCTTACGGGGGGGCGGCGGGTGGGGGCAAGGGCCGGCCGACGTGCCAGCTGGTGCGCCCATCCCACGGGATCGTCAGCCCGGCGCTGTCGGCCAGTACCGTGCGGCCAGATATGCGGCAGCCGGCCCGCCGATTGGCGCCCCGTCGCCGCCCAACAGCCAATCGTGGGCATCGATTACGCGGTAGCGCGCGGGATCGGCAAGCACCTGATTCCAGTGCGCCTCCAGGCCCAGGCCGTGCGGCAGGTAGGCTTTGTCGAGCAATGCGGCGTTGTCGGGCGGGATTGCGTGCACATGCAGGAATTCGTCGGTGCCAAGGCACTCCGTTTGCCGGTGCTCGACCAGTTGCTCGAGCAGCAGCGTTTGCCGCATCAGTTGGTAGAAGGGCTCTCGGTAGAGGTCGTCGGGCACGTCGCCGCGCAGTTGGCCACTTGCCGCGATCAGATGGTCATAGCGTGCTCGGCGCACTTGACCTTTGGGTTGCGCGCCTGCCGACGCCGGGCCTTGCGCGGATTTGTCGGTGTCGTCGTAGTGCTCAGTGTACTTCCACTCGATGGCGACCAGCACCCGCTGGCCATTGCTGCGCCGGCCCAGCATCACAGCGTCGAGCGAGGTATTGTTGGCGCCGCGTTGGACCGTGCCGTCGGTGAGGCGATCGACGTCGCTGGTGGCCTCAAACGCGATGTACCCGGAGTCCGTGTCGCAAGGGACTGGCAATGCCTCCACGAAACCGGGGTCAAGGCGGCGCAGCGCTTCTCTGGCCCCCAAGGCGTCATTGCGCAGCGGGTAAAGGTGGTTGAGGCACGCAATCTGCGACGACAGCAGGTGCCCGCTCGGGCCCGCGCCGCCCCACCACTGGATGCGGTTGGCGGCGAAATAGGCGAGCACGTCGGCGCGAATCGACGGGTGCAGGTTGGCGGCGCCGTCGCGCAGGACGAAATCGCGGGGCTTGCCGAGGAAGCGGCCGCCGGTCGGGGTGTGGTCGAATAGGTCTGGGCGGGTGCGGTGGAGCGCGATTTGGTGGTGGCGGGCCGTTTCTTGGAAGGCACTTGTCATCAGAATGGTCCTCGTGTCGGTTTGGTGAGGCCGGGCCAGAGCCTGAGGTACTCAGCCGTGCGCCCGCGCCCACCCATACCTACTCGGAGCACCGCAACCGCCGCAACTCTTCGAGGGAATACGGCGCTGGGCGGCCCATGTGTGCGACAGCGTGGCAATTCGGGCACAGCGGAACCAGGTCAGCGACCGGATCAATTCCATGGGCGCCGCCCACCAGCGCAAGCGGGCGCAAGTGGTGTACGTGGATAAAGCCCTGCGCAGCGGCGACGCACGGGAACGACTTGCCGAAGTCCACGCCACAACAGGCACACGCGTGGCCGTGGTAGGAAAGGCAAGCGGCGCGGTTGTGCGGGCTGCGTTCGTACCGGGTTTGCATCACGGTCTTAGCTGCACCCTCAATGGCGGCGGCGGGGTCGACGTCAAGCGCGTCGTCTTCCACTTCTTCGGGGACGTCTGCTTCGCGGGCAATCGGCGGCACTGGCGGCGCGAAGTGTGCTGCGCAGTACTCAAATGCCGTTTCGATTGCAGGATCAGGCAGTTCACCCAACTTCTGGCCCAGACGGTAGCCCAGGTTTTGCCAGGTGAGTTCGACCAGCGCTTTTTCGCCATAGTCGTGGCCTGCAACGGCCTCGCGCCAGCCGATCCCGAAAGTGCCACGGCGCCGGTTGTCGGCGGGGGCGCGGATGTCGCGGTCGAATTCGGTGCGCATTGCGCGGAGGACGTCATCGAGCATGGCGAAAGAGATCGGCGAGTCGGGCGCGGCAGGCGCGACCGCCGCGGGAGGTCTTGCGGGCATGGCCGTGCCTGCGGTGGCCGTGAACTTGGCGACCCGTGCAAGTCGCTGGCGCTCTGCTTGGGCTTGTTGCTCGGCATAGGCGGCCGCAGAGGCGTCGGTTCGGCGCAGGAGGGTGATTTTGAGGTTGAGGGCGGGAAGGCTGCCTTGGGCACGCGCAAATGCTGCAGCCGTTTCGGAATCCAAGTTGGCAGAGCCGCTGTTGAACCAGACCTCTCCAGTCCGCTCAGCCTGTCCTGCGGGCGTTGAAAACGTGAAAGTTGCAATCCAATGGTCCGTCTCCTTGTACCTCGCTCTTTCGGTGCTCTGGATCGCCTTCCAGAACCGTCGGTGGTCGTCGTCGTGGGGCGCGAGGACCAAGGCGGGGTGCTTGCGCCCGCTAGCAACGGCGACAGTCCACGAGCGGCCGGCCGCATCCACCTCAATTACTTCGCTTGCCTTCATCGATGCCTCCAAATAGCGGTGCCTCAGCGCGTCCACCGTCGCAAGACCCTAAACGCCAACGGATCACCGTAGCACCGCCACTGGTGCGCCCAATCTGCTTCGCTGAGCAAGTTTGTCGGCGTTGTTTCGCCGGGATCACCGTTGTCGATGCCGCCAGGAATGCCCACGCCACCAAGCTCAGTTAACACAAATCGTTCGTGCAAGCGCTCGCCGCCGGATTGCTGTTCGACGACCGCGACTTGAACACCAAGTCCCGCCGGTAGTTCGTCTCGAAACGAGGGCACCCATTGATTGGCAGGCCTTTGAAACCGTGCTTCATGTACTTCGGCGGTAAGAGGCTTTTCGCGATTCGAGATCTCGCCGTGGACAATTCGCACGCCGTCGCTGCCGCCCACTGCGTGTGCATCCATCAGCGCCAAAAGTGGTTGTGAAAATCGTCGATTGTGGTAGTCAATGTAGGGATCCACAATGACGAGTTGGCGCGCGGCGCGCAGCATCGGAGAAAGCCGGGCAACGAGATCGGCTGCGTTGCGCGCCACAGGCCCTGTCGATGGCAACTGCCACGCTGGGCCCTCCGGCGGGTGGTCTGTGGCTTGTAAGATAGCCGCCTCTGCCCGATCCTCGCGATGTGTCAAGACACCTTGAAATGGTTGTGGTCTGTGAGCGGCCAAAGCGCTTTCGAGCCAGCCGCCCAATTCAATAATCCGGTTTTGGTCGGCGCGGTCGACCAGCGGCTGTTCTTCGGTCAGCAGCTTGACTAGGCCCTCGACCCGAGCCTGGTCCAGGCCTTCCAACGTCGGGGCCGCATCGCTCAGCGCTTTGCGAACAAGTTTGCGCCAGGCCTTTGCGGTCGGGTGCGCTGAGACAACCCTCGGTTGGCCAAGGCCAAACGCGCTTCGCCAGTAGTCAAACGAGCTGCGGCCGCGCCATTTCGGCAAGAGCGCTGGATCGACTGCGAATTCGTGGATCACTTCTAGAGTTCCTTCAAGCGTTCGGGGAAGAATCCATGGGGCCACTTGTCGGTGAATTCGCCGTCTTCGTCAACGCCGATACGGGTGACCTTGACCTCGCCGTCGACGTTGTCGAAGTAGTAGATGGCGATGTCTTCGGGACGGAGGCGGCGGTCGATGGGCACATCTGGGTTTTCGGTGGTTTCGCGGATACGGCGGAGGAGCCGGAGGACCAAGTGCTCGCTGTGGGTTTCGATGAGGTATTGGCGACCTGACAACTCGCCTGTGTCGAGGTCGTGGATGGTCTCGACGAACAAGTCGGCGATTTCCGACTGAACTGCTGGGTGAACGTGCAGTTCTGGCTGTTCGATAGCGACCAAGCCGATAGGCAACTCACCGCCGTCTGCAAGCGGGTCGGCGCGCGACAGCGCAGCGGCAATTACAGGGATTAGTTGAGAAACGCCCACGCCCACGTCCTTTGGATGCGCCGTTCGCGTACCGCCAAGGCTAGTGATCTCGAGCAAAACATGCCTCTCGGTTGCGGCAAGGTTGTCCGCAACGCCAGCTAGCCAGTCCTCGTTGAGTCCGTCGCGGATTTCGAGACCGATTGCTGTTGCCAAGCCAACAGGATCCCGCGTCAACGCAACCTCGAGTGCACGCAAACCGTGGCCTGTTTGGGCCATGGTCAATGCTGGCCCCACGTGATGTGTCGCGAACTTTGGCTGTCGTTGCAGCAATGCCCAAGCAGCGCTGCCATCGTACCAACCGGCCGAAGTGGGCCAGCCATGATCGACAAGGCCGCGCGGTGGAACGACGCGTATTGGGCCCACATGGCGAATACCCGTCAAATACTGCGAAAACAGGCTCCGTGAGCCCAAGACGAGGTGATCGACCTCTGTCGCCGCCTCGGCCGCCAGCGGGTCGTTGTCGACTCCGGCCATGTCGAGACCGAGGCCCGCGACCGGCAGCGCCGACTTGCGACCTGGCATGCAGTAGTAGGCGCGGACGTCGTTGCTCAACTTAGGGTGCAAATGCTTCCAGACGCCGAAGTCCGGCCTATCTGCTGCCGGCCGCAAACTCGGCACCAGGTTCTCTCGCACCGCGTGCGACAGCCATTGCGTCGCGAAATCGGTCCACAAGATTGGCTCGCGGTTTGGCTGCGTCTCTATGCGCACCACGTAGCCGCCGTCGGCGGTGAGCGCCCAGCGGCCCACATGCGGGCGCTCCTCCAGATCCCACTTGCCGCAGACTTCAAGTCCGATGTCGCGAATGCGCGAAGCGAGGCCTTCGTCGACACTGCCCCCGAAGCTGGCAAAGTGCTGAAGTAGTTGGGCGTTTGTTGGGCGCGTCCGCAGACCAATGGCAATCTCGGTCGGGCCGCCTTGGCCGGGCAACACATTGCGGAATCCGCCGCACTCATCGTGCGTCGCAGTTGCGTTGCCGTGAACGACCATTTCCCGCGCATAGCCAAGGGCTTGCAGGACCGTGCTCTTGCCGGCACTGTTACGGCCGAAAAGCAGCGTGATTGGCGCGAGCTCAAGGTCAATGCGCTTGCGAAAGACCTTGAAGTTCTCAATAGAGATCCCTGTAATCATTCGTTCTCTCCAACAGCTTTCGACCCCGCCGCCCGATAAGCCTGCCGTGGGTGCCGCGCCGCGTTGGGAAATCGCGCCACCAACAGGCCCTGGCCCAGCAGGCCCGGAATCACGCCATTGCGCAAATGGTTCGGTGTACGCCCCACCGCGGCTGCGATTTCCGCCACTGTCCGCCAAGCCACCATGCATGCTGCAACAACTGCCGCCTGCAAGCCCTCGCTCTTGCTGCGCCTGCGATCGCCTTGCGTTGTTCTACATTGGCCCAAAAGTGGAGCTTGCACGTTTTCGGCCGGTGCATGCATGGTCACGTCGACAGCATGCATGGTAGCGGCCTCTTCATGCATGCTCGCTGTCTTACCGGGCAAGTTCGCTTCAACACCCGCAGCGTCGCTACCAGCGTCGGCGAACAAGCTCACTTGAATCGTCTTCTTGCCCTGAAGTGCGTGCTCGGCAACCACATAGGTGACTGGACGCCGCCTGTCGACCGCTGCGAGCAGGCCGCGCTGGACCAAATGCTGCAGCGCCAAGGTTGCATCGCGCGAATGCTCGCCGGACATGGCCGTCAGCCGGGTGTGGGTGACCTCGCCTTCCTCGACCGCCAGCGCCAACGCCAACCGCTCTGCCGGCGGCAGCTTGTCGAACTGGAGGCCGTGCTGCTCTCGCAAAGCGGTAACGGTTTTGGGACTCAGCAGACTTGCCCGCGGCAGCTCCAACTGCGTCTGCTCATTCGGACCCACGAGTTCGGTCCACTTTGGCAGCCGCCACTGGTGCCCGCGCCAAGCGTCGAGAATCTTGGGCAATCCGGCACCCGCCTGATCGCCAAAGCCGACGAACCGGAACATGCCTTGCAGCCGCCGGTTTCTGCAGTCGGAGTCGCCGCCGCGCTGCGCATCCGCCAACGGCACGCGAAACGCACCCGGGTTACGAAAGCCGAACAGGTCTGGCCGCTTGACCACCAGGATAGAGGTGCGCCCGGTGAAGTCGGCATGGATCAAGGTGTTGACCAACGCTTCTCGCAGCGCTTGATGCACCGCAGAATCGTCAATCCGCTGGTCGCCGCGCAGTTGCCAACCGGCACCGATACCCTCACCAAGTTTGCCAGTGACGATGGTGTAGAAATCATAGAGATTGCCGGACCATGTCCCATCCAACCAAACGCGGTCGACCCAGCGAAGTTCCGTCCGCGCTTCGGCACGCTCCTGGTAATCCAGGAAGTAATTGGGAAATTCGTCGATGATGTCGGACTGTTGCCCGAACATCAGTAACCCGCCCAGCGTCACGCCGGCATTGCCAGTTTCGCGGTCTCGCCGCCAGGCGCCGATGCTGCGCAGGAACTCATGGTCGTCCACGTTGTTCCACGGGTGGCCGGGCGCGTGGGCCTGGAACCGCTGGCGGTAGCGTCGAACCGTCGCCTCATTGAGGTCGTGCACGTGCAGGCCGACGCAGATGCGCTCGTCGCGGCTTGCCTCCACTTGCTCTGCCAGCATCCGCCGCACTTCTTCTGCCGAGCACTTTTGGTCGGCCGAGCCGCGGCGACGATAAGTGCCATCTAGCGGGTTCGCGCCGACGTACACCGGCCGGCTCGCGCGGGCTGCGCGAGGCACCAGGACGCGGACCAGCGCGAGGCCATTCTCGTCATGAATCGAGACGTCCTGATTGCGCAACAGGTTGGCGCTGATACAGGATCTGTTGTTGACATCGCTCCACAAGTGGTCGACTAGGCGTTGCGGGTTGCCGAGGCCAGCAGGCGTAAGATTGCCGTGGTTGTCGTGAACGCCGAGCAGAATCACGCCGCCGTCGGTGTTGGCGAATGCCGAGTAGGTCTCCCACAGCGAACGCGGCACCTCGCCTTGACCATCGCGACCGTGGGCGAGCTTGGCTTCAAAGTCATGGGATTCGACGAGATCTTCGAGCATGTTGGCCCTCGCATTCCCGCGTTAGAACTTGGCCAATGTCAATAGAATCCCAGCAAAAACGAGAGCCGCAACGACAGGCACCCATGCCTCGATTCGGCTGTGGCCGATGTAGCCCGCGGGATGGGTTCGCACCAGCGTCCACTCTTCGGCGAAGGGCTGACATGGCAGTTCCAACTCTATCTTTTGGATCACTTGGAATTTTGCCGAATTGAGCCGTTGCGAGTGCACCACATGAACGCGCCACGCGGCCGCCAGCAAGATGCCGACGAGGCAGAGCCCGACCTCGAACGATCGCGCTTCCGGCTTGCTGCCCAATACTACCAACGCGCCGATGATGGATGTCGTCAGCGTGGCGAACAATGTGTTGGCGACCATGCGCCGTTGCGACACACGGTCGGCCATCTCGACGCAGAGCTTGTACTGCTCCAGCCGGGATTGGCGGTCCCAAGCTTGCTGGTCCACCTGCTCGGTCACAGCGCGTGGCTCCTGATGGCGTCGATCACATTGGCAGATTGCCAGGCGACGATTTCGTGCGCCACATCTTGGAGAACCTTCGGCAGCACCTGCGACCCCCAAGGCCTGACGACGATGATGGGCTTGTTGTACCGCAACGCGAGGTCGATTTCGGCTTGAATCCAGCGTCGGTAGTTGACATACATGCCGCCCATGATGACCACGGCGTGGCAGCCCTTGATTTGATCGTCCAACTTGCGCCGCAGCGCGGTGTCGGAGTTGACCTGGAGCGGGTCGTGTTCAGGCACGGAGTGGTCGAACCACCAGAAGTTCGCCGCGTTGTTGAACCACCCGACCAGCGAGTGGTAGTGGTCGTTGTAGGCCCAGGCGTGGCTGATGAAGATGCGATATTGGCGCAGCGCTGGCATGTGAACTCCTACAGGCTACCGGCGAATGCCCTATCTTGCAGGCTGGCGAAGAGGGCTTCGGCGGAATCGGTAAGTGAGAGCAGCCTGCGCTTTGCCTCCCGGATCGCCATGACATGTCGCGCGAATTGTCTTTGCATTTCAATTGGCGGCACCGGCAGTTCAAGCTCGCGCAGAATCTCAAGGTTGATGTTCCTCTGCGCAACCTGCGGCGCCCGTGCCTCGATGATGGGCTGCAGAAAGAACAACCAGGCTTGGACGAATTCCGTAGTCGCTCGCTCGGCCGGTCGGAAGCCAACGACGCTATCTGGAAAGCAGGCGTCGAACTTCAGAACACCGGTCTTGGCGATCGTCGCTGCGATCGTGATGCACAGCGTTCCGGCGGGCCAAATCCGGCTTTGAGCAAGCCCAAGATCTGAGTACGTCTGTGTAAAGGTTGTGATTTCTCCTTCTGAATTCGCTACTTCGCCTGTCTGAATGAGCGGATGGGCGCCGCCGAGCAGGGCCGGGTCGTTGCGTGGCCGATGCTGCGACTTCCCGCGATCGAGAACTCCGACTTCTCCGAGGCGGGCAACGCCCCAGCGTCGTGGATTCGCCACCGGATCCCCAAACATCTCCAAAAACGTCGCCCGCACAAGCTCGTCGATGAGCGCGAGGGCCTGGCGTTGTTTGCGGCGGACGGAGTCGAGGTGGTCGAGGGTGGTGGCGAATGCTTCCTGAACCGCGAGCTCTGGCACCGGAACAGGCAACGTTGCAAGCATACTTGGGTTTAGGCGGGGCAGGTTCGCGCCGGCGCATAGGCTTGTCGCCCAATCAACTGTCTTTTGCCAGCGCAAAAAATGATAAAGATATCTGGTAGTTATCCCGGACTTGGGCCTGATTGGTACGAGTTCCGTGCTGCAAATCCCAGCAAAGCCAGGCTGAGCGATTTTCTTCAAGTAGGGTCGAAGCTTGCCAAAGAGGATGTGTTCGGGACCGAAGGTGAATTTCGCAGAGTCCAGCTCGCCCGCCGCAACGGTGCGCACGTCGACCAACTCGCCGTCGCTTGTGACGTTTTCCATGCCCAAATAGGGCGTGCCTTCCACCAGGGCATTTGGGTCAACACCGTCGCGCTCAATGTCCGCAACTTGGCCGAGGCTTCGTACGTTCACGCGATCCCCCTCAACCCCTCAAGTTCCCTCAAAATCTCCCCCTGCAACCCAATCAACCGCTCCAAAATCACCTCCGGCTTCTCGTACTGCACTTTCTCGTGCACGACCTCCTGATACCGGTTCAACGCAAGGTCGTACTCCTTCTCGCGGATCTCCTCCGCCGACACCAAGAAGCACTGCGCTTTCCGGTCCGCGCCCACTACCTTTCCAGTCGCCTTCCACTGCCGCCACGCTTCGACCATCCGCGGCAGGTCACTCGTGCCCGCCGGCTGCGGTGTGCGCTTATCGTCGCGCGTAAACCCGTCTTCTCTCACGTCGTAGTAAAACACCTCGCCCGTCCTACCCCCGCGCGCGAACACCAAAATCCCCGTCGACACCCCCGCATACGGCCGAAACACCCCGCCCGGCAGCGAAATCACCGCCTCCAACTGGTTGTCGTCGACCAGCAGCTTGCGCAAGTCCTTGTGCGCCCCGGAGCTACCAAACAGCACGCCATCGGGCACAATCGTGGCACACCTGCCGCCAACCTTGAGCATTTGCAGCATCAGCGCCACGAACAGCAACTCCATCTTGCGGGTCTTGACCTTGGCCAACAACGACGCATGCACTGTCGTCGCATCCAAGCTGCCCTTAAACGGCGGATTGGCCAGGATGACGTCGAAAAAGCCGTGGCGATGCTGGCTGAACTTCTCGCCGAAGGCCTTGGATAGGGCATCGGCGTAATGCACATCGGGCGTCTCGATCCCGTGAAGCATCAAGTTCATCGCCGCAATCCGTAGCATCGTCGAATCAAAATCAAACCCGTGCAGCATCCCGCTCTGCACGTGCTCGCGGTGCGGCTGCAGCAAGTCGCCGGTGTAGAGCTCGCCACCCTCCTCGTCTTTGAGTTTGCCCGCCTCCGACGTGTACCGCTGCAGCATCCAATCCATCGTGCCGACCAGAAAGCCACCCGTGCCACACGCCGGGTCGCCGATAACCTCTGTCGGCTTGGGCTCCATCACCTCGACCATCGCCCGAATGATATGCCGCGGCGTGCGAAACTGGCCGTTGATGCCAGCGGTCGACAACCGGCTCAGCAAGTACTCGTACAGGTCGCCCTTGGCATCGCCGACCAACTTGAGCCGGTCCACCGACTCGACGGCCCGCGCCAACAAGTTGGGAGTCGGAATCACAAACTGCGCGTCCTTGAGGTACGTGCCCATCGTCGACCGCGCTCCGATGCTGTCGCGCAGGTGGGGGAAAACGACATCGCGCACAGTGCGCAGCATCTCTTCTGGCTTTTGGTGCTTGAACACCGACCAGCGCCGCACATCGTCAGCGCCATCGTACAACCGACGAAAGGCCTTGCCAGTGCGCTGCTGCACGCGTTCATTGTTGGTCTCGGTGATGTCGAGCAGCCGCATGAAAAACAGGTAACTGACCTGCTCGATGACCGTCAACGGGTTGCTGATGCCGCCAGTCCAGAACGCATCCCAGAGTTGGTCGATCTGCTGCTTAGCTTGGGTAGTAATCACGATGGTCCTAGGCCGCGCGCTCGGCAGGCAACTCGCCCGCATTGAAGCGCGCTAAAATGGTGAGCAGGTCGTCAACCTGTGCGGCGTCTCCGAACATCCCGTCGACACTCTCGGGATGCAGGCGCGTAAACGGGTCCTGGTACAACTGGTCGATTTCCAGGCCACCGCCTAGCGCAATGTGCTGCTGAATCGTGCGCAAGAACTGCAATTGCTGCGCAGTCAGCGTTGGATACTTGCTGGTAAACGCCTTGAATTCGGTCTCGACAGCGCTTGCGTCCAAGCCCACCAAGCCACGCAGCACGCGCGCCAAGTCGACGTGCATGTGCAACTGCCGCGGCAACTTCAGTAGGTCGATTAGCGGGTCAATGCGCTGGACTTGCAACGCCAGTCCGCCCAGTTCACCTTCTGTCACGGCTTGCCCATTGCGAATCTTGACGATAGCCGGGTCGCCAGCCAGTCGCTGGTCCAGCACCTCTTTGACCCGCTGCCGGTACGCCACGAGTTCTTGGCCGGCAAGTGTCGGCACGATCTCGGCGTGCATCTCATCGCCATCTACAAAATCAACAACTTTCGTTGTCACTGCCCGAGTCGACACCGCCGCAACCCTGTACTGCAACAATCCGCGCAAGTTGCCGCGCACCGCTTCCAACTCGCCAAACGTCGGCGCCTGCCAGAACGCCGCCGCGCGCGCCTGCTGAATGGTCGCCGCCTGCGCCTTGACCGGCGCCAGATTCTTCGGCAATCGCTGGACGTCGTCCTGCACCCGCGCAGCCAAAGTAGCCAGCCGAGGTGCCTGCGTGATGGCCGCCAATTGCGTCTGCGCCACCAGCAGGTCAAAGCGGAGCGCCGGCTCGTCCTTCCGGGCGTCGAGTTCACCCATCAATGGCGCAGCAACTAGCCGAATTTGCGCCACCGTCGCGGCGTCAAACTGCTGAACCCGCTGGCGGTTGCACAGCGGATTGAGGTCGCGGAATCGCTCAACGACGCGAATCGACCGCGTGCGGTTTAGCGCAACCAGATCCTCGTGCAGCAGGTCGGCTGTACTATCGAAGGCAGCCTGGTCGAAGCGGTCGAGCGCGGCGTGCGCCAATTCCAGCCTCGCCTCGAACAACTGCTGGCACAGCGACTTCGGCGGCGGGTCGTCCGTCTCGCGCCGCTCGACCCCGAACCACTCGAAGTTGCCCCAGTGGTCGAAAATCAGGAACTCTTTCTTGTCGTTGCCCGGCCCGAACAGGTTGGGGCACAGCCGCGTGCCGCGACCAATCATTTGCCAGAACTTGACGAATGACCGCAACGGCTTGGCAAACACCAGGTTGACCACCTGCGGCACGTCCACGCCGGTGTCGAGCATGTCGACGGAAATCGCAACAGTGAGGTTGTCGGTCGGATCCTTGAACCGCGTCAACAAGGTCTCCGCGCGCTCATCGTGGCTGTCGACGACCTGACAGAAATCGCCGCCGTACTGCGGGAACAAGTCGCCAAACGTCCGCGCGAGCAGCACAGCGTGGTCGTGGCTGCGCGCAAACACGATGGTCTTGCCGGGCCGGCTGCCGCTGGCGTCGCGAATGCCGCGCTCCATCAGGTTTCGCAGAATGACGCGGGTGGTGTCGACGCTTAGGACCTGCCGGTCGAGGTTCTGCTGGGCAACGTCGAGCGCGCCGGTCGCTGCGTCGGGATCCTGCGCTTCCCACTTGCGCTTGTCGTCGTCGCTCAGTTCGGCAAAACGAATCCCTTGGCGCAGGAACTGTGTCGTGTGGGCGATCACGCGAAACGGCACCAAATACGGCGGGACTGCGGCAATGGCCTGCTGGTACGTGTACTCGTAGGTCGGATCGCGACCGTTGCAGCCAAACAAGGCAAACGTGTCGTGGCTGACGACCTCGCGCGGCGTTGCCGTCAGACCAATCTGCATCGCGTCGAACCACTTCAGCAAGTCGCTGTAGCGATTGTAAATACTGCGGTGCGACTCGTCAGCGATGATCAAGTCGAAAAAGCCGACGTCAAAGGCCCGGTAGCAACGATCCATAGCCGGATAGGTGGCCATATAGATGCGCTGATCGCGGTCTCCGGCGGTAGCCCGCGACACTATGGCCCGCGGCGCGTCGGGCAAGAATTCGTTGAACGCCTCGTCGGCCTGCTTGCGCAACTCCTTGCGGTCGCACAAGAACAGGATGCGCTTGGCCCAGTTGGCCCGCATCATCACATCGGCAATGGCCACTACGACGCGGGTTTTGCCCGTGCCGGTTGCCAGTACAAGCAGCGCTTTGCGGTGACCCAGGGCAAAGCTCTCGGCTACTGCTTTGATCGCCTCCTTCTGGTAGATTCGGTCGCAAATCACGTCCTTGGTCGGCGTAGCGATCAACTGCTGCCCGTCGGCGTGCTGACTGCGCTGAAACACGACATAGTCCAAGCTCGCTTTGCTGTAGAACCCGAATAGCTTGCGCGGCTGGCTGGCCGGTGCAACGTCATCACAGAACCAAACCTCGACGCCATTTGTCCAAAACCGCACAGGCCGCTTGCCATACTTTCGCTCCAGCGCGTTGGCGTAGAGCCAGGCTTGAGTCGCGCCCGCCGCTGGGTCCTTTGCTGTCCGTTTCGCCTCAACGACCGCCAGCGCTTTGCCGTCCTCACCCAACAAGACATAGTCGGCAAATCCATTGCCATTTTCGTCTGGCACCAGAGACAGCTTGACCTCTTGCAGCACCTGCGCCGAATCCGCGCCGTTGGCCCCAACGTCCCATCCCGCTTCAGCCAGCATCACGTCGATGAGCTGCCGCCGTGTATCACGCTCATTGAGCAGCAGAATGCTTGCGGCCGCAGTTGCACGCTGCCGGTACTCCTCAAGTTCGATGACCGTTGCTTCTGCACTTTGACGCGCGGCGCGTTCACCGTCCAGACGTTGCATCAGATCTGTGACAAGAAACTCTTGCTGGGCCAGTTGTTCTCTCAGCGACTTGCGCTCGCGCTGCAACTGCGTCTTTGAGTCCTCGACAGGCAAGCTCGCCGGGTCAAACGGCTTGATCCCGCCTACGTTGCCGTCGTCCACGAAAGCATACAGCCACCGGCCGACGTCAAAGGCATCGCGCAACGCGGCAATCGCCGTTGCCGCCGTGCCCTCATTCGCATGCGCAGCCCGATTGCCCCTGCGCCGCAAGACGTGCAATTTGTCCAGGATTACGGTTGGCGCAAGATCCCGGAATACCTGCGCATTTAGCCGGTCATTGAGGTTGCCGCCGTCGAGCGTCGTCGGCAGTGCGTACTCCGCAAAGACCACATCGACGCCGCGTTCTGCGAATGTGCGCAACTTGAGCAGCGCACTCTGCGGATCTGCCGATGCGTACCGCTCCGCGAGTCCGCCAAGATCGGCCAAGTCGGGGTGCCGCTTGCGCAGGAATTCAAAGTGGACCGAAAGTGCCACGACCGCCTCGGGCGACAGGGAACGCGATTCTGCGGCAGCGTGGGGCATTGTGTCCAACCGGGGGGTCGCCATCCGCACCCGCCGGATTCGGCGGCGACACGCGACGCTTGGAAGCACTGCAAATGGCGTGCCAACTAGCTTGCGGCGACCGGAGGACGACGATAGTCAATTGGGATCATTCCATTTCTGTTGTCACTTCGTAGCGCGCAAGCCAGTTGGTCAGGGTTTGATAGCTTGCCAACCCAACTAGTCCGGCAGCACTGGTCTTGTTACCTGAGGCCTCGTTCAGTGCGCGTGTAAGGTAGTGCCGCGCTACCTCTGCGATGGTCTCTGGGAGCGAGAACCCGTTTCCAATTGGGCGGTTGAGAACGTCGCCCACCGAGGACGCTGGCACCGAAAGCAGTGCGTCTTCAACATCCTCGGCTGTGACGACCGGTCCAGTTGACCACAACGCGGCTCTGCGTAGCGTGTTCAGCAGTTCACGGACGTTGCCGGGCCATTGGTGCGCCAGCAGACGATTTCTTGCGGGGACAGAAATTTCCTTGTCCAGCCAGTTCGGATCGCCCTTCACTTCGATGCAAACCTGCATCCAAAGCCGGTCGACCAGCAGCCCCACGTCGCCCCGCCGGTCGCGAAGGGGCGGAATCCGCAGTACCGCGACAGCTAACCTGAAGAACAAGTCCTCCCGAAATCGACCGGCCGCCACGTCTTGCAGCAGGTCGCGGTGGGTGGCTGCGATCACACGCACGTCGACATGCCGCACATCGCGCGCGCCGACCCGGCGTACCTCGCCAGATTGCAGCACCCGAAGCAGGCGTACCTGGGCGTGCAAGGGCAGTTCGCCAAGCTCGTCCAAGAAGAGCGTGCCACAGTGCGCCTGCTCAAAGAAGCCGGCTGACGCCTGCACGGCGCCGGTGAACGCGCCTCGTTCGTGGCCAAAAAGCTCGGTATCGACAAGCTCTGCTGGAATTGCTCCGCAATTCACCGCCACAAAGGGCTTGGTTGAGCGAGGGCTAGCTGCGTGTATGGCGCGCGCAAGGAGTTCTTTGCCGGTCCCAGTTTCACCGAGAATGAGTACGGGCACGGAACGCACGGCTGCCATTTGAGCGCGCTGGACCAGGCGCTGCATCGACTCGGCGCGGAAGACGATGTCGCCGAATTGGGCTAGGACACTGGACTGCGCGGCAGCGCCGACGGCCAGACGACGATCCGATTGTCGAAGCAAGTCCGGCAAAAAGTCTGCCGCGATATCAAAAGGTACGTCTACTCGCCGAACACCGTGGTCGCGTGACGACTCGATAAGCGATGCGCCAAAGCGAGCCTTTGCCAGGAGCAACCAAACAGCGGCCATCGCCGGTGTACCTGGGCTCAAGTGAAACGTCAGGTTGTGGCTGGTCGCCACTCGCCCATCGCTGACGACGTCACAGACAGCGGCCACGGCAGCGCGGTAGATGTCGCCAAAATCAGTCGGACCTGCCAATGCGACGTCGCAAACCGACAACGCTCCTTGAAAGCGATTGGCAATCCAAGCCCGCCACGGACCAGACTTGGCCGCGCCGTGGTCGTCGAGCAGGACGGCCGCGTCAAACCATCCCGTATCTAGGGCCTGTGCAATCGGGCCAACAGAATCGCCTGCCGCTGCGCCGGTCGACTTGAGGTCCGCAATTCCGATCCATGCAAACAGGTAGCGCATTTGGCAATGATAAGAAATCTTGTAGTTGCCGTAAACAACCTCGCCGACGGCCCGGCGGCAGCAAGGTGGCGTTGCGAGTTGCATGGCGGCGTGGCGGCGCTGCACGAGAATTCGGGCCCCGGGCCGAACCCTGATCGCGCGCAGAGCCACTACCCCACACGCCACGTCACCGCATGCACCGGGGCGTCAAGATCGCCGCCGTGCAGCAGGCACGTGGCTAAGAACACCACCTCAGGCCCATCGACGCACCCGAATCAGGCTTCAACCGCGCACCGACGTCGGCACCCGGTCCCTCCCAGCCCTGATGCGCGTACGCCGCCTTGGTGCCGTACAAGGCGTCGCATTTGCGGCGATGATGAACGTGCCGCGTGGCCGAGGCGAAAGGGTATCTACTCAGAAGATAGACCGCACTGCCCCTCACAGGCCGTGTGGCTGCCACAGGCACCGCAAACCGCCCACCTGATCTACACTGCCCGCACCGCGCCCGCCCCCGGCGCCCAGGCCCAAGTGGACGCTCCGCCGCAGACGCCCCAACCGCCGCCCCGGCCCCCCAGCGCTAACCCGCGGCACCTGCTGTGGGCGATCGCCATCGCCTCGGCACTGGCCACAGTGTGGCTGCGCACCCGCCACCTCGACGCGCTGCACCGCGGCGACCGCTGGTGGCTGACCAGCGGCGACTCGTGGGGGCACGTCCGCCGCATCCAGGCGGCCCTTAGCGGCGACGTGCCCTGGCGCGATCCGCTCAGCCATACGCCTGACGGCCTGACCTGGGTGTGGCCACCGGGCTTCGACTGGCTGGTGGCCCGCAGCGCCAGCTTGTTCGGCGGCGCGACGCAGCAAGACGCGATTGTGGCCGGCATGGCCGTGGTCGCGGTGTGTGCGGCGCTGACCACGGTCCTGGCGGTGTGGGCCTCGTCCCGGTTGCGCGGAGGTCCAGGCCTGGCGCTGGGCGCGCTGATGGCCGGCGTGGTCGCCGCCGTGCACGGCGGCCTGCACAACTACCTGCAAGCCGGCAAGGTCGACCACCACGCCGTGGAGCCGCTGCTGACGTTCGCGGCGCTGGGATGCCTGCTGACCGCCAGCGATTCGGCGCGCTGGCGGCCTTGGGCAGCAGCCGCGGGTCTGGCGCTGGCGGCGGCCGTCTGGTGCCTGCCGTCGTCGGCGCTGACGCTGGGCCTGGTCGGCAGCCTGGGGCTGGTGCGCATGTCGGTCGCCCAGCCTGGTGAGCACCCGAACGCAGCCCGCGCGTGGGGCCTGGCCCTGGCCGTTGCCGGCCTGCTGAGCCAGCCACTGGCCTTGCAGTCGCCGTTCGCTCAAGGTGGCGCCGCGGTCGCCCACGCACCCAGTTGGCTGCAGCCGGTGGCGGCGCTGGTGGGCGCGGCGGCATTTGCGGCCGGGGCGCGGACGGCCGAACGTTGGCGGGCGCTTGGCGTCACGGTTGCCCTGGGGGCGGGTGGCCTGTTGCTGTGGCCAGCCGGTCGCGGCGCGCTGCTCGGCGGCTCGGAATTCGTCGCCGGCCGCAACCACGTGGCGATCATCCACGAGTCGGCGTCGCTGTTCGATGCCGGCTGGCGCCTGACCCCCGATCTGGCCAGCTGGTCGCTGCCGTTGGTGCCGGTGCTGGCCTGGTTTGGTTGGCGTGGCAGCGAAAATCGGCCCGCGGTGCGCACTTGGACGGCGGCGCTGGCGCTTGGCTGGCTGCTGACTGTGGCGCAGTCAAGGTTTTCGACGCTCCAGGCCGTGCCGCTGGCGGTGGTCGCCGGGGCGCTGCTGGCCCAGGCCCACGATGCGGGCGCTTGGGGTCGCCGGCTGTCGCGGGGCGCGCTGGTGGTGACCGCGCTTTTGGGTCTGGTGGCGCTGGATGTGCGCACGCCGCCGCTCGCCAAGCGGGTCCGGGTCTGGGAGGCGCTCGACTGGCTGCGGGCCCACGCCGACAGAACCGTGCGCGACGGCAAGCCGCCAGCAGTCATGGCCAGTTGGGCGCTGGGCCACGAGATCCGGGCGCTGGGCGACCTGCCCAACGTCTGCAGCCCGCACATCGCGCCGGGCCAGACCGCGGGTCTCGACGCCTGCCTGATGCTGCACCTGGACGACGGCGCGGGCCCCAACGACGCGCTGCTCGACCGTCATGGGGTGCGCTATTGGCTGACGTCTCCTCTGGCGATGTCGGCCATGCGCAGCTACGCCGAGGCGCTGGGCCGCGAACCCGACAAGCTGGCCGTGCGCGACGATCAGGATCGCCTGGCGCTGACCCCCGCGGGTTCGTGTATCAACGCCCACAGCCTGCACTACGGCAATGGCAGCCAGAGCCCGGACGGCAGCTGCCGCGCCCGCACTAACTGGCGCCTGCGGTTTGCCAGCGCTGATCTGCGCGCCAAGGTGTTCGAGCGCGTGCCCGGTGCCCTGGTCCGCGGCGGTGGTTGCCCCGCGTCCAGCTCCGCCACAGTCACCGTGCGCTTGCAGATCGGCGACGGCGGCGACAACTGGATCGTGTCGGCGCTTGCCGGGCCGAGCGGCGGCTTTGGCGTCCGCCTGCCCTACGCCAGCGCCTTTGCGAGCGCGGGGGTGCGCGTGCTGGGCATCGAGGCCGCGTGCGGCGATCGACGGGCGACCGTACAGGTCCCCGAGACCGCAGTTGCGCTGGGTTTGCCGGTCGATGTCACCGTGTGGGTTGCCCTGGCGCCGACGCCGACAGCGCCCTGACCGCGCGCCTCAACTGGGTTCGTCCGGCCACACGGGCACGCCGGTCGCCATCGCGCGGTGGCCGTCGCACTCACACCACTTGTCGTGCGGGTCGGGGCATTGCGCAATCCAGCGCAGTGCACGGTCACCGACGTCGGGCGGCACCACCGGTCCCCAGCGAACCGTGCTGTCGCCCATGAAGGCGTCGTAGTACTCCTCGATGGAGTACCAGCCGCACGCGCCACAGCGAAAGTACGAAAAGATCGCTTCGTCGCCGGTGACCAGGACCGAGATGCCACCGGCGCGGCGCGCCTCGGGCGAGAATCGCAAGCCGCAGTGCAGGCAGGGTCCGGGCGGCTGCAAAGCTGGCAGCGTCCTAGAGCTGGTCCGAGCGGGCTACTTGGGCTGGGGCTCGCTGATGTGCACGCCGCAGCGGTAAAAGTTGCCCGAGACCTTGGCGTCCTGCTTGTCGAACGAGAGCTTGAGCACCACCTTCTTCGCGCCCGACGGCAAGGCCGTAGCCTTGACCTGCAGCGCGGTCTTGTCGGATTCCGACGCGAAGGCAAAGGCCTTGCCGTCCTTGTCGAGCAATTCGGCCGACAGGCCGCGAATACCCGAGCCGTCCAACTGCGCGGCGCAGGCCACCGAAATCTGGTTCGCCGCCGCAGGCACGTTCTCGACCGACAGCGAGAAGTGGTCCACGTCTTTGTCGGTCAGGTTGCCTTCGACGAAGTACTTGGGCAGACCGTCCTTTTGCTGATTGGCCAGCTCTTCGGCCGTCGCCGCGGCGTTGTTTTCGGTGTCCTTCTGCTCTACCGGGTTGCCGGGGCCAAAGGTGTGCACCAGGATGTAGAAGTCGTTGGTGCCCTTCTTGTCGCCCTTGTGCGGCACGTACAACAGATAGCCGCTGTCGGCCGTGACCGGCACCGAAAGATCCGCCGCCTCGTTGCCAAAGTCGGAGAGCGCAATCCACTGCGCCGGCGTCGCCGCGCTAGACAGACCGACCATGCCCGCCGAAGTCGTAGAGCCGTTGCCGAGCGCGCCGCCGACGAAGCCCTCGAACGAGGCCGACAAGCGCTTGCCCTCGGTAACCGGGATGCCCGCCGGCAGCTTGAACAGGAACACGTCGGTGTCGCTGGCGTCGGTGAAGTAGCCGTAGAGCAGCGGCGCAATGTAGTTGCCCTGGGCATTTTTCTTGTAGGCGACCTCGTTGGCGGCCTTGTCGTCGTTGCCCTTTTCGCTGTCCTGGACCACTGCGGCCTTGGTCGGGTCGAGCACCGTGAAGTACAGCGAGTAGCCGGTCATGTTCTTTTCGAGCGGCTTGGCGCACGAGGCGCCCTGCGGCACGTTGACGGCGCCGGCGATCCAGGTGTTGCACTCTTCGACCTTGACCCAGTACTTGCCGTCGGCCGGCAGGATCGTATAGAGCTGCGAGTCGTTGTTGTCGCGTGGCACCGGGTCGTCATTGAAGGCGTAGATGGCCTTATCGGGGCCGTAGAGCGTGATGATTGAGTCAATGCTGTCGGCCGCGAACGCCGCGCCGGCGCCGCCCTTGGCCTGGGCTTCGATCGACAGGATCACCAGGTCGCCCTTCTTGCCCTCGAACCAGTACCAGTCGACGTCGTCGGTCGGCTCCAGTTCGTCTTCAGCGGGCGCGGCCGGATCGAGCATGGTCGCGCCTTCCATCTTATCGTCGGCGGGCGCCGCGGTGTCTTTCTTGGCGTCGACTTTGGGCAGGTCGGTGCTGCCGGTGTCGGCCTTGGCGTCCGTGGTCCCGGTGGTGGTGCCGTCGGTCGCAGTCTTGCTGTCCAGGCTGCCGTCGGTCTTGGCGGCGTCGGCGCTGGCGGTGGTCTCCGCAGCAACGTCGGTCGTCGCCGCTGCGGTGGTGCCGCCACCGGTCTCGCCGCACGCGGCGATCGAAGCAAGGCACAAAGAAGTCAAGGCGGCAATCGAAATCGTACGGCGCATGGTCAGGAACTCCACGGTTTGGCGACCGACCTGGGGTCGCGGGCGCGGAATAATGCCTGCGTGTGCAACGGATTGCAAGGCCTTTTGGCGCTATCTCGGACCTAGCCGCCCAACGCCCGGTCGATGCCCGCGCGGTCGAATCCGTTGATGATCTTGCCCCTGACCGAAAGAATCGGCACGCCCTGCAGCCGCGACTCGGGCACGCCGGCCTTCTTGGCCCGCGCCAGCATGTCCTCACGCGCACCTGGGTCGCGTTCCAGGTCCTTTTCTTCAAACGGCACGCCCTTGAGCCGCAGGTACTCGGCCGCCTTCTTGCAATAGCCGCACCAGACGGTGCGGTAGATGATGACGTCCTGGTCGGCGGCTGCGGCGGCGGCCGGTGCTGCGGGTTGCGAGGCGGCGCCGGGCGCTGTTGGCGCGGCAGCTTGCACAGACGCAGGCTTTGGCTGGGCTGCCGCCATGGCCGCTTCGAGTTCCTGCCGGTCGACGCTGCGCACGGCGAACCCGGCGCCCTGCTTTTGAGTCAGGTCCGCGACGTAGAGCCAGGGGCCTTGCAGCGCCGGATCTTCGTAGGTCACCACCACCTGGCCGCGTGCGCCTTCGGGCACCTCGGCAACCGTGCGCACGGGCACCAGCAGACCGGACGAGGGTGCGAAGTAGCGCAAGACGTACGGACCAGCGGCGTCACCGACGGCCGGCGGCGGCGGAATGGTTGCCGGCGCGGCTTGGGCGGATTCGTCGTCGGCGGCCTTGCCGCACGCGAGCGCTACGATGGTCAGGCAACAGGCAAGCAGTCGATTCATGGCATCTTTTCGGCGTCGCTGGTGCCGAGCAGGTAGGCGAGATGGGGCGCGCGCGCGTGCAGCGCTGCCAGCGCGGTGGCCGGCAACGGCGTGGGCCAGCGCCGCAGCGCCAGCACGGCCGCCCGCTGCACCACGGGCGAGGGATCGGCTAGCCGTTCCAGCAGCGCAGCGTGCGCCTTGGCCTGGTCCGGGCCGCGCGCATAACCCGCAAGTGCCGCGCAAGATTCCGCGCGCAACAGCTCGCTGCCTGTCGCGGCATCCTCTTGCAAGTCAGGCAGCACCGTCACGTCGCCGCAGCGACCGAGCTGGATCCGCGCTGTAGCGGCCACGGCGGGCTCGCGCCCAGCTGCCGCCGCACGCAGCGGCGACTGCCACGGCCCCTCCCCACAGCCTGCGCGCCGCCACAGCGCGCCCATCGCTTCGGCGACCGCCAGTTGCGAGGGCGCAGACAGTTCGGCCTTGTCGACCATCGGCCGGACCAGGTCGGCAATCGCCGCTGCCAGCTTGTCGTCGGCCGCGCCGATGCGCTCCAGTACCACCTGCCGCTGCGGCCGCTGGTCGGCGGTCAGTAGGCCCATGCAAGTGCCGAGCGCGCAAACACCACGGGTGGCGCCAAAGGTGCAGTGTTGGTCGCCGAGGCAGTTGCGAGCCGAACCCAGGCCATGCACCAGGGCCCGTGCTTCGCCCGCAACATCGCGGACCGGGTCGCCAGCGGGCGCGGCACAGCTGCTGGCCAGCGCGGCCCACAGCAGCGCACCGCCCAAGGCAATTGCACGGCCAGCTATCAAGGAATTCAGCCGCCCAAAATGGTCAGCGCCGCGGCGATGCGAATGCGCTCGTCGGCTTCGTCCAAGAAGCGCACCAGGAATTCCTGCGCTTCCTTGTCGCCTTTGAGCTTGCCGAGCATGCGAATCGCCGCCATCCGCGCCCGCGGGCTGGACTGCAGCGCCGTGGACTTGATGGCGACGGCAACCTTGGCCTTGTCCAGGTCCAACAGCGCGCGCAAGATGCGGATCTTCAAGTCCTCTTCCTGCGTCTGCTCCAAGAGCTTGAACAGGATGCGCGTCTCGGCCTCGGGCAGCAGGTGCAGCGCGACGAGCGCCTCTTCGCGCACCGCTACGCCATTGTCGTCCTTGCCACCGTCGGCGAGCGCGAGCTCGATAAAGCCTTCCATGGTCTTGCTCATCTCGCGGGTCAGGTCCAGGACCACGCCCGGCGGCAGCCAGCGGATGGCGCGCTTCCACACGTCGACGGCCTTGGCGACATCGCTCAGGATAAAGCCGCGGACCGCCTCGCTGCGGATGCGCGGATCGTTGTCGTTGAGCGCATTTTGCAACCCCTGCCGCACCACAGCATCGCCCGAATCGGCGAGCGCCCGCACCACCACCCGCCGCAATTCTGGGTCTTTTTCGCGCGTAAAGAACATCAGCGCCTGGTACGCATCCTTGTGGCGGATGCCCGCCAGCGCGCGGACCATCTCCATGCGCACCCGCTCGTCCTTTTCCAGCTCGATACCCTCTTTGAGCGGCCCGACCGAGATGTGGCTGGCGATGTAGCCGAGCACGCGCGCGGCGGCGATGCGCACAGCCGGGATGCCGTCTTGCAGGTAGCGGTGCATGTCGCCGATGCGACCGGCGCCACCGACCCAACCGAGGTAGAACACGCCCGTCGCGCGCACATCGACGTCGGTCGATTCCGCGAGGTTTTCGGCCTCTTTTTGCATCGAGCGATCGCCAGCACGCGCCAGCAACTCGTACACCTGAAACAACGTCTCGTGTGACGGCCCCTGCTCCAAGATGGGCTTGAGCAGGACCGCGTCCTCTTTGCTCGAAATGGGCTTGAGCGCCTGCAAGGCCGCCAACTGTTCCTTGTCCTTGAGACGCAAGCACATCGCCACCATGGCCTTGGCAACAGCCCGATCGCCATGGCGGGCGCGCATGACCGTGACCTTGTCCAGCAGCGCTCCGTCCTTGGTCTTGACCAGGTTCAGGTAGCTGGTCGGCAGCTTTTCGTGGCTGGCCGCGGCGACTTCGAGCAGGGCTTTGGTCACGACATCGTTCGCCGCGTGCGCCTTGGCGATGGCATCCAGGATCTTGACCTGCAACACCGGGCTGAGCTTGACCAGGCCTTTGAGCAGCGTCTGGGCGACCAGAGCGTCTTTGCTGGCCAGGCCCTGCACGAACAGCGGCACCAGGTGCGGCCGGTCGCGACGAAGCAGTGCCGCCATCACCTTGTCGTGCTGCTCATGCTCCTTGTCGCCGAGCACCTCGAAAATCAGCGCCAGCTGGTCCTTGTCGAGCATGTCGTCGAGCACCGGCAGCACCTCCAGGGGGCTGAGCACCGGCATCACCAGCGCGTCGTGCACGACCTTGCGCCAGCGGACGTCTTTGAGGGCGTAGAAGGCCTGGGCCACGCCTGCGCGAACCACCCATTGCGGGTCGGTCGCGCCGTCTTCAAGCAGCTTCTTGGCGCCTTCGCGGTCCTTCTCGAACTGCAGGCCGCGATACGCCATGCCGCGCGCGACGAAATCGGCCGACTTGATGCCGGACTTGAGCACCACCGCGGCGTTGAGCTTGGGGTCCACCTTGACGGGTTTGGCCGGCGGAGCCGCCACGACCGCGACCGCGGGGAGGCTGCAGACGACGGCGACGGCGAGGCAGGGCAACGACAAGCGGGCTGCGCGCATGGGACACCTGATGCTGCGGCCTTGCTGCCGCCAAGGGGCCGCAAGGATCGGTGCAAGGGGCGATGGTGTCAATGTGTCGGGCGGGCCGCAGTGGGCCCGTGGGTGCAAGGTACTGCCGAGCTAGCGCTCTGTACTGCTCCCGCCGCCGCGCCGACGCCGGGGCTCGGGCTCGACCGGCTGCAGCGGGCGCATGCGGTGCATGCTGCCGTCCCGCTGCTGCACCAGCACATCGACCTTGGCTTGCCAAGCCTGATGCAGCGCGGCATTGAGGGCTTGGCGCATGGTCTCAAACGTCGCCAGCAGCCGCAGCTCGCCGCGCCAGCGGATGGCCCAGCCGTCACCGATTTCGATAACGCACAACTCGCGCTCAGGCGGCCGGGCGCCGGGTCGGGGTGCGGGAGGCGGTCGCGGGGGATGCGGCATCGCGGCTCGCGCGCGCAGCCTGGTTGCGCGCAGTCGTCAGACACACGATGCCCATGCCTGCGGCGATCGCAAGCTGGGTTTACCTTCTTTCACGGCGCATTGGGCCGCCGCGGTCCAGCCGCAGCTACGCGGTGACGCGCGCCTGGTCTTGCAGTTGCTCGATGCGTTCAGCACTCAGCAGCACCGCAGACGGCGAGGCCAAGAAGCGCTTGATACGGCTGCCGTCCCCCAGCGCTTGCAGCGCGTAGGCCTGCACCGCGGCCATGTCCGCGGACTGCGGCAACCGCTCCGCGTAGCGAATGGCCTGCTCATAGTGGCCGACGCGCACCTCGCACAGGGCCAGCAGATGCCAGATGTGGTCGAGTTCTTCCTGCGACAGGTAGGGCTCGCTTTTGGCCAGGTGGGCCAGGCGCGTCGCCGTCGCGAAGTCAGCCTGCTCGAAGGCACTACGCGCCTCAGTCACCAGTTCGCGCACGCGACTGTGCTTCTGCTGCACTTTGGCGTCGTGGCTGTCGTTGACGTCTTGCAGCATGCGCCAGTTCTGCAAAAGCGACATCGCCAGAAAGATCGCGGCGATAAAGAACCCCATCCGCGCCAACAGCAGGCCAATCACCAGCGCGACCGCGATGGAAATCCCGTGGGTCAAGCGATCCGCCAGCAGCGGCCGCAGGAACTTCTTGAACGCGATGCGCATCAGCTGGCCGCCGTCCATCGGCCACACCGGCAGCAGGTTGTAGATGCCCCACACCACATTGATGTCCACCACCAAGCTGGTCAGCAGCGCCGCATTGGGCGGCAGCACGCTGCGGCCCAGGTACAAGGCCGCGGCCAGCGCAAAGTTCATCATCGGCCCAGCTAGCACGATCGCGAACTCTTGCCAGGGCTTGCGCGCCGGGGCGTGGCGGGTGATGCCGCCCAGGCTGACCAGATGAATCTCGGGGTCAAGGTCCAGGGCTTTGGCCACGCCAGCGTGCCCGAGTTCGTGAGCCAGCACCGAGAAGCTGGCCATCAGGATGAAGAGCGCGGTGCCGGCAAAGCCCATGTCGCCGACATCGACGTTGTGCAGCAGCACCAGCATCCACACGAAGTGCCACAGCGAGACCGTGATCGGGATGCCAAAGAGCGAAAGGCCGCTGCGTTCCACGATTGAACCGAAAGCGAGCGGAGCGCCCGCATGGTGCAATGTAACACGTTCGGCGGGCGGCGCAGCGCTACCGCGACGGGTCAGGGCGTACCGGCGGGGTGACTGGCACCGGCGCGACGATCGACGGCGGCAATGCCAGCGCCCTGGGCACGAACAGCGGCGACGGCGCAGGAGCGACATCGGTCGTCACCGGCTCGGGCAGTGGCGCCAGTTGCCGCTCCATCCCGGTCTCGGTGACGGCTTGCGGTGCTGGCAAGTCGGCGCCTGGGTTGCGCGACGGCAGGCCGAGCATCGCGCGCAGCGTCTCGTCGCGCTGCACCAACTCGGGGTCCAGCGCGTACGGCAGCGTCCAGCCCAAGCCCATCATCGACCCGACGGTGTCGGCAATCGACTCGGCGATCTGGGCGTCGGGGTCGCGCGGCGGCGAGACGGCCGGCGGCGGCGGCGGCCACGACTCGGGGTGCAGGTTCTGGAACACCTGCCACTTGCCGCGCTGGTACACGCGCGGCCAACTGCGCAGCAGCGCCTCGTAGCGCGGCTCGGCGGCGAACGGATTGCGAAACAGTGCCACGTAGTCGTAGTAGCGGCCGTGATCGTGCCAGTTGAAGCGCTCATGGTCGTCGCCCGGCGGCGCGGGGCGAATGCGGCCGGCGGCGGTGCGCACCGGCTGCAGTACCGGGTCGATGAACACCTGTGGCACGGCGGCGCCGCGCAGCACCGCCGCGTACTGGCCGACGTCGGCAAAGATGTGCATCTGCATCCAGTGGCTCTCGAAATCCGGCCGCAGGACCAGCACCGCCTTGCCGCGCGGGATGGTGGCCAGCGCCTCGGCCATGTGGTCGAATTCGGGCTGCACCAGCACCGCCGAGCGCACGGTCGAGATCGGCAGCCACACCGCGGCGGCCAGAAGTGCCGCGGAGCCGGCCCAGGCGCGCAGCCTCGCATTGGGCGCCGGCCGCGTCGGGTCCAAGCGCAGGGCCAGCGCGGCCACCAGCAGCAGCGGCGCCACCAGCCGCCCGCCGAGGCCGTGGATCCATACGGGCCGAAACACGTGGACGGGAAACACGAAAAACGCTACGGCCAGCCCACCGGTCGCCAGTGCCAGATAGCGCGAGCCCAGGCTTGGCGCGCCGTCGCGGGGCTGCCGAATCGTCGCCAGCACCCACAGCCCGATGCCGATGCACCACAGCGCGCTGATGAGGTCGCCGGGCCGGTTGAACAGCAGGTCCGGCAGGCTGTCGAGCGCGCCACCGCGCGGCGCGAACACATCGAACATCTGGCCGAACACCGTGCGCAGGTTGTCGATGGGCAGGCGCCACTCGCCGGCAAGCTCGGCCAGATGCCCCGTCGGCGCCACGTCGCGCATGTACCACGGCACCACCAGCGCCCAGCCGGGCATGCCCAGCCCCAAGTCGCGGACTAGACCGGTGGCAGCCCCGCGCCAGCGCCCCGGCGTCCAGCCACTGGCGCAACCGAGCACGGGCAGCATGAGCGTCGCTACAACCCACAGCAGCAGGTGCGTAATCGCCAGGACGCCTATCAGCAGCGCGACCAGCAGGGCCCGCCAAGGCCCGGGGGCGCGAACTAGCCCCAGGTGCGCCGCCAGCGCCGCCAAAAACAGCGGCAGTCCGACGCTGTGCGCCAGGTGACCAATGTACATCTCCTGGTGCCAGGCCCAGGGCAGCGCAGCCAGCAGCAGCCAGCGGCTGTGACCGGCAGCGCGCAGGAGCCAGCCCGACGCCGCAATGACGCCGAGCACGCACAAAGTCAGCACCACCTTATGGGCGAGCAGCACACCACCCAACGGGGCCAGGGCGGTGAGCAGCGCGATGCCCAAGAAGTTGGGGGTCGGAAACGGCGCGCGCACAAAGTCGCGGCGGAACACCGGTTCGACGTTCCAGTCCCAGATGACCGACGCCTGGTGCGCGACCTGCGCGGCGTCGTGCAGCGGCAGCCAGTGGCCGGCCCACAGCGGCCACACCGCGAGGCCGGCGCAAAAAGCGACAAGCAGCCACCAGGCCAGTACCCAGCGGTCGGGCGACAGTTGCGGGCGAGCGGGGTCGGTCAAGGCGTTGGTCGGGCCGGGCCGGGCCGGAAGGCGCGCAAGCATAGGGCCACCGTGGTCGCGCGGTCCATGGTCTGCCGGCAAAGCTGCACGGAACGTCGGCCGCGCGCGCAGCCCGCAGCCCGCGCTGGCCACCGACGGCGGCCGCAGTTGGCGTTCTGGTACTGGGGCAGTCGCGGGGTCTGGGGTCGACTGGGGCTACCAGCCGCGCTGGCGCAGCCGGTAGGTCAATTGCGCTGCAAACGCGGCGTGAACGCGCTGGCCCAGCAACCGGTCGCGTTGCCACAAATCCGCCATCGCCGCCTTGCTCAGCGCAAACAGCACGCAGCCCGGGCCAGCGGTGACGGTGTAGCCGTGAACGGTGTCACCGAGCACCGCGCCTTCGCCGAAGAACGACCCGGGCTGGATGACGTCGAACGCGGCTGACCGCCCCTGACCCGGTTGCGACACCTCGGCAATGCCGACGATGAGAAAGAAAGCATGGTCCGCCGGTTGTCCTTCCGCGACCATCACCCGGCCCTCGGCGGCGGAGCAGCGCAGCAGAAGGGTGGCGATGACGGCGAGCTCGCGCTCCTGCAGGGTCGGCCGCACACCGAGCTGACCGATCAGCGACAGAAAGTCGGTGTGCTCGACGATGACGGCCGGCGGCACCTCCAGCGCCGGCGCGGGCGCATGGAACGCACCCGACACGCGACCGACGGCGCGCGGCGGCGGCGCGGCGCCGGGCGACGGCACCACAACGTGACCGTGGCGTGGCGTGGCCGTGTGCTCGCCGCTGGCGCGCTCTGATGGCTGACGGCTGCTCTCCGATCGAAACGCGGCTTGACTCGCACCGGGTGCCTGATAGCCGACACCGGCAATGTGCCGCATGGGCGGCCCGGGCTGACGGGGGGGCCCGCTGGTACTCATCGGAACCTCGTACGCCGACAGGGCGGCGCCGACGTTCACAATCTATCACAGTTTGCTGAACCCCCCAAGGAAATTGCGCGATCCGGCAATCTTGGGGCGAGAACCGCGTGGAGCATGTCAAAGAATAACTCAGTCGACCTCGGCAGACGGCGGAGCGGCGAGTCGGCTTGCAAAGACGCGAGCTTGCGAGCCACCGAGCTGGCAAATGGGCGCCCGTAGAAAATCGAGTAGATTTTTTGCGAGCCCCTACCAACGTGCCCGATGGTCTTCGACGACACCAAATGCGCCGTCCACGGCGATGACTTCGCCGCCGACCGCCAGTTGGCCAAAGAAACGACCGAACGGCTGCACGAACTGACTGGCGACCACCAAGAGATCCAGGTCCTGGCGGCGCGCACCCGCCGGCTCGAAGCGCAACGCCACGGCGCCGTCATCCAGACTGTCGATGCGCCAGGTGTGTTGATCCGCGGCAGCTGGCACAGTGAAGCGCACGCCGCCAAGGGGTTGCAGCGCGCCATCAAGCCACACCACGTTTTCGCGACCGTGCCCGCGCGCGTCGTCATACACTTCGGCCGACAAGTTGAGCCCTAGTCGCCGGCCATCGGGCAATTGCGCAACCATCGACGCCCACTTCCAGCGCGTCTCGCGCTGCGCCAACGAGCGGGTCCAGTCGCTGGTCGCGAGGCCCGATTCGCGCAGCGTCTGGTCGCCCAAGCGCAGGTCGAGGTCGGCGCGCAGCCCCGCCTCCTTTTCGGTGTAGGCCGGCTTGCCGGTCGGCAGCCTGTGCACCAGGGCCAGCGGTTCGGCACGCGCTACGCTGATTCGGCCGCGCAAAGGCCGCGACTCGCCGCGGTTGCGCAGCGCCACGTCCAGGTCGACTTGCCAGCCGCTGCGGTCGCCGGCGATAACGATGCGGCCGTGCCGGCTCTGCCAGTCGGTCACCCCGCGGTCTGCGGCCGATGCAAACAACGCGGCGCGACCCAGGGGACTCAGCGCCTCCCACTGCCAGGGGCCGCTGGTCCGGTCGCCCAACTCGACCGCATACACAAACGCATTGGCCAGGTACCCCAACTGCACGACGGCCACGGCAACGAAGTGGGTCGTGGTGCACACCGAGAGGTAATGCCACTCTTTTTGGCGCAGGCAACCGAGCGCACCGCGGACGCCGATGTCCGGGTCGGCCACGCCACCCGCATAGACGCCGTCGAGCAAGTGGCCGGCGGGGCTGAACAGCGTAGCGGGGGCTGGCGGCAGGCGCGCGGTCACGGGCTCCACTTGGTCAAGATAGCGCTCTGCAGCTTGAACGTCAGCGCCACCGAGCGGGCGTCGAGCTTGCCGTCGCCGTCCGTGTCGATGTCGGCCTTGCCGGCGCTGGTTAGCGCGACCTGCTTAAGCTGAAAGCCCGGCCCACTGGTGCTCGACAGACCGGACAATGCGGCGTCCAGGTCGGCCTGCGTCACGACGCCGCACACTTCGGCGCTTTTGAGGTCAGAGGCGATGTCGACCTGGGCATCGCGGACAACCAGCGGCACGCGCAGCAGGCCCAGGCGCAGGGGAACCGGCAGCTGCGCGTATCGGCCCTTGGCGTCGGCGTTCCAGCGCAGCTTGCAGGCCCCTGGAACTGCCGTGACGCTGGGGTGCAGGTTCTCACCCTTGCTGAGCACCAGGCCGCAGGGCGTCTTGCCGTCGCACGCCTTGCCGTTGGTCTCGCGGGCGACCATGGCGACGTCGGCGAGGCCGCCGAGATCCGCGAAGGCCAGCGTTTCCTGCCCGTATTTGATGCCCGCCTCGAGATCGGTGGCGGTGATCTGGACCCCAGCAAGTGTCTTGTTGAGCGGCAACGTCGCCGCTTTGAGGTGAGCGCACGCGGCCGTTGGCGTGGAGGGCAGGAGCAGCTCGACGGCGGCGACCGCAGTGCCGAGGTCCAGCGGCGGGGTGCAGCCGAGCTTGCTGCACTCGTCGGCGGACTTGCTGTCGGTGGCGAATTTGCAGAACTCGGTGCTTGCGCAAGTCCCGTAGCAGTGGGTCTGACAAGTGCCAAAGATACAGCGCTGGCCATGCGTGCAGGTCGCCGGACAGGCCTTGGACTCGCAGGTGCCGACAAACGTGCACATTTCCTTGCCGTCGCAGCTGTACCCGCCGCAGGCCACCAGCGTTGGCGCAGCGACATCCTTCTTGGGCTCAACCGCGGCATCCCAGGGGTTGCCAGCAGCGATGTCGACATCCTCGGAGGCGTCTTGCGGGCCGCCGTTGGCGTCGACGACGCGCCTGCCGCCGCCGGTCGAGGGACTGTTGCCGCAACGCGTGCGGTGCTGGCCGCCGCTCAGGTTCTCGACGATACAGGTGGCAGCGCCGCAGTGCTCCAGGATGTGCCAGGTGCTGTCGAAGTCGCAGCGTGCCCGCGGAAAGCCGCTTTCTTGCGAGCAAACCTCGTCGCCGAAATTAGAGCAGCGCATGCCGTCCACGGTGCCAAAGGTCTGCGTGGGCGAACAAGCCGCCGCCGCCAGGACAAGAAGGACAAACACCAAACAAAGTGCGCGCTGCATGGCGGCATCTTGCGCAAAAGGCGGGTGCGAGGCAAGCCGCGCGGCCGGCGCAACAGCCCCTACCGTGCAAGCACGGCAGCGACTACACTACCAGCGGCCGCACACGGGCGGCACGGGCGGGCGCACGCGCACCATGACAAGGGCAGATTTGTTGCAGACCAGCACATTTGGTCGGGTCTGGCTTGCAGTTGTGGCTTTGATAGCCTCGGTTGTCGGCCTGTTGACCCATGCAAGTGAGGCGCAGGCTGAGATCCGGTTTGAGGGTCCGATTCACTGGAATGAGTGGCAGGCGGGCCTCAAGCAGGCTGCGGCCAAGAAGAAGCTGGTGCTGCTGCTGCTCTACACCGACGCCTGCCCCAAGTGCACGTTGCTCGGCGAGGTGTTCAAGTCGAACAAAGATGTGCACAAGCTGGCCAGCGGCCTGGTGATGGTCCACGTCAACAGCGGCACGGCGCCCATGGATATCGTCAATCGATTCGCTAGGTTTGGCAATTACGTGCCGCGCATCGTGTTCTTGCGGCCCGACGGTTCAACGGTCGACGACATCGTCAGCAACAATGGCGGCTTTCCGTACTACTACCAACCGAGCCGACCCGAGTTCTTGATCGCGTCGATGCAGAAAGCCAAGGCGCTCGGCGGCGCGGCGACGGGCAAGGCGGCAGCGAAAGACAAGCGCCACAGTCGGGCCAATCCCGTGCCGAACAAAGGCGGGTAGCCGCTACAGGGCGGTGGTCAGCTCCGGCACGGCGTGAAGACGGCCTTGACCGGGTCCAGCACCCGCAGTTCGACGAAGATGTCGGCGATGACCGTGGCACGGCGGCCTTCGACCTGCTGGTGGTGGGCATGCCCTGCGCCGGCGATGACTGAAATGAAGGCTGCGGTCGGGCCGTAGACCTGGTACTTGCTGCCGCCGACCAGCGCACCGACAAGGCCCGCCACGGCACCGCCGACGATGCCCTGCTCCGGCCGCAGCCCCGAAGCGATCGCAAACCCTTGGCCAGCGGGATGGCGACCACGGGGCCCGCTGCCACGTCGCGCAAGGCATTGATCGCAAAGCGCCCGCGCAGCAGGTCTACGTAGCGACCGTCGCCGTGCATGTCCACAAAATGCAGCAGGCGTTTCTTGATCACGTTGGGTCTCCGTCGTCGCCCGGCGCTGTGCGCACTGGCGGGCGGCGTCGCGCTTGCATTTGCGGTCACGGGCGATGTGGGCCCAGGGCGGACAAGCCGGCGCAGTTTCGTTGGGAAGGAAGGGACTGACGACGCGGCTTGCGAGCGCAGGCGGTCAGGGCCGCGCTGCGGGCATCGCAAAGGCAATCTTGGGGACGGAGTCCGGTCAACTCGCGCGCCAGGAGAGCACGGTTTGCCGCCCGCCACCGCGCCGGTCGAATCGGGCTAGCTGCGCAGCGGCCTCAACAGGCGATCCACCGCGCTCGAATTGAGTACGGGCTGGTCGTCACCCCGGCAGCCGTGGCCGCGCCGACTGTGCAGCGGTGTGTCGGCCAGCAAATCGGCGCGCAGACGGCTCGGCGGCAGGCGCTCGTCGTCGAGTTCGTCGATGTCCGTTCCGCTTTCCAGCGGTTGGGCGTCGTGCTGGGCATCGGGCGCCAGCGGGAACGCTGGCGCGGCAAGCGCTTCTGCCGCGGCGAGGCACACCAGCCAGACCGCGACAAGTCGAAAAAGCCTGCGAAGCGCTTGACAATTGCGTCCAAAGGCCCGCTGGAGCGCGCACCAACAGCACCGCGACCACCCGTGGGACACGCGCAAATCGGCCGTGGCGCAGGCGTGTCAAGCGACGGTTGACCTCCGGTAATTTCGATTGTCACGCCCACTGGTTTCTGTTAGCGTCCGACGCCTTTGCCTGCCCACTTCTAGGTGGTGCGGCAGATTCTCCCTTTGGTCGCGCGGCCTTGGCCGCCACACGCCCGGTCCGCAGCCGTTGCCCGCAGCGACAGCGCAGAATCGGGCGCGGAGTGTAGCGATGCAGATTTCTTCACGATTTCCCTTGTTCTTCCAGATACCGTCGGTGCGTGTCGCTGCGGTCGCGATCACGGTGGTGACGGCGGGCCTGCAAGCCGCCGACGGCCATGCGCAAGCAGCCGCCGCGGCAGCGGCCGGCCTGGAGACCGCCGGCAGCGCCAAGAAGAAGTCCAAACCTTCTGAGGCGTTTCCGCTAACCGGGTCTGTGGCACTGGCGCCGTCGATTCCCAGCGGCGCGCTCGTGACCGGCGAGGCCAATCGTACCGGGCTGGACATGACGTTAACGCTGTCGGCCACCTACGCGATCATGCCGGGTCTGAACCTGACAGCGACCCAAAATGTGAACAAGAATCTTGTCACCAACGCGGATTCTGGCGCCTCGCGCCCCTACGACACCTCGGTCTCAGACATGATTGTCAACCTGGGTTGGTCACCGCGGGTCAGCGACGGCAAGGGCGGCACCAAGGCCTTTCGGTTGCCGGGTGGCATCGGCATGAGCCTGGGCCTGGTCGGCAACATTCCGGTATCGCGTGCCAGCAAGTACGTCGGCCGCTACACGTCGCTGACGCCCACCATGAACTTCAACAAAGGCGGCCTCTTAGGCGGCAAGCTGTTACTGGTGGCCGGCATCGGTGTGCTGAACAACTTCAACAAGTACACCCAATCGTCGACCGAGCCAGTGGGCACCAACGACGTCGCCCTGGCGCTGACCCGCACGGGCGGTGCCGAGGCGCTGTCCAACGGCAACATTGCCACGGGCTCGAACCTGACCTCCTTCGCGTTTCGTTCGCTGGCCGTCGCCAACTTTCAAATCAACGACCGCTGGTCGTGCGGCCTGACCTACATGCTGTTCAACGGCTTTCGCTACTTCGATGCACGGCAAGACGAGTACACCGGCAAATACGCCCGGGTCGGCCGCGGCCGCGTCGACACCCAGTGGGGCATCGCTTCGCTCAATTACAACATCGACGCCGACGGCATCTGGAGCGCGTCGCTGTACAGCTTTACCGCGTCGCCGCCGTTTTCGGCCGACGGCAAGACCTACCGCTTTCCGTTCTTTGACTTCCGCTCAACGGCCGACAACTTCAGCAGCATCGGCCTGCAGGCTTCGCGGTCGTTCTAGCCTATCAGCCTGAGTCCGTCTTGCCCGGTTGTGGCCGCCTTGCGCCGCGGCGCGTTTCAGGCTACTTGACCAACCCGACCTGACGCGATCCCGCCGGCCGGCGAGGGCGACGTGCTGCTCTACCACATCCTGCGCGCCATCTTGAAGGTGCCGGTCGGCGTGTTCTTTCGCCAGGTCGAGGTCATCGGCCGCGAGAACGTGCCCGACGAAGGGGCGCGTGCGGCGCTGCTGTGTGGCAACCACCCAAATTCGCTCATCGATCCGCTGCTGATTATCGTCACCTGTCCGCGGCCGGTGCAACTGGCGGCCAAGGACGTGTTGTTCAAGACGCTGCCGATGCGTCTGCTGCTGCGCGGCGTTGGCGCGGTGCCCGTGCAGCGCAAAAGCGACCACGCCAACGTCGACAATGCCTCGATGTTTGACGCCATGTCGCAGGTGCTGGCCGGCGGCGGAGCGATGGGGATCTTTCCCGAGGGTTTGAGCCACGACGAAGCACAGTTGCAAAAGCTCAAGACCGGTGCGGCACGCATCGCGCTCGACACCGCCCACCGCCACGATCAGGTGGTCGATGTGGTGCCAGTCGGTCTGACCTACTTGCACCCCAAGCGCTTTCGCAGCCGGGTGGTGGTGCAGTACGGTGCGCCGATCGAAGTCGGCGAAGAGTGGCGCCATGCTTACCTGCGCGACGACAAGTTGGCGGCGCGCCAGCTGACAACGGACATCGACACGGCGCTACGCGAGCTGACCGTCAACGCCGAAGACTGGGACACGGCGCGCCTGCTCAACGCCGTGCGCCGGCTGTACCAGCCGCAAGACATCGCCCTGTGGCAGCGGGTCGAGCTGGCACGGCGCTTCAACGCCGCGTACCCCAAGGTCAAAGATCTGCCAGACGTGCAGGCGTTGCTGGTGCAAGTGCGCGCCTACCTGGAGCGGCTGCGCCAGCTGGACCTCGACGACGGCGACGTGCTGCGCCATGTCGGCCCGTGGGAGGTCGCGGGCAAGTGCGCACTGCGGTTGCTCGACGCCCTGGTGTGGGCACCGCTAGCGCTGCCGGGGCTGGTGCTGCAGGGGCCGGTGGCGTTGGTCATTGGCCTGTTTGGCGTGCGGTTTTCGCCGCGCAAGGATGTGATTGGCACCACCAAGCTGATGATGGGCCTGGTGCTGGTGCCGCTGCTGCACGCTTGCATGATTGGCCTGGTCGGCTGGTTTGTGGGCTGGCCGTGGGCGCTGGCGTTGGCCGTGCTGCTGCCGGTCAGCGGTTGGGCAGCGCTGCGGGCGCTGGAGACTGGACTGCGCGTGTGGGAGATGCTGCAGACCGCCGGCCGCATCGCGGTGCTGCGCCGCGAACTGGTGGCGCTGCGGGCTACTCGCGACCGTCTGCAAGACGAAGTCGTGCGGCTGGTCGACAAGTACCGACCGGCCGACATGGTGCCGCTGTTCGAGCGGCCAGCGCCGAAGGACGCCTAGGGATTGGCAACTCAACCACTAGTCGTGTTGCTGCATGGCCTGGCGCGGACGGCGCTGTCGATGGATGGGCTTGATACCGATCTGCGTCGACGCGGCTATGCGACGTGGAACTTTACCTGGCCGTCGCGGCGCGTACCCGTTGCCGAGGCGGCGCTGGCGGTGCGGGACGGCTTGGTGGCGGCACATGGCGCGGCAGTACTGACGCGGCCGGTGCACGCGGTAACGCACTCGCTCGGGGGCATCGTCGCGCTACACCTGGCTCGCCACCTGCCGATCGGCCATCTGGTGATGCTGGCGCCTCCGGTGCGCGGCAGCCGAGTGGCGCGCGCGTTCGCAGACTGGCGGCTATTCCAGTGGTTCTATGGCCCTGCTGGCGGGCAAGTGGCGCAACCGCCAGACGATTGGCATCCGCCGGGCACGATTGCGTCTATTGGTGTCATCGCGGGCACGGCCGGTCTGCACTGGGGAAACCCGGTGTCGTGGGCGACGCGTGCGCTGGGCGTACTGCCTGCCGATCTGGCGAGCGACGGCACGGTGGCCGCTGCGGAGACGCGGCCCGACCTGGCACACCACTATTTGGAAGTACCTGCCACCCACACCTGGATCATGGACGATCCAGCGGTGCGGGAGCGGGTTGCGCAGTTCTTGCGCGCGGGTCAGTTTGCAGGGGACGGGCCGTCTGGTGCAGACACGATGGATCCCTAGCTGTACGCAAGCCTTGAATTACCGCCGGATTCGCGCCGACGCCGGCCGCGCACGAAACGCCACCAAAAGCCCAACGAACAGCGCCACCAGGCCGGCAAGAAACGGGTTGCCACGTGAACCAGCGCTGCAGCCGCTGCTGGCAGGCGCGCCCACCACTGCCGGACTGCAATTGGTGGTCACGCGCACGGCGTTGGCGAGCGCTTTCTGTTCGCCGCCCGGCAACGTCCCGAACAGGGAGTAGGTGCCGGGCTCCACGCCCTTGGGCAAAAGCCCGGTAGCCTTGCCGGTGCTGACGACGTCGACGGCGACCAGCGCAGTCGTACCCACCTTGAGCTGCAGGCCTTTGACAAAGCCGGTGCCGTACACCACCAACTGCGCATCCTGGCGGTTCTCGACGCACGACGGCGCCACGTTTTCGACAGTGAACGGCCCGGCCGACGCCGCCTCGGGCGTGATCTCCGGCGCCGACGTCACTTCCGGCGTGGCTGTGGTCTCCTGGACGTCGGCGGCTTCAACGGCTTTGACGGTGTACGCGGCGGTCTTGAAGGCGACCTGGCCGTCGGGGTTCTTGACCACCAGGTCGTAGGTACCGACGGGTACGCCGACCACGACGGCTGAAAAGCCAGTCGCCGTCACCGTCTCGTCCTGCACTTTGATGGCTTCGGTGCCGAGCTTGGCGACCAGGCCCTTTTGGAAGTTCTTGCCGTAGATGTCGATCGACACCGGCTTGTCCACTGGGCCGAACGCTGGGGTCACGCCAGTGATTTCGGGCGGTTGCACCGGAACGAGCGTGTCTTTGACGGTACTGCCTGCATCGGTGGTGGTGCCGCCGGCGTCGGCCGCGCTGGTATCGCCGCCGGTGCTGCCGGCATCGGTGTCGATGGGCGCCACGCCGTCCACGCCCATGCGCAGCACGAAATTGCCCTTCATGTCCAGGTTGGTGGTGCTGACCTGCTCGACGAACTTCCACTGCTTGGCGCCGGCACAGGTGCCGATGGGCCACACGATGTTCATCAGGTTCACGCCCTTGATGGTGGCCTTCTGCTCAGTCAATGCCGCCAGTGGCTGGCAGCCGCACAAATCCAGACCCGCGCCCAGACTGACCTTGGTGCACTCAAGCTTGCCCCACATCGCCTCCAGGCTCGCCGACTCGCCCAGATACCGGATGACGAGGTAGATGTTGCCTTTGTCGATGAGCGGCGGGTGATTCTCGGGCTTGGTCCAGTCGAACTGGTAGACCATGCCCGTGTTGCCGACCACCGGTTGGCCGATGTTGCCGCCGTTGGCGAAGTCCTTGGTGGTAATCGTCCAGATGGGCGGGCCCTTGGGCGCAGGCCCAACCCCATCGTCGTTGTAGAATTCAATGGCGAAGTCGCCCTTTTGCGGCTGCGCACCTTCGGCCTGCGCCATCACGAATTCGACGGTCAGGATCTTGACCGGGTAGTCCGTCGGCTTGGGCTTGAACAGCACCCCCCAGCCCTCGCCTTTGACAAACCCGGGATGCGCGTACATCGGGTGCAGCTTCATGCCGGTGGCCAGCTCGTCCATGATCGACGGCAGCGAGTCGTAGTGCCAGATGACCTTTTCGGCAAAAGCGGGCGTCGTGGCGACAGCGCCGACCAGTGCCGTCGCCACAACCGCGACTGCACGCGCAAGGACCATCCGCGCCGTCACCATCTCGACCTCCAAGCCTGCCGTTGTGGCTGATGCCGCGTCTCGCGTGCAACGCCAAGGGGGCGGCGCGGCGGCGTGCTCAAGCTACACGAAATCGCGGACCCTGCAAGCTTGGGCTAGCGCCCGCAGTGGCGTCATCAAAGGCTTAGGAGCCTGCCCAATAATACTCGATCGCTGTGGATACACGGCAGCGGCGAGTCGGCTTGCAATGACGCGAGCTTGCGACCCACCCAGCCAGCAAACGGGCACCGAAAAGAACGAGTAGTTCTTGGCGGGGCCCTTAGAGGGTGTATTCATAACCACGAAGCGATGGGATGCCAGTCCGGTCGCCAGTGGAGTCGGGCTGCGCTGTAGTTACCGAGCTGGCGCTGGCCTCTGGCGCTGTGTGCACCTGTGCGCTCGCATTGTCCCTGAAGTTG
>SXRM01000086.1 GCA_005792545.1 Pseudomonadota bacterium | reverse complement strand
CAAGCGCCCTTGCCGTCGCACTTGTCGTCGGTGCACGGCTTGCTGTCGTCTTTGCAGGTGGTGTCGCTGCCCATGTTGCTCCAGCCGGTCTGGCTGACGGCGGGGTTGCAGCCGACGCACTCTTCTTTTTCCTTGAGCGTACCCTTCTTCCAGCACTGGCCCTCAAACGCGCAGTTGTCGGCCGGGATGGCGTGGGTGCAGGTGCCCTTGGCGTCGCAGACGTCGGGGGTGCAGCCGAGCTTGTCGTCGGCGCAGGGGCTGCCGGCGGGGCGCGGTGACCACTCGGTTTGTGATTGGCTGGGGTTGCACAGCTGGCACTTGGCGTTTTCGCTCGCCTTGTCCGACTTGGTGCTGTCCGGGTGGCTGGTGGTGGCGGCGTAGCAGGTGCCGGCGATGAGGCACTGGTCTTTGTCGATGAGCGGAACCAGTGGCACGTTGCACTTGCCCGCGGCGTCGCATTGGCCACTGGTGCAGGGCAGGGCGTCGCCGTCGTCGCAGAGGGTGTCGACTGGCTTCGCGCGGGTGTCGCAGCGGCCGGCTTTGCAGTAGGGGTCGGCGCAAGGTGGGATCGGATTGGCGCTGGTCTTGCCGCGCCACTTGTTGAGGTTGACGGCCTGGGCGCAGTCGAGGTCGGTGGTGCAGGTGGGGCCGGTGCCGGTGGTGGCGGACGTTGCGGCCGCGGGCGTCTTGTCGGCGGAGCAGGCGGTGATTCCAGTGGCAGCGATGGTGGCGAAGACCAGTGTCGCGGTGACCGCGCTTGGGCGTCGTGCTGTGGTGCTTGCGGCGATTCGCGGGGTCTTCATTTGCGCTTGGTCCTTTGGCCCCTATCGCGGGGTAGCGGTTGGTGAAAGGGGGCTTGCAGGGGACCTATTACGGGGGCGTGGTGCCGGCCGCTCGATCGCGATCGCCACGCCCGATTTCAGGATCAAACGCACTCCAAGTCAATCACCACGGGAAGGAAGCTGTGGTCCGGTGCCGCACAGCGGGGCCCAGCGGTTCCCTTGCGAGTCGGTAAAGAGGTTGACGCCTCAATACCAACCGCGCAGCATTGCGCCCGCGCCCGCCGATGCCGACGCGTTCGGCGCGCCGCTCGGAGCGGAGCGCGGCCCGATTCACCGCAACGTGCACTTGTCCGATATGTGCGGCGGCGCTTTGGGCAGATTGTTGCAGAACTCGGTACCGGCCACGGAGGCAAGCGTGGGTCTATTCGAGCAGAACGCCGTGGAACCTCGGTCATCGCCGGCGGTGCTGCCAACCACAGCACTCGATGCCGCACTGACGGCGCAGCTCGCGGTGGCTTGGGCCGGCGAAAGTGGCGAAGCCCCGCGTTTGGGCTGGTGGCGCAGCGACTTGGCGAGCGAGTTTGGCGGCGAGGACTTGTTTCAGCGGCTTCTTCCGCAGACTTGGCGCTGGGCCGTGCTGCAAGCCGTGCGCGAAGCGGCGCGGCGGCGCGACGCGGAACTGCGCAGCGCAAGCGCTTCTGCCAACGAACTGATCACCCTGTTTCACCTCGGATTCGCCATCGACGAGCGCCTCGACGAACGACTGGCCACCCTAAAGACCACCGCTTCGCCGATCGCGGCGTTGCCAGACCTCGCGCACGTGGTAGCGCCTACGTGGCAGCGTGCACAGTTTGCAGATTGGCTTGCCGGCCAGAGCACCGCAGACTACCGGCCAACAGCGGGCGGGCGGCGGCTGGTTGGCGAGGCCCCACTCGGCCTCGAAGCCACCATTGCCAAGTTGTTGGCTGGTCTGCTGCCGCTGGGCGAAGCCTATTCGATGCCCCACTTTGTTCGCGAGCGTTGAGTCGCATGCACGAGACCACCGAAATCCACACACGCATCATGCGCTGCGCGCTCCAAGTCGAGGACAGCCGTGCGTTTTGGTCGGTGCCGCCGGCTGATGTTGCCCAGTCTGCGGGCTTCGCATTCGAGCACTACTGGTTTGGTGGCAAGAGCCTCGCGCGCACCAAAGTCCTGTTGGCCAATTTCCATGCGCGCTACTCGGCATTCCCGGCAGCACTCTCCGCTTTGCAACGCTGGCCCGCCATGCCGCCGGAAGCGCGTCGGCTGGTTTGCCATTGGCACCTGCAGTTGACGGATCCGCTGTACCGCAGCTTCACAGGCGAGTTTCTGCCCGCCAGACTCGCCAGCGGCCATGCGACCATGACCTTTGCGGCGACCAGCAATTGGGTTGACGAGTTTGCGCCGCCGCGCTGGCAAAAGGCCTCCAAACGGCAAGTGGCAGGCAAGCTGCTTTCCGCGGCCAAGTCGGCGGGCCTTGTCGGATCCTCAATGGATCCGCGGCCGATCCGGATGCCGCGCGTGCCCGACATCGCACTTGAATACCTCCTGTATTTGCTGCGGTCTGTCGAATTCGCGGACACCCTTATCGACAACCCGTATTTGCGCTCCGTTGGCCTGCAAGCCACCGCGCTTGAGGGTCGCCTCAAGAGTCTGTCTGTACTCACGTTTCGACGGCAGGGCGACCTGGTCGACATGGGCTGGCAGCACCCGGACTTGTCAGCGTGGGCCACAGCCCGCTTTGGCCCCGCCACCAAGCCGGAGGCGTGAGATGGCGGAACAGTTCCAGCTGCCTCTGCAGGCCACAAGTCTTCAAGAGGCATTTACTTCGCTGCGCCGCGACCTGATTCATCCCGATGGCCCGCAGATCAGCACGATGCGCAACTATCGGTTTGCGATTGTGCAGTACGACCCGCGCGATGAGTTCAAGCTGCGCGGCGAAGTGCAGCGCCTGGCCTCTGAGCTGGTGGCTGCGGGATGGATGGTGCTGACCATCGATTTGCAGCTACTGTTTCTGGCGCGCATTCGCAAGCAGCCAGACGGGTTTGCGCAACGCCTGGTCGAAGCAGAGCGCCGCTTGAACAGTGCTGGCCCCGATCGCGGTCTGACGTACCTCAAGACCAAGCTGCACCCGGTCATTGAAGGGCCAGACGGTCTGGCCGGCGATTGCGCGCGGCACATCGCCGAGCACGTAGCCCGCCACCCGGACCAGGTCGACCGCACTTTGGTGCTGATTGGTCGCGCTGGGGCGCTCTATCCGTTCTATCGCTCGTCCGCGCTGTTGCGCCACTTGGATGGCCACAGCCACAATGTGCCGGTGGTGCTGCTGTATCCCGGCGAACGGCGCAGCAAGACCGGGTTGTCGTTCATGGGCGAACTGAACCCCGACAACGACTACCGGCCACGCATTTATCCGTAGGCCCGTGGAGTTCACGATGCGCATCGGTGAGATTTTCGCCTCCGACGTCACCCGCAACATCGCGCCCGTGGTGTATTTCCACGAACAGACGCCGCAAAAGGTGGCGGAAGAGGTTGGCGAGTACATCATCACCGGCGGTTGGCCGGCAGACCACCCCAACCACCGCCGGGTGCCGTCCGGTATCCACGAGCAGTACGTGCAGTTGCTGACCGGCATCGCTGGCGAGCTGACCAAGCCCGGCGGGCCCGAACTGCCTTGCGCTTGGATCTCCGGCTTCTATGGCTCCGGCAAGTCGAGCTTTGCCAAGCTGCTGGGGCTGTCGCTCGATGGCATGGCACTGCCGGACGGCGGTTCGTTGTCCGAAGCGTGGCTGCGCCGCGACACCTCGCCCATGTCCGCTGAGTTGCGCCAGGCGTGGACAGGCCTGCGCCAGCGCCTCGACGAAGCCGTCGCGGTGGTCTTTGACGTGGGCAGCGTCGCCCGCGACCACGAACACATTCACACGGTTGCGTTGCGCCAGGTCCAGGCTCGGCTGGGTTATTGCACGCAAGGCTTTGTGGCGGACTACGAGTTGGCCCTGGAGCGCGATGGCCACTGGCAGCGGTTGTTGCAGGTCTGCGTCGAGGTTTTGGGCCGACCATGGAGCGAAGTGCGCCTGCAAGCGATGGCAGAGGACGACTTCTCGCTGCTGCTGCACCGGATGTTTCCCGATCGGTATCCTGACCCACTGGCTTGGTTCACCCTGCGCGCCGGCGCACCGCCACGGGGCGAGTCGCCAGAGGACGCCGTCAAGGCGATCGGCGACATGCTGCGCGCTCGCCGGCCGAACGCCACCGTGTTCCTGGTGGTCGACGAGGTCTCGCAGTACGTTCTGGGCAACAGCGACCGGGTGGATCGCCTGCGCGCGTTTTCTTCGGCTTTGGGCGCGGCACTCAAGGGCAAGGTCTGGTTGTTGGCCTTGGGGCAGCAAAAGCTCGACGAACAAGCCGACGATTCCTTTTTGGCGTGGGCCCGCGAGCGGTTTCCGCGGCGGCTGCAGGTTCACCTGGCACCCACCAACATCCGCGACGTGGTGCACAAGCGCCTGCTGCACAAGAAGCCGGAGGCCGAGCAGGCGTTGCGGCACCTGTTCGCGGTACACCGGCCTGACCTGCAGCTGTTTGCGTTTGGCTGCGATGGGGTTACGCCAGACGAGTTTGTCGAGTCCTATCCGCTGTTGCCTGGCTACTTTGAGCTGCTGCTGGAGATGACCACGGCGATGCGCACCCGCTCTGCGCGGGCCCAGGGCGACGACCAGGCGATCCGCGGTCTGCTGCAAATGCTGGGCGAGTTGTTTCGCGCGCAGCGACTCGCCGAGCGCGACGTCGGCACACTGGTCACGCTCGACCTCATCTATGAAGTGCAGCACACGGCGCTGGATTCGGATGTGCAGGCCTCGATGGCGCGGCTGCTGGCGCATTGCAGCCAGGACAACACTGGCCAGCAAACGCGTGCGGCCAAAGCGGTGGCCCTTTTGGAGCTTACCGCAGAACGGCGCACCGTCGACGCCGCGCTGGTGGCGCAGTGCCTGTATGACCGCCTCGACCGCGGCAATCACCTGGCGGCCGTGCAGGCGGCGTTGGACGCACTGCGCCAGGCCAACCTGCTAGGGTACTCTGAGCGCACCGGCTACAAGCTGCAGTCTTCGGCGGGCGAGGAGTGGGAGCGCGAGCGGCGGGACATCGGGGTCGCCAACGACAAGGTCAGTGAGCTGGTCCAAAAGGCCTGCGAAGATCTGCTTGCATTGCCCGAACGCCCACGCATGCGCGGACGCGCTTTTCCGTGGCAAGGTCGCTACAGCGATGGCCGCCGCGCTGACGACGTGCATGTGCTCGATAGCAATGACGATGCCGCCATCACGGTCGACTTGCGCTACCTGGCCAGCGACGAGCGCCAAGATGGCGTGTGGCTACGCCGCAGCGCAGAACTGGCTTTGCAAGGCCGGCTGGTGTGGGTGATTGGCGAGCGCAGCCAGGCTGAATTGCTGGTGCGCGAGTGGAGCCGCAGTCTGGACATGGTGGCCAAGTACCGGCCGCGGCGCGAGTCGCTGCCACCGGCGCGCAAACTGCTGCTGCAAACTGAAGAGATCCGGCTGGAAGAGCTTGAGCGCCAGGGCAGGGCCGGCGTGGCAGCGGCGTGGATGGCCGGGCGCCTGTATTTCCGCGGCCGATCCCTGGTGCCGGCCGAACTGGCCAGCGGCTTTGCCGGGGTTCTGGAAGCGGCGGCGGCCCAGGTGCTGCCGGACCTGTTCCCGCATTTCTGTGCGACCCAACTGCAGCCCAGCGAACTGGCACAACTGCTAGAAGATACGCTGGTTGGACCGTCGACCAAGTTCATGCCGGGCGAACTTGGCATCCTGGAATTGGATGCCGGTCGCTATGTGCCGTCGTGCGCGGGCGTCGTGCCAAGCCGCGTACTCGAGTACATCGAACGGGAAAGTGGCACCACGGGCACGGCGGTGCTGACAGCCTTTGGGTCAGCGCCCTACGGCTATGCCCCAGCAGTGGTCAAAGCCTGCGTGGCAGGGCTGCTGCGCGCAGGCAAGCTGAAGATCCAAAACGAGGGCGTGGAAATCACGGCCGTTCGCGACCCGGGTGTGCGCGATCTGTTCACGGGCGACCGCGCCTTTCGCCGTGCGACCATCCTGCCCGGCGGCCCAGACGACGTGGGCCCGCAGGTGCGGGCGCGCATCTGCCAGTTTTTTCAGAAGCATCTTGCCCTGGTGGTCGACCGCGACGATACCGCGATTGCCGATGCCGTCGCGCAGAAATTTCCCGAGTTATCGACGCGCCTGACCGCGCTGCAGACCCGCATCGCGCTTTTGCCCGGTTCGCCGACGGGCCCCAAGGAGTTGACCCGGCTGCGCGATGCGCTTGAGGCTACGGTGCGGGTGATGCGCCAGACCCGCCAGGCGGTGCAGGCCGTCAAACGCCATCTGGAGGCGCTGAACGACGGTGTGCCGGTGCTACTGACCTACGACGCCGAGGTGGTGGCCGAGGTCATCGCCAAAGTCCAGTTGGCCCACGCCATGGTGACCGTTCAAGCGGCACAAATGCGCGAGTCTGGGGCGGAATACAGCAACGTCGAGGCTGCGGCGGCGCGCATTGTGGCCCAGTTGGCTGGCGACCGGCCGTGGCGGGACGTCGATACCGTAGGCGACGACGTCAAGGCCATTGGTGTCGCCTATGTAGCCGCGCGGCGGCAGATTCTGCAGTGGCAAGAGCAGCAAGCAGATGTGGCGCGCGGCCGGATCAAGGCGCGCGACGGCTTTGCCACGCTGACGGCCGAGCAGTCGCACCACGTGTTGCGGCCCATTGCGCTGGCGGTGAGCACCACCGCCGAAGACGCGATAGCGCCAACCTTGCAGCAGTTGCGCGATGGCTTTGCCGTCCGCCTCGCCGCAGCGGAAGAAGAAGCCAACGACGAACTAGACCGGCTGCGGTCCAAGACCCAACTGGTGGTGCGCGTCGACCTGGCGCTGCGTAACCGCGAGGTCGGCAGCGAAGCAGAAATCGCGGCATTGCTCGACGAGATCAGAAAGCGCCTGATCGACCACATCCGCACTGGCGCGCGGGTGCGCTTGCACTGAACCGAAGTCTGGGCCGCCTGCCCGAGGGACACCAGCCGATGCCGATGACCCCAGAAGCCAAACGCCTGCTCGGCACGACCATCCGCGAATTGCGCGGACGCCTGCTGGCCGACCTCCATGCCGCGACCGAAAGCATGTACCTGCTGGGCACGCGGGTGCAGCGCGAGGATGTGCGGCAGGGTCGGCTGAGCGAGGCGGCCTACGAGAAACGGCGCCGCCTGGAGGCGTGGTTTGCCGAGCAGGTGCGCGCGCAAGGGCCCGCGCGTCGCGGCCAGGGCGCCAGAAGGGAAGCGGATTTCCGCCTGGAAGTCGAAAAGCAGGCCGCCTACACGTGGCTCAATCGCCTGGTGGTGTTGCGCTTGCTGGAGGGTCACGGCCTGCGCAGCCCAAAGCTCGTCAGCGGCGGATGGGAGAGTCCGGCGTACCGTGATTTCCGGTTGCTGGCGCCGGCACTGCTGGGCGACCCGAGCGAGGGCTATGCGTTCTTGCTGCAATTGGCTTTTGAGGAATTGGCCACGGACCTGCCAGGGTTGTTCGGGCCAGCGGGCATGGCGGAGTTGGTGCCGGTGCCGGCGGCAACCTTGCGGCGCTTGGTCGACGACCTGGACCAGCCCGCGTTGGCGTCGTGCTGGAGCGACGACATGACGCTGGGCTGGGTGTACCAGTACTGGAACGACCCCGAGCGCGAAGGCCTGGACACCAAGCTCAACCAGGGCGGCAAGATCGAGCCGCATGAGATTGCCAGCAAGACCCAGATGTTCACCGAGCGCTACATGGTCGATTGGTTGTTGCACAACAGCCTGTTGCCGATGTGGCTGGCGACTTGCAAGCGCAATGGTTGGGTTGCAGAGGTCGAAAGTGACGGCACGCTGGCGCGGCTGGAAGCGCGGCGGGTGGCGTGGCGGGCCAGGCGCGAGGCGGGTGAGGTGGCGTTGACGGAACTGATGCCGTTGGATGGCGAGCGCGAGCACCACTGGGCGTATTACGTGCCGCAAGAGTTGCCGCTGGATGCGGTCGGCAAGGCGCCGGAAACCGTGCGGAACCTCAAGATTTTGGATCCTGCGGTTGGCTCGGGGCACTTTTTAGTGGTGGCGTTCGACCTGTTGGTGGCGCTGTACCGCGAAGAGGCCAGGCACCGCGGTGAAGCAGGGCAGCCGCAGTGGCAAGATGCGGCGGTGGCCGAGCGGATTTTGGGACACAACCTGCACGGCATCGACCTGGACCCGCGGGCGGTGCAGATTGCGGCGGCGGCGCTGTGGCTGAAGATGCGCCTGGTGAGCGCCACGGCGCGGCCGGAGCGGTTGAACCTGGTGGCGGCGAATTTGCGGCTGGCGAGCCTGGCCGAGGATGACCCGGCGCTGGTGGAGTTGCGGGCCGAGGTGGAGAAGGAGACGGGGATTCCTGGGGTTTTGACCGATGCGGTTGTGCATGCGCTCAAGGGCGCGGATCACCTGGGCAGTTTGCTGAAAGTGGATGCGGCCGTGGATGTGGCGCTGGCGCGCCACGAGGCGGCGCTAGGCAAGGTGGTGCCGGAGCAGGGGGATCTCTTTGGTGGGTTTTCGGTGGCAGTCAAGCGAACGGGGATCAGCAAGGAGGCGGCGAAGGCCGGGGTTTTGGGGCTGTTGGAGGGGTTCTTAGCGCGGCATACGGGCGGCGACGATTTGGGGCTGCGGTTGCGGGGCGAGCAGTTGGCGGCGGGCGTGCGGTTTGTGCGGTTGGCGAAGGAGGGGGCGTACGACTTGGTGGTGGCGAATCCGCCTTATCAGGGGGCGAGTAAGTTGAGTGAGAAGGGGTATTTGGAGGCGAGCTATGTGAAGGGTAAGGCGGATTTGTATGCCGCGTTTCTGGAGCGCGGGTTGCAGTTGGTGCGGGTGGGGGGCGTGTCGGCGATGCTGACGATGCGCGGTTGGATGTTTATCAAGCAGTTTTCGGAGTTGCGGCAGTGGTTGTTGGAGGGGTTT
>SXRM01000008.1 GCA_005792545.1 Pseudomonadota bacterium | reverse complement strand
GTGCGGGCCGACAGGGCGATCCGGGCGAGAGCGCTTTCTACCTGTCGCTCGACGATGACTTGATGCGCATTTTCGGCGGCGACCGTCTGCGCAAGATCATGGAGTTCCTCAAGATCCCCGAAGACGAGCCGATCGTCGCGGCATCGGTGACCAACGCCATCAGCGACGCGCAAAAGCGTCTGGAAGGTCAGCACTTTGACTCGCGCAAGAACGTGCTCGAGTACGACGATGTGATGAACCTGCAGCGCAAAGCCATCTACGCGCTGCGGCGGCGGGTGCTGGCGGCGCACGACACCGAAGAGCTGGTGACGGCCGCCATTCGCGAGGTGGTCTACCGGCGCGTCGACGAGCACTGCCCGCAGAAGGTCAATTCGCTCGACTGGAACGTCGAGGCGCTCGAAGACGCCGTGTTCACGCTGACCGACCAGGACCTCGACCTGGCCGATGTGCCGCGCGACTTCGAAGCCATCGTCGAGAGTTTGGAGAAGCACCTGCTCGACGAGTACCAGGATCGCCGCAAGCGCCTGATCGATCAGATCCTGCACACCATCGACCATGCTGAGGGCGACGAAGCGCAAGCCGCCTCTCAGGCCGAGGACCAGTGGCGCTACTACGAGCGCGAGGCCTATCTGCGCGGCATCGACACCCACTGGCGCGAGCACCTGCGCACCATGGAGACCCTCAAGGAGGGGGTGTACCTCGAAGCGTACGCACAAAAAGACCCCAAGCTCATCTACAAAAAGCAGGGTTACGAGATCTTCAAGCAGATGATCGACCGAGTGGAGAGCCAGTTGGTCGAGCAGATGTTCCGGGTCGAAGTCAAAAGCGCCAGCGAATTAGAGCGATTGCGCCAGCAAGCGGAGCAACGCCGCGCGCGCGCCCGCCGGCAATTGGAGGAGATCCACACCTCACAGTCGCTGCATGACGAAGCCGAAGCAGCCGTCGGGCCTGGTGCTCGGCCTGCGCAGGCGACCGCACCAGCTGCTGCTGTGGCACCGGTCAAGCCGCGCGCGCCAGCACAATCGCCAGCCAAGCGCGCGCAAATGCAGAAGCGCGCGGAGCGTATGCACGTTCACGCCGCCTGGGCCCGCCAGGTGTGGGCTGAGCGCAAGCAGCAAATGCAAGAGCTGGGTGACGAGGCGCCGACGTCGCCCATGCAATTGGCCGCAGCCTTGTCGCCAAAACCTGCGGCAGTCGCGACCAGCGGCCAGGTCAGCGGATCACAGCAGGCCGTACCGCCGCCAAAGCCAGAGACCGTGCGCCGCGACCGCCCCAAAGTTGGCCGCAATGACCCGTGCTGGTGCGGCAGCGGGCAGAAGTACAAGAAGTGCCACATGGCAGCCGACGAAGCCGCCATGCACAAGTAGCTGTGCTGTTGCCTTGTCGCCCGGCGCCTGCGCTGACGCGTGCACCCGCAGCCCAGGTTGCTGCACAATGGCAGCACCGGCGTCGGCGCCCTGCACAGCCGCCGGCATCGATTGATCCGTTCGTGCGTCGATGACACCCAAGGCCGCGCCCGTTGGTGGGACAGCGGCGCCTGCGAGGCCGCAAGTTGGCGGACGTGTTCGGCGAGCGTTACGAAGCCCTGGACCGCGTCGGCGACGGCGGCATGGCGACGGTCTTTCGCGGCCTCGACCGTCAGTTGCAGCGTGAAGTCGCGATCAAGGTCATGCACCCACACCTGGCCGCTCGGCAGGACGCGCGGGCCCGCTTCTCACGCGAAGCAGTGGCGGCTGCCCGGGTCAAGCACCCGAACATCGTTGAAGTCTACGACAGCAGCAAGGAGACCGACGACAAAAGCTACATGATCACGGAATTCGTGCACGGCGAGACACTGTCTGCGTTTTGCGCGGGCCACGGGCCGTTCTTGCCGCAGGCGGCCGCGCTGATCGGGCACGTAATCGCTGGCGCGCTACTCGCCGCGCACCAAAAGGGCATCGTCCACCGCGACATCAAGCCCGACAACCTGATGGTGTCGCTCGACGGCCATGTCAAGCTCATGGACTTTGGCATCGCTACGGCCATGGACATGGAGGGTATGACGGCCACCGGCGCGATTGTCGGGTCGCCAGCGCACATGGCCCCCGAGCAGATCGAGGGTGAAGAGGTGGACCACCGCTGCGACCTGTTCGCGCTCGGAATCGTGCTGTACTTCTTGGTCACGCGGCGGTTGCCGTTCCATGCCAGCAACCCGCACGCGCTGTTTCGGCAGATCCTCGAAGGCAATCACGAGCCCGCGTCGCGCGAAAACCCCGTGGTCGATCGGCAGTTCGAGGCCATCATCGAGCAGTGTCTGTCTCGCCACAAGTCCGATCGCTACGCCAGCGCCGAGGACCTGCAGGTCGCTCTTGGCAGCTACCTCAAGCAGTTCCGCATGAGCGACGTCAATACGCTGCTTCCGCGGTTCTTGAAGTCCCCTGAGGTGTTCCAGTACGACATCAAGAAGCCGGTCGTGCAGGAGTGGACTCACGAAGGTCGCCGTCTGGCCAGCGCCGGTCAATTGGCGCTGGCGATCGATGCCTTCAACCGCGCCTTGGCCGTCGATCCCGAGGCCGAAGAACCCAAGAAGGCGCTGGCGATGCTGACGGCGCGCTCGCGGCGGCGGCGTCAGCTGCGAAAGCTGGCGGCGGCCGGCGGCGTGGCCGCAGCGCTCGGGCTGGCTGGCTGGGGCGTGCACGCCTGGATGTCCGACGTGCCGCAACTGCCGAGCGGCGTTGCTCATGCCCCGCCGACGCCGTTGCCGTTCGGGGTGCCGCGTATCAGCGATCCGCTGCCGGCCGAGCCGACGCCGCTGCGCGAGCCAGCGATCTTGCCCGCGCCGGTGACGCCTGCTTCTGAAACGATGCTGGCCAAAGCCAATGACAAGGCGGCGTTGTTGCTGGTGCGGTCCCGCGACGACGCCAAAGCGATCCGCGTTGACGACAGCAAAGGCAAGCCGGCAATCCGGGCCAAGGCGGCGGCCGACCTCAAGGCCGGCAAGGGCGAGTCCACTGCCATGAGTGGTTCGGCGCTGCCGGCGCCTGTGCTTCTGGAAAACGAACTGGTCAAGGTGGTGCTCTACTGCGATCGCGCAGCGACGATCCGCTTCCAAAGCAAGGACCACGACTCCAACCACTTGGAAGCCCAGGTCACGCCGGGCCACCACACGTTTACCTGTACCTTTGTCGAAGCCGCATGTCCGCGCTGCCAGCCGCTCAAGGTTGGCTTTCTGGCCCGCAAAGACGATGCGGGCAAAACGCTGCAGGCGCGCAACCGCATTGCCGGACTGGCCGAGGACGCGATGCGGCAGCGCGATGGCGACCGGTAGCGCGCCTCGACCGGCGGCAACGCTTGTCCCGTTGGCGGATTCCGGCTAAAACCGCCCGCCCGCCGCGCCTTTGCGCCCCCTCGGAGTATCCATGATCCGCGCCCTTACCCGTTGCCTGTGGGCTGTCCCGGTCGCCGTCGGCGCGCTTGCCCTGCTGCCGGCGTGCGGCGAGCAAAAAAAGACCGGCGGCAAAGTCGAAAACGCCACCCAATGCCTCAACGACTTGATGGACGTGCGGCGCAAGCGAGCCGTCGGCGGCATTCCGGCTAGCGATGACCCCGACCAAGACGAGCATCCGTGGCTGGCCTGGGTCAAGAAGAACAGCCAGGTTGCGCAAGGCAGCGACTTCAAAGCCTGTGCTATCAAAGGCGAAGGCACGCCGGTGCGCGAGACCGCCGAGACGCTGATGCGCTACTTCGACGGCCAGCGCGGCTTCTATGCCGAGGAAAAGAAGGAAACCAAGGAGTACCTTGGAGATTTGGTCGGTGCGCAGCGTGTGAGCAAGGGCACGGCCTGGGAAGCCGACGTCGAGTTCGACGCGTTGTTCTTTCACGCGGCGACGCTGGCCAAATACTGGACGCTGTTGCAGAGCACGCCGCGGGACGACCGTGTCACCATTTTCTTTGCCAACGAACTGCTGCTTTGGAGCTTTGACGCCAAGACCTCGCTCTACGAGGAGGAGATTTCGCTGTTGTGCCAGAAGAAGCTCGGCGAATACTGCAAGCCGATTCCGATGGAAGACCGGCCATTTGCCATCACCAAGCCGTACTTCGAGGGTGTAGCTGGATTGTTCGACGCTTACAAGGACAAGTACCCGCAGAGCCCCTACGCGGCGTTTGCTGGCCGTATCGCCAGCGTTTACAAAGCGCGCGCGGCCAAGGTGCCAGAGTACAAAGAGTTTCCGGTGTTGCCTGCCATTCGCTCGACCAAGCCAGCGCCGTACAGCAACAACGCCACCTTTCTGGTCAGCCAGGAAAAAGGCTTGTTCTTGATGGACAATCCGCTGCGCATCCCCAATCCGCCGCCACCGGCGACGCCAACCGACAAGCCCAAACCGGCGTGGAAGGGCGACTACGCGGCCGACCCAGTACTCACCAAAGAGGTGGCGCTGCTGGTGCAGGACGTGCGCTCGAACATGGTCTCGCAGTTCAACCAGTCGATGATCTACTTCGTCGCCGAGCCCAAAGTGCCGGTCAGCTTCATCGAGCCGCTGCTGCGCGCGTGCATCGAGGGCGAACACGCCAAAAACTGGCCCGCTTTTGCGCTTGTCGGCCGCCGCCGCGCCGACGGCACCAATCGCCGCTCGGGCTTCAACGCGACCCTGTCCAAAGCTGAAGAGGTCGGCAAGTTCAAGGTCAAGGCGCCGACGTCGGGCAAGATGCTGTCGTGCGAGGCGTGGGCTGCGATTGGCAAAGACCAGTTGGGCGGCACAGGCTTCAAGCCCATCGTGTTTCACGAAGGCGCGCAGGTCCACACCGGCCGCTTGAACGACGACGGCACCATCGGCAGCCTGCAGAGCGCCGCGGGCCACGGCGACGGCGATCGCCTTGAGAAGTGGGCCGACCAGCAGAATATGTCGATGGTAGTCGCGGTCCCGCAGAGCGCCACTTACGAGCAATGGCTCGAAGCCATCAACGGTGTGGCCTATAAGTGCGAGGACGACGAATGCTCGCGCGAGCGCGGCGTCAAGGTCTTTCTGGCAACCTGCAAGTAGCGCTACGGGCTGCCGCCTGGTTCAACCTGCCACGGCGATGTGCAGGTCGTTCAACTGTCGGCCATCGACCTCGCACGGCGCCTCCGACATCAAACAGGTCGCGCGCGCAGTCTTGGGAAAGGCAATGACGTCGCGCAGGCTATCGGCGCCGACGAGCAGCATCATCATGCGGTCCAGACCAAAGGCGATGCCGCCGTGGGGAGGCGTGCCGTACTTGAGCGCATCGACGAAGAAGCCGAACTTGGCTTGAATCTCGTCTTGCGAAAGGCCAAGCAGCCCAAAGACTTTGGCCTGCACGTCGCTCTGGTGGATGCGGATTGACCCGCCGCCGAGCTCGGTGCCGTTGACGACCAGATCGTAGGCCTGCGCCAGCACGGCGCCCGGGTCTTTGTCGAGCAACTCCAGCTGATCCGGCCGCGGGCTGGTAAACGGATGGTGCATCGCCGACCAGCGGTTCTCCGCCTCGTCGCGCTCGAACATCGGAAAGTCGGTCACCCACAGGAACGCCCACTTGGACTTGTCGAGCAGGTTCAGGCGCTCGCCGACCACCAGCCGCAGCCGCGCCAACGCCGCATTGACCACCGCCGCTTTGTCCGCGACGAACAACACCAAGGCGCCTTCACCAACGACAAGCTTGGCCGCAAGCGCCGCACGCAGTTCCGGCGACAGCGCCTTGGCTACCGGCCCCGACCACTCGCCGCCCGCTGCGATGCGGGCCCAAGCGACTCCTTTGGCCCCGTGCGCCGCTGCCTCTTGCGGAAAGGTCGCGTCGAGGTCCTTGCGGCTGAACGCGGCCCCATCGGGAATTGCCAGCGCCTTGACCAGCCCGCCCGCCTCCAACGCGCCCACGAACGGCCGGAACTCGGTCTGGCCGCGCACGAGTTCGGAAAGGTCGCACAGCGGCAGGTCGAAGCGCAGGTCGGGCTTGTCGCAGCCGTACTTGTCCATGGCTTCGGCGTAGCTCATCCGGCGCAGCGGCAGCGGCACCTCGACGCCCAGGAACTGCTTCCACACGAACGCGGCGTAGCCTTCCATCAGTTCGTACAGTTCTTCGCGGGTGACGAACGACAGCTCCAAGTCCAGCTGCGTGAACTCGGGCTGATGATCGGCGCGCAGATCCTCGTC
>SXRM01000085.1 GCA_005792545.1 Pseudomonadota bacterium | reverse complement strand
ACCGCGACGACCTGGGTGCCTTGCGGGTTGGACAGCACGGCCAGCAGGTTCTCGTACACCGTGCCCCAGGCATACCACTGCCAGGTGATGTCGAGCTTGGTCGTCATGGACAGCACTTTGTAGCCTACGGCGCCGTTGCTGGCGATGTAGCCGGCAACGACGGGCCCACCTTTGAAATCTGCGATGCCGGTGCCGCCGGTACCGTGGGTCTGGTACACGGTTGAGATCGGCGCAGCCGTGGGGCCAATTGCCGCGGTCCACGCCATGCCGCCGCCGGTATAATTGACGTAGGGCGTGCCAGCGACCGTGGCCACTACCCGGGCGCTGGCGCCGACGGTACCGGTCGCTTGCACCTGACCTGTCGGCGAGAAGTACCAGATGCCGCCGTTGCTGCCGGCGGGTTGCAGCTTGTGGGTACCGACGACGGCGAGGCCGCCATTGGCCAGCCGCGCGACCGCATTGCCGAAGACCTCAAGGCCGACCGCGTTGGCGCCGAGCGGAATCTCGATGTCGAATAGCGCCTCTTTGGTGCCGGCAACGCAGGCGCCGCCCTGGCATACGTTGTCGGCCTTGCAGTTGGGCAGCGTGCAGGCTCCCGGCGCGTCTTTGGCGGTGCAGCCTTTGGCGGGGTCGCAACTGTCCGCCGTGCAGTCGTTGCCGTCGTCACACGGCACGGCCTTGCCCTGACACGAGCCGGCTTTGCAGTGGTCGAGCTCAGTGCACAGGTTGTCGTCGCTGCACGACAGGTCGGTCGGCGTGTGGACACAGCCAGCCGAGAGCGGGTCGCAGCTGTCCGAAGTGCAGACATTGCTGTCGTTGCAGGTTTTGGCGAGCTTGCCAGCGCAACTTCCGCCTTTGCAGACGTCGCCCGTGGTGCAAGCATTGCTGTCGCTGCATTGCGCGGTGTTGGGGCTGTGCCCGCAGCCAGTCTTGGCGTCGCAGGCGTCGTCCGTGCACGGATTGCCGTCGGAGCAGTTCAGGGGTGCGCCGCCCTTGCATGCCTGCGCGGCGCAACCTTCGCCGACAGTGCATGGATTGCTGTCGGAACACGTGGCCGCGTTGGCCAGGTGGGTGCAGCCGCTGTCGGGTGCGCAACTATCGTCGCTGCACGCGTTGTTGTCATTGCATTGGCTGGCCGGCAACACCGAGAACAGGCACTTGCCGGTGACGAGATCGCAGGCGTCGCTGGTGCAAAAGTCCTTGTCGTCGCAGATGGTCGCCTTGCCGGGGGCGCAAGCACCGGCCTTGCAGCCGTCGCCGACGGTACACGGGTCGTTGTCGGTACAGGCGCCGCCGCCATTGCTGACGGCGCAGCCCGCGCTGGCGTTGCAGCTGTCGATCGTGCAGGGGTTGCCGTCGTCGCAGACTTTGGGCTTGCCGAGGCATACCCCGGCCGTGCACACGTCGCCGGCAGTGCAGCTGTTGCCGTCGTCGCACGTGGTCGGGGCGCCGGGCGGATGGACGCAGCCATACGGTTCCAGGCAGCTGTCGGCCGTACACGGCTGGGTGTCGGTGCAGTCTTTGGGCAAGCCGGTGCATGACCCTTTGGCGCAGGCGTCGGCCACGGTGCACGCCAGGCCGTCATCGCAGGTGGCGTTGATGGCGCTTTGGACGCAGACACCCGTCGCGGCGACGCACTGAGTCGACAGACACGCGGAATCGCTAAGCGTCTTGCAGACGACCACCGACTTCGGGTCGAGCTTGCACAGCGGCTTGGTGGTGGTCTTGTCACAGTAGAGCTTGCCGTTGCACAGGTTGCCATCTTCGAACGGCGCGCAGTCGCTATCGGCCTGGCACTCGCAGACCGACTTGGTCTCCAGTGCGCACACGCCCATCAGGCACCAGCCACCGGCGCCGCAGGCGCTGCCGTCGGTGCAGGTGTTGCCTTGCAGACGCGGCGCCATGCCACATTTGCCGGTAACCGGGTTGCAGGCGTTGGCGAGGCAGGTCTCGTCGAAGGCATCGGCGCACTGCACGACCGTTGCTGGATTGACGGCGCAAGCCTTGATTTTTTGGTCACAGTACAGCGTGCCGTTGCACAAGTTGCCGTCTTCTTTGACGGCGCACGCGGCGTTGCTGTCGCACGGACACAGGTTCTGGCCGGACTGGCAAGCGCCCTTGTCGCAGGAGTCGGCGGTCGTACACGGATTGCCGTCGTCGCATGCCGTTCCGTCCTTTGGCAATGGGCTCGCCGCGCACTGCCCGGTCTTGGAGTTGCAGACGTCGCGCAGGCACGCCGGGTCGTCGTCGGTATTGCACATCACCACGGTCGCCGGGTTGACCTTGCACTTGCCGGCCTTGACGTCGCAGTACAGCGTGCCGTTGCAGGCGTCACCGTCGTCTTTAGCCTGGCAGTCGGCGTCCTTTTGGCAGTCGCAGGTGTTGACTGCCGCAGTACAGGCCCCCTGCTGGCAGGTCTCGTTGGGCGTGCATGCCGTTCCGTCGTCGCAAGGCTGGTTGGCGTTGACGGCGACCAGGTGGCACTTGCCCTCTGTGGGGTTGCACAAGTTCTTGCGACAGAACGTGTCTTGCGCGGTCTGGCAGGTGACGACAGTCGCCGGGTTGAGCTCGCAGGCGCCCTTGGCCTTGTTGCAGTAGAGCGATCCGTTGCAGAGGTTGCCGTCCTCTTGCGTCGCACAGTCGGCGTCGGCCTTGCAAAAGCACACGTCGGTGCCGCCCTGGCACTGGCCGCTGTGGCAGTTGTCGCCGACCGTACAGGCCTTGCCGTCGTCGCAGGGGCTGTTTTGGGGCTTGGCGACGTGGGCGCATTGACCGGTCGCGGGCAGGCACAGGTTGGTCTGGCAGGCGTTGTCGAGGCCGCTCGGACAGATCACCAGGGTCGCGGGGTTGACCTTGCACAGGTAGGGCGGCGCGACGGACACGTCGCAGTACAGGGTGCCGTTGCAGGCGTTGCCGTCCTCGAAGGCGCCGCAGTCGGCTTGCTTTTGGCACTGGCACACCGGCACGCCGCCGGCGCACGCGGAGCCCACGCAGACGTCGCCGACGGTACAAACGTTGCCGTCGTCGCAAGCACTGCTGGCGGGTTTGGCAAGGTTGACGCAACCGGCGAATGGGTTGCAGGCGTCGCTGGTGCAAGCATTCTGATCGTCGCAGACGGGCTCGCCGGAACCAGGAGCGCACACGCCGCCTGCGCACTGGTCGCCGACCGTGCAGGCGTTGCCGTCGCTGCACGCACCGCCGTCCGCTTTGGCGATCGTGGTGCACCAGCCCTTGATGGAGCACACTGCCAAGGCACACGGCAGACCCGGTCCGCAGTCGGCGTCCTGGGTGCACGCGCCGGGCAATTGGGCCGCGTCGGCTAGTGTCGCGGAATCGTCGCCCGTGGCTGGCGCATCTGCGATGGCCGCCGTGTCAGACGGTGCCGTCGAATCCGCAGGGGTCGCCGAGCCGTCACCGGCACTCTGGTCGCCCGCCTGCGCGTCGGCGCCGCCGTCACTCGGCAGGGTCTCTGCGTTCGCGTCGCCTGCGACCTCGCCGTCCGCCGCAGCGGCCGTATCGGGGCCCGTTGCCGGATCGCCGCCACTGGTCGAGCCCGCGTCACCGCCCGAAGCCGCCTTGCCGGCACCGCCGCTCGGGCCCCCACCTTCATCGCCATCCGAGCAGGCAGCTACTCCGACCGCCAGCGCCAGGACGCAGCCAAGCCACGCCGCGTGGCGACGCGCCGCGCGCACGCCAACCGCAGAATCAGGTGTCATGGGTTGCCCGCCCAATCCGGCCGCTGGCCGTCCCGCGCAGCTTTGCCGGTGGGGCAGGCCATGTCAAGGCCACAGGCGGTCGTTGGCATCGCCACCCGCGATGGAATCTATTGAACTTGCTGGCATGCTTTGGCCAAAACGCCTGACCCTTCGGTGCTGCGCAACGGCGCACCTACCTGGCAGTGTTTTCGCAGACTTGAACAAAGGGGGGCATTGTTCAAGTGGCTGAAAACACGCTACTCTGCGCGCAGGTCGGAGTTTGGTCCTACAGCAGCGTTTCCGCCAGCGTCTCGACCGTCAGGCTGTAGCCGAACCAGCCGTTGTCGATGACAACGCGCCGCGGCGCGCCGCCCGGCCAGCGGCCCTGGTAGCGGATGCGCACGGTCCCTTGCGGTTGGCCGTCCAGGCGCCGAAACTTGCGCTCTGTCAACTGGTGGTCCGCGTACTGCTCGTCGATCTGCTCACCGTCGAGCGGCCACGACTTGTAGCCGAACTGCGCCGGCGTCGCGTCGGTCGCAAGCGCCATGTAGGCCCGCTGCACGTCGATGAGCACAAACCGCGGCGGAAACGGCAGCTCGCGGTTGACGAACGCCTGAAACTGGACCTCGCCGCCATCCTGACGAAGCAGAAAGGCTTTGGTATTGAACGGGGTCAGCCCAATCAAGGTCAGTGCGTTGCCGCGCTTTTGTACGGCAACCGTGAGCGAGTCCTCGCGCTGGCCAACTTTGACGGTCAGCCGCTGCTGCCACAGGAAGTCGCGACCGAGCGCCGAGGGGTCGCGCAGGCGCCACGGATACATCTCGGCGGTCAGCTTGGGCCGGGGCACCGGCTGACCGCTGCACCCGGCCAGCGCCAGGCTGCACAGCAGAGCAAGCGCCGGTTTCATCCTGCCCCCAAGTCGCGCGGCCTTGGTGCCGCAAGCAGCAGTAGCGTCGGCGCCAGCGCCAAGCTGAACAGCACGCCCAGACCGGTGGTCAGCCCGATGGCGCGCAGGGCCGGATTGGCCGACAAGCCGAGCAAGCCAAAGCCCAGGACGGCCGACAGGGCCGCCACGGCAATTGACAGCACGGTCGCCGGCTCCGCCGCTGGATGCGGCGCGATTTCGGCCAGGTAGACGCCGTAGTCGACACCGATGCTCAGCACCAGCACGAAGCCAACGAGGTGCAGCAGGTTCAGCGACTCGCCGAGCAGGCACAGTAGCCCAAGCGTCGCAAACCCGGCCACCACGGCTGGCACCGCCGCGATGGCCGTCAACCGTAGCGAGCGATAGCGCGCGGCGACCAGCGCCAGAATGGCCACGATGCCAAACAGCACCAGGGTCCAGGTCGTCGATCGGTAGGCGGCCCACGCCTGATTGACGAAGGCGCGCTGGTCAAAGAACGTCGCGCCTGGCACCGCGGCAACCGCGCGCTCGACCGCCGTTGGGTCGCGAACCTGCCGCAGGAACGTGAACAGCGCGGGCTGTCCGTCCACCGTCGCCGCGAAAACGCCAGCTGCGGCCCCAGCCGGCGAGGCGGCGAGCTCGGGCCAGGTCAAGGGCGTCGCGGCTTCGGCCAGAGCCTGCGCAAAGTGGCGTGCAAAGGCGCCCGCTCGAAAACCCTCGGCTGCAAACGCCGCATCGAGCCGGTCGGGAAGGCCCGGATCGCGACGCAGGGCATCCAGGCTTGCGCGCTGTGTCGCTGCGGATCGCAACAGCGCCTGCGCCGACCGAAACCCGCCGAGCGCGCCCTCGGCTTGGGCAGTGTGCAGCGCTCGCGCTATCGCTTCGTTGCGCACAAGCGCCGTCTCGTGGTCCGGCGCGGCGACGACGATAAGCTGCCCTGGCTCGTCTGGCGCCACTTGCGCACGCACCGCCTCGTCTTCGGCCTTGAGCGCAGGGTCCACCGCGGATAGCGCAGACAGGTCATCGTTCCAGCGCAGCGCTGGGACGCCGGCCAGCGCCAGCGCCACACCCGCGCACAGTAGCGCCACCAGCCAGGCGCGGTGGGCGCGCAGCGCGTTGAGCCAGCGCTCCAGGCTCGCGGCGAGGCGTTGCTGCAGAGCGACCGGCGCCGGCCGCTGGGGCACCAACGGCGGCAGGAACCACCGCGTCGTGTACAGCGCAGCCAGGATGCCGACCGACGCGAACACCGCAACTTCGCGGATGCCGGGGTACGACGACCAGCCCAGGCCGACAAAACCGGCGACCGTGGTCGCAGCGCCGAGCCACAGCCCGGTCCACAACATCTGCAGGCCGGCGCGCGGCCCTTGTGGGTGGGGTGCCAGCGTGTGGTGGTTCAGGTAGTGAATCGGGTAGTCGATGCACACGCCGATGAGCGTCGAACCGAATGCCAGCGTCAGGCCGTGCACACGGCCAAACACAGCCTGGGTCGCGGCCGCGCCGGCAAGCAGCGCGAACACGATCGGCAACTGCGCCAGCAGCAGCATGCGCAACGAGCGGAACAGCAACGCGAAGAGCGCCGTAACCGCCACTGCCGAGATCGTGCTGATGCGAGCGACGTCGGCCTCAATCGCCGCGCGAGCTTGCGCAGCAAAGCGGGCAATCGCGGCGTGCTGGAGCGTCAGCCCAGGCGTGCGACCGCGCTGCTCGGCCATCAAGGTTGCGATCTGGTTCAGCAACGGCAGCTGAGTGTCGGCGTCGAGCGCGCTATGGCGGGTAGTCAGCAGCACGATGGCCCTGGTGCCATCGGCGGACACGAAGCGGCCGTCTTGCAGGCGCATGCCGCCAGCGCCGAGCGCCTCCAAGCCGCGCAGCAGGCCAGGCAGCACCAGCAGCGGATCGCCCGGCGCCACCTTCTTGACGAGCGGTGCCGTCGGCAGCGCCAGTTGGCGCTTAAGCTCGCGCGCGGCCTGCCGCAGTTGCGCGTCGGTGATGGTCGCCGGCACTGGCGCGTCAAACGCAAATCCATACCGCCGCGACGCGTACAGGTGCCACATGGCCTCGCCAAGGCCCGGATCGGGGCCAGTCTGGATGCTGGCGACTTCTGGATGCGCGGCCAGCTGGTCGGCCAGCGCTTGGGCTGCCGTCAGCGCGGTCGGCAGATCGACGCTACCCAGCGACAGGATTTGGGTGCGCGTGAGCGCCGACTCGGCCAGCGCGCGACCCACGTGAGCAAGATGCTTGTCGGCGGGCGCTGGCAGCAGGTCTGCTGCATCGGTGGTGACGCGCAGATTCGTCCACAAGTACGCGGCAAGCGACAGCGCGACGACGAGCGCCAGGCCGAGCGCACGGGCAGCAGCAGCGCAGTTGGGCACGGTCGCCTACTTGGGCGCCGGAAAGAAGCGGGCCCGGTCGGCGGCAGAAAACGAGCGCGCCGGCTGCACGTCGAAAAACAGCGTGCGAGTCTCGTCGCCACCGTTCTCGATGATGCGCAGTTCGCTGACCACCAGGCGGTCGCCGCGCAGCTCCAAGCGGTCGATGAACTGGTTCATCGGTGCGACCTTGGGCCGCAGCGTCAGGGTCCAGCGGTTCGGAGCAGCCGCTTCGGGCGCAAAAACAACGGTGTACAGTTTCTGTAGCGCCGGCAGGTCGCCCTGCAAGATCCGCACGAAGCTGTCGACGAACATGCGCACCACGGGCTTGCTGCCCAGATCGACGACCTCCCAGCGAGCGCCATCCCAGATGCGCACCTGGTCCTTGTCAACCACCAACACCGACTTTTCGGGGCGCTCCAGGTGCCGGGCGAGCACTCCTGGCGTCGCGTAGTAGATTATGCCCGCCGACTCGAGCGGCGCGGCCAAGAGGGCCATGTGCTTGGACTCGGTAAACCGCGCCGACAGACCCGGCGAGCGCGCGAACGCTTGCAAAAGCTGGTTCAAGTCCCACGCCTGCGGCGGCTTGACCGGCGGCGCCCGATCGCTGGCAAAGGCAACGCCAGAGATGGTGGCCACCCAGGCCGCCAGCAAACTAGTTAAAACGCGAGACAATTTCACCAGGCGTCTCATAGAGCAGCTGGCCGTCGCGGCCGAGCGTAACCAGCTTGGTGTGCGCCCGCGCGGCCCGGCGATCGTGGGTAAGGTTGTGGATTTCATAGGCGATATTCAGGCGGACGTCCCAGTCCACGCACCAGGCGGTCACGCGAAAGCGGTCGCCGTAGTGCAGCGGAAAGACGTGCCGCACCCGCGATTCCATCACCAGCATCGCGAAGCCCATGTCCAGCACCTGCTGGACATCGAGACCCACCGACCGCAGTAGCGCCGTGCGGCCGATCTCCATGTACTTCAAGTAGTGACCGTGCCAGACGATGCGCACGGCGTCGACGTCGTGAAACGGCACCTCAAGCTCAACGCTGACGGCGTGCGCGGCGGGCTTCACGCGACCTCGGCGTCGCCGATCGGCAGCGCGCCGGACCGGTGCAGATCCAGGACGGCAGCGATGTCAAGGTCCATCCGGCGGTCGGCCGTCACGGGTTCGATAGCGCTGCGCACCGCTGCGTGCAGGGCCAAAGACCGGGCGTGGCAATCGGTGCGCTGACGCAGATCCACTGCCTGCACGGCGGCGAGCGTCAGCATCGACGCCGCCCACTCGGCGAGATCCAGTGCCTGGATGCAGTCGCGCGCGGCGATGGTGGCCATCGGCACCTTATCTTGGTTGTGGCACTCGGTGCTGCGCGAAAACACCGCCGCCGGCATCGCCAGCTTGCAAGCCTCTGCCGCCAGAGCGCTGGTGGCGATCGCCATCGCCTTGAAGCCGTGATGCGCGGCCGCCTGGCCATTGCCCACGCGCACGAGGTTGGCGGGCAGACCGTTGTTCATCGCCGGGTCGCACAATTGCGCCATCTGCCGGTCGACCAGATCGCACAGGCTAGCCACCGCAGCCTTGCAGCTGTCCATCGCAAATCCCACGTGCCCGCCATAGAAATGGCCGCCGTGCAGCACCTGCTCCGTCTCTGGGTCGAGCAGCGGGTTGTCGTTGCAGCTGTTGATTTCCGTCTCGATCCACGGTCGCATCCAGGCCAGCGCGTCAACCAGCACACCGATGACATGAGGCGCACAACGCACCGAGTAGCGGTCTTGCAGCCGCGCCAGCGCAGCCCGCCGCGGCACCTGATGGTCGATGTCGGCAGCAATCCAAGCCGCGACGCGCGCCTGACCCGGGTGGGGCTTGAGCGCAAACAGTCGCGCATCAAAGTGCCCCGGGTTGCCTTGCAAGACGTCACTGCAAACGGCCGACAACGCCGCCGTCCACCGACACAGCCGGCGCGCGCGGTCGAACGCCAGACAGGCGAGCGCCGTCATCACGCTGGTGCCGTTCATGATCGACAGGCTCTCTTTTTCGCGCAGCGCAAACGCGGGCTCGGCCAGCCGCTGCATGGCTTGGTGGGCGGGCACCACACGGCCCTCGACCCAGGCTTCGCGCTCGCCGACCAGCAGCGCCGCCACGTACGACAGCGGAGTCAAATCGCCGCTCGCGCCCACCGAGCCGAGCGCCGGAATCTGCGGCAGGATGCGCTTGTTCAGCAGCTCGCACAGCCGCTCGACGACCGCGACCCGGACGCCGCTGTGACCGCGCGCCAGCGACGCGACGCGCACCGCCAGCACGGCCGCCGCCGCGTGGGGCTCCAGCGCGGGGCCCACACCGCAGCCGTGAAAGCGCTGCAGGTTCAGCTGCAGCTCGCGGGCGAGCGTCGCCGGCACGGCAGTTGTCACCGAGTCGCCGACGCCGGTGGTGACGCCATAAACCGGCTGGTCGCGCGCCACCAGCCTGGCCAGGAAGTCGGCCGATGCCGCGATTCGCTGGCGACTCTGTGGGTCGAGTGCCAGCTGGGCACGACCATGGGCCAGCTCTAGCACATCTTCAATCGATAGCGGGTGTTCGCCGACGAGAATGGCTGCTGGCGCGCGCGCTTCTGCCGCGGCGCGAGGAGAGTCCGCATGGGTAAGCACTGGAAATCCAAGGGTATCTGCCGACATGGCCGCCTACGCGAAGGCGCGACAAGGTACGGGCAATGCGTTGCGGCGTCAATAGGCAAAAACTGCCCAAGGAACCAAGCACATAGCAGCTCTCTCGCTCAGCTGCGGTCGGTGGTCCGCCGCGAGCTGCCGTCCAGGTTCTTGCTGCGGCTGCCGTAGCTGCTGTTCGTGTACATCTGCTTGCGCAGCAGCTCGTCCTGCTCCAGGGCCATGCGCTCGGCGTCCTGGGTCAGCTCAGCCACCAGCGCACGCAGCTCGGGGTCGTTGCCCATGTACTTTGCGATATGCTCCGCAGTCTGTTTGAGCTCGTGGGCCGCAGCGGCGTAGCGCCGACGCCGGTTCATGTCGACGGCGGCCATGCGCGCGCGCGCGGCGTACTGACGGGCCATCTCGCGGTCCACCTGCTGGTCGCGCGGCTGGCTGTCGTTGGTCGCACCGTCGGCCAGGGTGAACTCGACCAGTTGCGCAGGCACCAGCGCCGGCTCTGCACCGATGAGCGCGCTGCACTCGATGCCACACTTGTCGCCAACGGCGCCGGTCGGCAGCGTCAGACGCAGGGCCACCGTCAATTCCTGGTCCGACACAAGGTCGCCCAGGTCCACGTGCACGTCGGTGCCGGTCCACACATTGCGAAAGCCGCTCAACACCTGGACCTTGACGCCCTGGCTCGGCCGAATCTGCAGCACGGCGCCGCGCGCGACCACAGCTTTGACCTCGCCAAGCTCGCGCGCAACGATGCCGGGCAGGTCGGCGCCGGCGGCCGCAAAGTAGTCGTTGCCGCCCCCTTCGCGCGCCATCGCTGTCAGCAGCGCCTCGTTGTAGCCCTCGCCGATGCCGATGCACGAGGTGCTGATGCCCTTTTCGCGCAGCTCGCGCGCCGCCGGTCCCAACTGCGCCACCTCGCTGGGCCCTTGGTTGGCATCGCCGTCGGTGATCAGCAGCACACGGGCCAGGGCGTCCGGCTCGCGCGCCGCGGCGATGGTCTCGGCAGCCGTTACCCAGCCGCCAAACAGCGCCGTGCTGCCGCCTGTGTCGATCGCCTGGCACGCCGCAATGGTGGCGTTGACGGCAGCGGCGGTCGCCCGCTGGCAGGCCTCCATCCGCAACACCTGGCTCTCGAACCACACCACGGTGAACGAGTCTTTGATGAGCAACTGCTGCAGGGCTTCGGCCATTGCGCGCTTGGCCATGTCGAGCTTGCCACCGCCCATCGAGCCAGAGCGGTCGACCGCAAAGCCAATCTGCACCGGCCCGCGCTCTTTGCCTGGCACCGCCGGTTCGTTGCGCGCGACCACCCGCACCAGCACGTGGCGGCGGCTACGGTGAGTGGCGCGGCCGTAGCGACGGTCAGCGCGCGCATCCAGCGTGGCAATACCCTCACCGTCGTTGTCGCGGCCGTCGGTCGGAAGGGTGGGGGCTTGGATTTTGGTGTTGCTGGGCATGTCATTTCTCCTCGGCGTCCGTGACGCCCATGAAATTTCTGAGTTTGTCGGCGAAGCGCAGCAACTCTTGCACCCGCCGATTGGCGGATGTCGACAGCGGCCGCCGCACGTGCAACTCGACGCCGTCTTCGAGCACGAAATGCTCCCACTGCGTGCGCGTGGTCGTCGGGTCGGGCCGCGGACTTGAATCGGCAAACAGCCGGCCCTGAACGCCAGGCGACGCGCGCGCCGACGACAAGTTGGGGCGCCAACGGCCGGCGAGCAGGTCGTCGTCGCTGACGGCGTCGAGTTCGGCGCGAATCGCAGCCAGCTGACGACCATCGTCTTGGAGCAACCGGATTGCGCGCAACCTTGGTACGTGGCCAGGCGGATAGCGCGCTGCAGAGCCAGCGCCGGTCGGTCCTGCCAGCAGGCCGTTGAGCATGTAGTAGCGGATCGTGCGCGGTGTGACGCCGGACTGGTCCTTGAGCTCTTCGAGCGTCAGGCCCTCGGGGTCGATTTGACTGGTTGGCAGCTGTCCCATGCGGTGATCCTTGCGTGGAGGTTGTCGGTTTGGGGCGCCGGCCACCGCGGCCTGGCGTGAAGCCATGATAGACAGTTACCGTGTCAACTGTCAAGTGTGAAGATTGTGCCGGCTCGCATGCCGTTGTGTGCGCCGTTCGGGCTCGACGACGATGTTCAGTTTGCTGCGACTGGTCGGCCCCGGCATGCCAACTGCCACGCGCCTGTCACGCCGTCGCCACGGGCAGTTGCGCGGCGTGCGCGTGCGCGCAAACTTGGCCCGCGGCTGGCGCCCATCGCTGGCTTTTGGGGCGGGCGCATGCACGACAACAAGCCAACTTTCGGCGCATTGACCGGCGTCGACTTCGAAGCCGCCGTAGCCCTCGACGCACGCGCCAACGCTGTCGCACGCCCGCGCCCGCAGTACCTGCGCAAGCGTCTCGACGCGGCGCTGCGCGATCCCAAGCGCCATTTGCAGGTGGCGGCGCGCGACGGTGAGCGTCTTGTGGGCTTCGCACTGGCGCGCCTGCAAGACGGCGAGTTCGGCGCCCAGGACGTGCGTGTGCTCCTCGAAACGGTGGCGGTCGACCCGGCTGCCGGCCGACGCGGCTTGGGCCGTGGCTTGCTGAGCCTGCTTGCCGAAATCGGCAAGCACAAGGGCGCCACCACCATCGCCACGCAGGTACGCTGGGACGAGACTGCGATGGCGGGCTTTTTTGCGCGCGCCGGCTTCGCGCTCGCGCCGCGGCAGGTGCTGGAATTACCGGTGGCGGCCGCGAACCTGGAGGCCGAAGACCACGAGCCCTTGAGCCTGCGGGCCGTGCGCGTGCTGCGCGCTGACGATGTGGACGCTATCGCCCGCATCGATGCCCAGCGCACCGGTCAGGACCGCCGCGGTTACGTCGCCCGCAAGGTCGATCAGGCCGTGCGCGACTCGGCCATGCTGGTGTCGCAGGTCGCGGTCGAGGACGGCGCGGTCGTCGGTTTCGCGCTGGCCAGCGTGGACCATGGCGACTACGGCCGGATGGCACCGGCGGCGGTGCTGCACACGCTGGGCGTGCAACCGGGCCACGCCGAGAAAGGCTACGGGACCGCGCTACTCGCGCAACTGACCCACAATCTCAAAGGCTTGCTGGTAGATTGCCTGCGCACTGAAGTCGTGATGGACGATTTCGCGCTGGCCAGTTGGTTCGCGGCCCGCGGGTTCACGACGTCGCAGGCGCTGGCGCTCGAACGGCCGATCGCGGCGTAGGCTGAGCCTGGCCAGCTAGTCCTTCCGGCCCGCAGTTCGCGGCGAGGTCCGCCGCGCACCAAGGGCGAAGGGCGCGCGGCCGCCGCTGCGGCCGCAGGCAGGGGTGAGCGCGCCGACGCGCGCGAGGGGGCGGCGAGCCCCCTTGATGAAACAAGCTGCTATACAGAATCACCTTGAGGTGAGATCAAACCTGCCGCAAGGAAGGAGCGACGAGTCGGCTTGCAAAGCCGCGAGTTTGCGACCCACTGAGCACGCAAGAACAGCGATCGCAGAAGGTGGACGCCGGTTATGCCGAGGCGGCGCAGCGCATGCTTGAGCTGGCTGCGCAGCAGCCCGGCTTTCTCGGCGTGGAGTCGGCACGCAGTGATGGCCTGGGCATCACCCTGTCCTACTGGCAGAGCGAGGAGGCCATTAGCGCCTGGCGTGAGCATGCCGAGCACAGCGCCGTTCGCGAGCAGGGACGCGCCGACTGGTACGCCGCCTTCACCACTCGCGTGGCCAAGGTGGAGCGCGCCTACACATTCTCGTGCCCGAGCTGAGTGATAGCGGCAAGCCGGCTGACCGCTTTGTAAGGATTT
>SXRM01000084.1 GCA_005792545.1 Pseudomonadota bacterium | reverse complement strand
GAGGTCGCCGCGCGCGACCATCAGCGCATCGGCCGCGGCGAGGATGTCGCCGATGTGGGTCAGCGCTTCGGGTCGCTCGATCTTGGCGACAATCGGCACGTTGAAGCCCTCGCCCGCTAGCAGCTGTCGCAACCCGCGCACGTCGTCGCCGTCGCGCACAAAACTGAGCGCCAGCCAGTCCACGCCGGCGCGAACGGCAAAGCGTGCGTCGGCGATGTCCTTTTCGGTGACCGCCGGGGCGGAGACCTGCAAGTCGGGCAGGTTCATGCCTTTGCGGTCCGTCAGCCGGCCGCCGTGTACGACGTCGCAAGTCAGTTCGTCCGCGGCGACCGTCAGGATGCGCATCTCAAGCTTGCCGTCGTCGAGGAGCACGCGGGCGCCGACCCGGGCATCGGCAATCAGCCCCTTGTATTCCGAGGGGATGAGACCGGCCCGCCCCTGCTCGGGCCGAACGGTCACCGTTACCTGCGTGCCCGGCACCAGCTCAATGCCACCACCCTCAAAACGACCGACGCGGATCTTGGGTCCGCACAGGTCAGCGAGGATGGCGATCTCGCGGCCGGTGTCGGCGGCAACGGCACGAATGGCCGCGATCGCCGCGCCGTGCTGTTCGTGACTGCCGTGCGAGAAGTTGAGGCGAAACACATCCACGTGCTCCGCGAGTCGAGCTAGCACGCCGGGCTGCAGGCTGGCCGGTCCAACGGTAGCGACGATACGCGTGCGCCGCAGTTTGAGGGCGACGCGGTCCAGGTCGAGGCGAAGGTGTGTCATGTGGGCAGGATGCGCGCCGCCAACGGCGATTGCAACCGGGGCGCGCGCGCCGCAATGACGTGGCGGCAGGCCCGGGCAAAATCGTGCGTCTGGGCCGACAAACCGCTAGCATTGCCGACTTGGCGCGACCGCCAACGGGCGGAGCGGAGGCACACGTGAGGGCAGCGTTGCGATGGGGATGGGTTGCAGTGGCCGCAGTGGCCTTGGCATGGGGCTGCGAAAGCGAAGCGCCAGCCGACGACGTCAGCTTGCCCGAGACCGGTGCAGGCGAGCCCGACTCCAGCTCGCGCTTTGAGCCCGAGGACAGCGGCGCCCGGACGCAGGACACCGCGACGAGCCAGCCCGATCTCAAGCCCTTGGACCTGGGCGTCGAGGACTCTGGCGGTAGCGTGGACAGCGACGACAGCAGCGACCTGACCGCGACGCCCGACATCACCGATTCGGGCAACACCAGCGCAGACGCCACGCCAGAGACCAAGCCGGTGGTGACGACCTGCGAAGGCCACTGCGGCATCTACATGGAAGACAACCCGTGCCACTGCTCGGTGCTGTGTCTGAGCGAGGGTAACTGCTGCGCCGGCTTCCAAGAGCTGTGCAAGTGCGCCAAGGACGGCGACTGCGACGACGGCAACGACTGCACCAGCGACTCGTGCAACAAGGCCAACGGCTACTGCTTTCAACAGCCGCTCAAGTCGTGCTGCAAGGGCGACAGCGAATGCCCGGCCGGCGACGCCTGCAACGAGGCCAAGTGCATTAGCGGCACCTGCACCAAGCAGCCCAAGGACTGCAACGACGGCATCGACTGCACGCTCGACTTCTGCGAAGCCGGCAAGTGCACCAACAAGATCAACACCAAGAACTGCCTGCTCGACGGCAAGTGCCACAAGGCGGGCGACCAGGATCCGGCGCTCGGCGCGTGCGCGACTTGTGACCCGGCCAAGAAGCAAGACGCTTGGACCGCGGCCCCCGGCAAGTGCGCCATCGATGGCCAGTGTCTCGCGTCGGGCGAAGCCAACCCGACGGCGGCCTGTGCGGTGTGCGACGCCACCAAGTCGACCACCAACTGGACGGTCAAGACCGGCAACTGTCTGATTGACAACAAGTGCTACAAATCGGGTGAGGCCAACCCACAGAGTGCTTGCCAGGTCTGCGACCCGGTCGGCAACCCGAGCGCGTGGTCCGGCAAGGCCGGCTTTTGCGCCATCGACGGCCAGTGCGTCGCCGACAAAGCCGCCAACCCGACCGACGCGTGCCAGATCTGCGACGTCGCCAAGAACAAAAGCGGCTGGACCGCCAAGGTTGGCTTTTGCGCCATCGACGGCCAGTGCGTCGCCAACGGCAAGGCCGCCGATGGCTCGGGCGGCTGCAAGGTCTGCGACATCACCAAGCCGGGCGGCTGGACGCTAAAGGCTGCGGGGACCACTTGCCTCGCGCTCGGCCCCTGCATCACCTCGCCCAAGTGCGACGACGCTGGCGCATGCACGGGCGTCAAGAAGCCGGGCTGCTGCAACGCCGACGACGACTGCGCCAACGACCCTGCGGCGCCCGGACCCTGCGAAGTGCCGGCGTGCGAGCTAGCCACAGGCAAGTGCGTGCTCAAGCCCAAGGCCGACTGCTGCTTGGACGGCGTGTGCTGCGACAAAGCCAGCAATAGCGTGCAACCGGCGGGCACGGCGTGCGGCACGTTCGCTGTGGACTACAAGTACGTGTGTGAGGGCGACACCGGCTACAAGATCGCCCAGGTCGCTGGTTGCACCGGCACCAGCGCCACCAAATGCTCGTCGTCGACGCTGGCCGACGGCGCCAAGACCGTGGCCAAGAAGTGCTCAGCTGGCCAGGTGTGTGTCAAAAGCACCGAGACCTCGTTTTCCTGCAAGTAGCGCGGTTCGGTCGGCGGGTTTCAGAACCCATCCGGGCTCTTGCCCGAGCGCCCCAATCTGCCTAGCATCGCGGCCGCGCCGGACCACCGCGGCGCCCGACGGTGCGGCGTGAATCCCAATATTTTCCGAGCCTACGATATCCGCGGCGTGGCTGACCGCGACTTGACCGACCAGGTCGCCACCGACATCGGCCGTGCCATCGGCGCCGAAGTGCTGACCCGCGGGCTTAAGCCCTTGCTGGCCGTCGGCCGCGACGCCCGCCTGTCGAGTCCGCGCCTGCGCGATGCCCTGGTCCAGGGTCTGACCGAGACGGGCATCGATGTCGTCGACGTCGGCGTGTGCGCGACGCCCATGCAATACTTCGCGGCGTTCACGTTCGACGTCGGTGGCGGCGTCATGGTCACCGGCAGCCACAACCCGCCGCAGGACAACGGCTTTAAGATTACGCTCAACAAGTGCAGCCTGCACGGCGACGAGATCCAAGGGCTGCGGCAGCGCATCTTGGGCGGTCAATTGGCGGGCTCGGGCCGGACCGGCAGCGTGTCGTTTGCCGAAATCGCCGGCCCGTACACCGACTGGATCGTCAACAACATCGCGCTCGGTCCGCGCAAGCTCAAGGTCGCCATCGACTGCGGCAATGGCCCCACCGGGCCGGTGTCGCCGGGCCTCGTGCAGCGCCTGGGCTGCGAGGTCATCGGCCTGTTCACCGAGCCCGACGGCAACTTTCCCAACCACCACCCCGATCCCACCGTCGAGGCGAACCTCGCCGACCTGCGCCGGGCCGTGGCCGATCACGGCTGCGACGTCGGCATTGCCTACGACGGCGACGGAGACCGCATTGGCGTCATCGACGAAAAGGGTGGCATCCTGTGGGGCGACCGGCTGTTGATTCTGCTGGCGCGGGCAATCTTGCGAGTCGTACCTGGCGCGGCCATCGTCGGCGAGGTCAAGTGCAGCCAGACGCTGTTCGACGACATCGCGCGCCACGGCGGCCGGCCGGTGCTCAGCCGCGTCGGCCACAGCCTCATCAAAGACCGCATGAAGACCGAGGGCGCGCAACTGGCCGGCGAGATGAGCGGCCACATCTTCTACAAACACCGCTACTTCGGCTTTGACGACGCCACCTACACCACCTGCCGGCTGCTGGAGATCTTGTCGAACGATCCCCGGCCGATGTCCGAGTTGCTGGCCGACGTGCCCCACACGTTCGCCACGCCAGAGATTCGCCTGCAGTGTCCGGACGACGCTAAGTTCGGGGTGGTGGCCCAGGTCGCGGCTGCCTACAAGCAGACCCACGAGGTCATCGACATCGACGGCGTGCGGGTCATCTTTGCCGACGGCTGGGGTCTGGTGCGCGCAAGCAACACTGGCCCGGTGCTGGTCATGCGCTGCGAGGCGCAAAGTGCCGCGGGCCGCGACCGCATCCAAGCCGAGTTGACCCATGCGGTCGAGGCGGCCATGGGCGCGCCAGTGCAACTGGGCGCGCACTAGAGCGCGGGAATCGCCGCGGCTGCCTGGGGGTTGCGGTGACTTCGCGCCCGGCTTCGGGCACCATCGGCGGCCTGCGCCGCGCCGCATTCGGGAGTTGAACGTGCGCCGACCGTTGCAAATCATGGCCTTGAGCCGCGTGGGCCGCGCGATGGCGCTGGTTGCGCTGGCCGTGGCGCTTGTCGCCGCTCCAGCGGTCGCCCAGACAGCAGTCAAGAATCCGCCAGCGACACTGGACTCGCGCGACCTGAAAGCCGGCATGAAAGGCCACGGGCTGACGGTGGTGCGCGGCACCAAGGTCGACCGCTTTGACATCGAGGTCATCGGCGTCCTGCACCATGCGCTGCCGCGCCAGGACATCATTCTGATCCGCTGCGCTGGCCTGAACATCGAGCACTCGGGCATCGTCGCCGGCATGTCGGGCAGCCCGATTTTCGTGCACGACCCGGCCAAAGGCGACCTGCTGATCGGCGCGCTGAGCTACGGCTTTGGCTTCAACAAAGACCCGGTGGCCGGCGTGACGCCGATTGCCGACATGCTGCCGGAATTCGACCGCAAGCTGCTGCCGCCGCCGCCCAATCAGAAGTTCACGGCACCCAAGAAGGGAGCGAGCGCGTTCGGCCCGTCGGTACGCATGCCGGACGGCGGCGAGCTGCGCCCGGTTGGGATCCCGTTGGTGGCCAGTGGATTTCACCCTGATGCATTTGCAGCGCTCAAGCACGAGCTTGGCGAGATGGGCTTTGACCACGTGCACATGGCGACTTCCGGCGCTGCCCCGGCCAGCCGCGACCGCGGCGCGCGCAAGCCCAGTCCAGCGTATGAGCCCGGTTCGGCGATCTCGCTGGCACTGGCGCGCGGCGACATGTCGATCTCGGGCATCGGCACCATCACCTGGGTGCGCGGCGACCAGTTCATTGCGTTTGGTCACCCGTTCAAGGGTCTGGGTCAGGTGCATCTGCCGGTCGGCAACGCCGACATCCAGTGGATTCTGTCGAGCGTGGCCAGCTCGTTCAAGATGGGCAACGCCTTGGACGACATCGGCATCCTGGACCTGGACCGGCAGCCAGCGGTGGCAGGTCGGGTCGGCATCCGCGCCCAGATGGTGCCGTTCACGGTCACGGTCAAGCACAAAGAGCTCAAAACCACGGACGTCTGGCACGTCGAAGCCACCGATCAGCCGGGGTTCTTTCCGCTGGTTGCGTCCATGATCGTGGGCAACGCCGCGCGGGTGGCGGCGCCGGTGGCCGAGAGCGTGGGCGTCGAACTCAAACTGGCGCTGCACGTCGATGGCCATGGCGTCGTCGAGACGCGCGATGTGTTCAGTGGCCTCTCGGGCATGCAAGGCGTCGGCGAAATCGGTGCGGTGGTCGGCAACTACGCCAAGGCGATTACGTTCAACGGCTTTGATCGCTTGCGGGTCGGCGCCGTGACGGCCGAGATCGTCGTCAGCGAGTCGCGCAACCTCGCGTTCTTGGAGTTCGTGCGCAGCGCCAGCGAAGAGGTCGAGGCCGGCCAGCCGATCATCGTCAAGGTCGGTCTGATGGTGCCCAATGTCGAACCGCCGCTGCACACGCTGACTCTAACTTTGCCGCCCCTGCCCGCGTACCTCGCCGGTTCGCAAGTGACGGTGCAGATCGGCAGCGAGAAAAGCATGGGCCCCGAGTTCCCGGAGCCGGCCAACGTCGACGACCTGCTCAAGTTCTTGCGCGCCCAGCCGTCGCGCAACCGACTCGCGGCGGTCGTCGCGATGCCTGAGCCCACGCTGATGCTGCGCGGATCGCGCTTGAGCGGTCTGCCGATGGGTGTGCGCGACGAGCTGCAGGGCCACCAGACCATGGTGCGCACTGGCAAGGACACGCTGCGCGTTGCCCAGGAAACACCTTGGGTCATCAATGGTTCCGCTTCGCTCAAGCTGCGCGTCAGGCCGTAGCCCTCATCCCGCATTCGAGGTTGCCATGCTGATCAACTTGGGCCGATGGGTCCCCGCCGTTGCCGCGGCCGTCAGCCTGTGCGGCGCGGCGTCCGCTCTGGCCAGCCAGCCCGCCGTGTGGACCTGGGCCGACGACAGTGACTTCCGCCGCGGCAACCTGGACGGGTTGGCGCTGCATCCCACGCTGGGGCTGACGGCGGCGCCACCGCTGCAGCGCATTGAGGTGGACGCCGACTTCATCCACTGCAAGGCCCGCGACGGAGCAAAGCTGTGGCTCGGCACGGGCTTGCATGGCAAGGTGTTCGTGCTCGAAGGCAGCAAAGTGCGCGAAGTGGCCAAGGTCGACGCGCCGATGGTGGCCTCGCTATTGCCGGACGGCGCTGGCGGCGTCTACGCCGGTCTGGTCGGCAACGGGCAGATCGTCCACGTGACCGGCGACGGCAAGGTCAGCCAGGTCGCCAAAGTCGATGCCAACCACGTGTGGTCGCTGGCCAAGCGCGGAGGCGCCCTGTATGCCGGGACCGGGCCGGGCGGCAAGGTGTTCAGCGTAGACACGGGCAGTAAGACCACCAAGCTGTACGCGGAGACCGGCGCGGACCACGTGCTGGTGCTCGCCGACGGCGGCGACGCGCTCTACGCCGGTACGGCCGACCAGGCGCTGCTGCTGCGCATCGACGGCGAAAAGCAGGTGCGAGCGCTGGCGTCCTTTCCGGGCGCCGAGGTGCGGGCGCTCGCCCGATCGGGCAAGGCCTGGTACGCGGCGGTCAATGGTGGCCAAACCGCCGCGCCGCTCGCCAACCTCAAGCCCACAGCCGAGCGGCCCGGCACCAGTCCGCCGGCCAAGACGCCTGCCGCCGGCAAGACCGGCAAGGAGAGCGCGGCCAAAGGCAAAGGCGCGATCTGGAAGCGCAGCGACGACGGCATCGTGGCGCGGATGTACGTCTCGCCCGAAGGGATGCTGAGCGACCTCGGCGTGGTCGGCAATAAGGTCATGGCCGGCGCAGCACGCGGCGGCCGGGTGGTCATCGGCGATGACTTTGGCGACGTGCAGAGCCTTTTCGACGTCAAAGAAGAGGAAATCCTGGGCATTGAAGTGGGTCCGAGCGGTGCCCAGACGCTGCTGACCGGCAAAAGCGCGGCGGTCTACCTCGTCGGTCAAGGTGACGGCGCCCCCGCCTACACGACCGAGGTACTAAGCGAGACGGGCATCGCCCAATGGGGGCGCATCGACGTCGTCGGCGAGGGCGACCTGACGGTCGAGACCCGTAGCGGCTTTTCCGACCCGCCGAGCGACACCTGGAATCCGTGGACGGCCATCCGCAACGGCCAGATCGCCAGCCCTGCCGCCAACTTCCTGCAAGTCCGCGTCAAATTCGGCTCGGGCGCCCGGCTCGTTGAGATGCGCGCCAGCCGCCAGGTCGTCAACCGGGCGCCGATGGTCACCAAAATCGACGCGGTGCCGAACAAGCAAAAGGGCACGGTTGCGCTCAGCTGGGCAGCAGACGACCCTGACGGCGACGCGCTGGGCTTTGTGGTCACCTACCGGCCGCGCGGCAGTAAGCCCTGGATTAAGCTCCACGACCGCTTCTACGACAAGAAGTCGATGGAGCTCAGCCCTTCGGACATGCCCGACGGCTGGTATGAGGTTCGCATCGAGGTCAGCGACGCGGGTGCCAACGGTCCGCGCGACGGCCGGGCGACGGCACGATTGTCCAAGGCGTTTCTGGTCGACCGCGGCAAGCCCGAGTTGCAGGCCGAGCTCAAGGGCCGGGTGCTGACTGGCTCAGCCAAAGACGACGTGTCGCGCATCGTCAAGGTTGAGGTGTCGGTGGACGGCGAGCCGACGATGTTGGCCAGCGCCAAAGACGGCGTGTTTGATGGCGTGCAGGAAGCCTGGGACGTCGACCTCGGCCCCGCGGTCGAAAAGGGCGTGCACGTGGTGCTGGTGACCACCTGGGACGACGCCGGCAACAGCGGCACACTCAGGCTCAACGTCGGCAATTGAGCGCCGGCCAGGCGCAGCTGGCGAATCCAATTCGCATGAAGGCAATGTGCATCGTCGCCGTGCTGTGTGGCGCCTGCTGGTGCTCCGCAGTATCGGCCCAGCAAGCCGTGCTGCCCCTGCGCGTGCAGGTGGACACCACCGCGGACTGGACGCGCGTCGAGCTGCGCGGGTTGTTGGTCCAGGCAACGAGCCACACGCTGCGGGTCGAAGGCGCCGCCCAGGTGGCGACGCCGCTGGTTGTCGGCAATGCCATCGTCATCCGCAAGCCAGTGCGCGACAATAGCCAGGTGCTTCTGACGGTCGACTGCGCCGTGGTGGCGACGGGCGAGCCGCCACAGATCCACATCACGCGCGGCGACGCGGGCGGTGCTGCGGTGTCGGTGTGGTCGGGCCGCAAAGTGCTTGCCAGCGACCGCACCATGGGCAAGCAGGCGCTCGTCGGCAACGTACGCCTGCTCGACTTGGACTTGCGCGGCTTTGCGGCCCCGTTGCCGCGCCGCGATTGGGGCCGGCGCGTGCTGGCGTTCTACTACGGCTGGTGGGGCACGCCGCAGGGGCCGGCCAAGAAATGGCAGCACTGGGACCCGGACGCGCCGCACAAGGGCGTCAACCTGCCGCCCAAGCTGGGCCTGTACGACTCACTGGACGGCGCCACCCTGCACATGCACACCACGTGGGCCAGACAGGCGGGCATCGACACGCTGGTGATGTCGGTATGGCAGCGCGATGCGCGCCAGGATGCCATCTTGAAGGCGGTGCTCGACGCCGCAGAGCACGACGGCCTGACTGTGTCGGCCTACCTGGAAGCGGCAGAGAACCACCAGGACCTGCGGCAGCAGCTGCAGTGGCTGCTGAGCGACGACATGCGCCACAAGGCGTGGCTCACCGTCCACGGTCAAAAGGTCGTGTTCTTGTATACCCGCATCTTCGACAAGGTGGACGCCGACGGCTACCGCAAGGCACTGGACGGCCTGCCGATTATGGCCATCGGCGACCGCATGCAGCCGCACTGGCTCGAGGTGTTGGGCGGCCTGCACAGCTACGTCAGCTTCATCTCGCCCGCCAACTACGCCGACGAACTGCGCATCGGCCGCCAACACGCCCGACTGCGCGACAAGCTGATGGTCGCCACGGTGATGCCCGGCTACGACGACAGCAACATCCGCTTTCCCGGCACCGTGTACGCCCGCCGCGGCGGCGACATGCTGCGCGACAACTGGCAGATTGCGCAGCAGGCCGACTGGGTGATCCTGACCAGCTTCAATGAGTTGCACGAAGGCAGCGAGATCGAGCCGACCGTACCCGAGGGCGATCTGTGGCTGCGCCGGATGCGGCAGTGGTCCGACGCTTTCAAGGGCCGTGCGCCGTGAAACCCTGGCTGTGGATGGTGCTTGGCTTTTGCGCGGTCGCTTGCACCCGGCCGCAGGCGCTGGTACCCGACGCCCAGGCACTGCTAGCTGCCGAGCGCGCCAAGGCGTTGGCCGAGAAAGAGGCCGCGCAGCGCGAACTGGCGGCGACAGAGCAGCGAACGCTGGACCGCCAACTGGGCCTGGTCGCGCAATTCGAGGCGCTGGGCAAGGAGCACGGGCCACAGGTCGCGCAGTTGCAGCGTTGGGACGCCGCGGGCGACGGCCGTGCCAACCCGGTTGCGGAGACCGTCGCGGCCTGGCCCAAGTTGGCAGCGCTGCAACTACCGGCGGAAGCCTGCGAGCTGCGGCTGCGCGAACTGGCCGACAAGCCGCTGCACGCCAAAGTACCGCCGACGGTGGCCGGTCGGGTGCGGCTCTGGTGTGACCTGGTGCGCCGGAGGATTCCGATCGTGCAACGCCAGGTGATCGCTGCGGCGCGGCCGTTCTTGAGCGCCCCGGGTTGGCTGCGCGAAGTTCCGCAACGCTACGCTACAAGCGGCCGGGTCAATTGGCACGAGTGGCTGCAGCTGCGCGCTGCGGAGCGGCTGTTTGCCGAACAGGCGCCGCCGCACCTGGCTGCCGCGCAAGCCGTGGGTGCGGCGCTGCCGCAGGACGAGATGCTGCGGCCGGCATTGGAGGCGCGCGCGCGCTTGGAGCGCGAAGTCGATCGCGGGGTGGATCGACTCGGGCTGCCGGCGGGCGTGGACGAAGCAGCATTTGCGCGCAGCGTGACAGGTCTGTGGCGGGCGACGGCGTGGCCTGAGGCGATGCTACGAGGCAACGTGCTGGCCGTGCGCGCAGTTGACCCCGCGTGGCTGCCGTTGCGCGATGACAAGGGCAAGGTGACACGGCAGATGCGCGAGGGCGCGTTGTTGCTCCAAGCGGGCTCGCCGGCCTGGGCCGCAGGCTGTTGGGTAGTGTGGGTGCAGGTAGAGCGCAAGGCGGGCAAAGACCGGCTGATCCGCGGCGACGACGTGCGCAAGGTCAAGTGTCCGGGTCAGGCCGACGCTCGCGGGGTGCGCGCGTAGGTCGGGGACTTTCTTGACGGCTCCGCGCGTTTGGCGCACGTTTTGGCCATGGTTGCGCTGACCACCAGTCTGCGATGTCGCGATGGCCTGGCACGGGCGCTGGCAATTGTCGCGCTCGCGGTCGGGTGCGCCTCGCCCAATCCCAAAGGCTTGCAGATCCGGCAAGACGTGCCCTACGCGGCCACGGCCCACCGCAAGCAGCAGCTCGATTTGTACCTGCGCGACGATGGCGGTCGCAATCGACCGCTGGCTGTGTTCATCCACGGTGGCGCGTGGAAGGAACTCGACCGCAGGATGCTGCAGTGGGTCACCGGCTATTTCGGTCGAACTGGCGAGTACCTGGCGCGACAGGGGTTCGTGGCGGCCGTCGTCGGCTATCGTCAGCCGCCCGAAGCCGGCATGGCGGAAGGTCTCGGCGACGTGGCGCGAGCCGTTGGCTGGCTGCAGACCCACGCGCTCGAGCTGGGCGGCAATCCGCGCTGCATGGTGTTGCTCGGCCACTCGGGTGGAGCACTGCTGGCGGGGCTGCTCGCCTACGACCGTACGCGTCTGCGCGCCGTCGGCGCGGATCCGAGCGCCGTGGCTGGCGTGGCGTTGCTGGCGGGCCTGTACGACCCGGATGCGCTGCTCGCCCACGTGACAGGTAGCGACCGCGAAGCCATCGAGGGCTTTTACGGCAAGGACGGCGATGCACGACGCCAATGGGCCGTGGAACGCATGCTGCTTCCCGAAGCGCCAACGACCGTCGTGCTGGGCGCAGCAGACGACACCCCTGGGCTAGTCGAGCAGCACCGTCGCATGACGGAACGCGTTGCCGCCGCGGGGTCGCCACACACGGCACAGTTGTTGGACGTGGGCCACATGGGCGCCGTTCCGCAGCCCGGCAACCGGCCGGCTGAGGTGCTGACAGCTTGGCTGGACGCGGCCCGCGGGCGGTGTGCCACTGCCTTGCCGGCGGCGCCAAGTCCGGCCAGCAGATAGCGCAAAGTCGCCGCTACCGTGACGCGAGTGCCCGCACCACCGCCGCCTCGCCCTCGGCCACCAAGCGGTCAAACTCGGGTCCGCCCTGGGCAGCCTCCTGGCGGTCGATGCCCGGCCGACGCGGAACCACGACTTCTTGAATCGGACAGCTGACTCCGGCGGCAATCGCCATCGGCTCGCCGGTCACGTTGACGGCAATCAACCGCGCCCCCGGAAACAGCCGGCAGGCATCGCTGACCGGCAGCGCGCTCAAACGGTCGGCGCCGGGGTCGATGCGCGCAGAGGTCTTGAGGTCTACGTCCTCAAAAATCAAAGGATTGGCCACGCTCGCGCCCACCGCATCCGCGACGTTGCCGCTGCGTACCGTGATCAGCTGCAGACCACCGCCGTCCTTGCGCTGGTGAAAGGTAGTGTACGGCAACGTCAACTGCTCGATGGCGCGCCGGCCAAGTGCCGCATCAAGTACGCGGACAAACCGAGCGTGCGACAGGCGCCGAAAACCGCCGAGGTCAATGCCGCCGTCGGTCAGCTTTTTGAGCGCCTCCGCTGCCAGGTTCTTGACCAGGTCTTGCTCAAATTCTCGTTTGCTTTCATCGATATAGCTGCGCATGAGCGCACGCAGACGCTCCACAGGATCGACGGCCGGCGCGTCGGCATAAAGGGCTCCGACCACCGAGCCCATGCTGTTGCCGACCACACAGTCGATAGCCACGCCCTGCCGCCGCAGCTGCCGTAGGGCCCCGGCGTGGGCGAGACCGTAGAACTCGCCGACCGACAGGACTGCGCAGGTGCGGGTCGGCTTGGTCGCCGGGCCTGCCGTTGGCACTGCACTGCACGCGGCGAGCGTCACTGCCGCGAGCGCCAAGGCCACGATGCGCGTCAACTGGCGTCTGCCTCGATCCAAAATGCCTCCGCCCACCAGTACGGGTACAGCGACCGCGTACGCACGCGCCGAAAGCCAGCGGCGCGCAAGTCGGCAGTCCACCCGGCGAGCGGCTGCTCCCAGTTGGTTCGCTCCCGGCCGGCCGCAAAATAGCCGAAAAGCACCGGCATCAGAAAGCCGGACACGGTCGGCTCCGGATCGGCGGCGTACTCGGCGACGCCCTGGCGGTAGCGGGCGATGATGTCGCGGGCGATGCCATCCGAGATGGGCGCGGTCAGGTCCGGTGCATTGAATTCAGCCAGCGCCACGCTGCGGCAGTGGTCGCGCAGCCAGCCAAGGACCTGCGCGCGGTCGGGCCGCGGCAGTGACTGCAGCGCAAAGGTGGCAACGCACAGCCCGAATCGTGCCGAGCGCCAGTTCGTGTGGCCGATCAACGACTGGGCTGTCGCCTCCACGACTTCGACGGCCAGCCCGGCCTTGGCAACCGCCGTGCGCAAATCGTTCGCCAGCGCCGCGCTGGGCTCGACCGCCAGCACCCGCGCCGAGACTTCGCGCAGCGCCGGCAGCAACGCGCGACCGTCGCCCGTGCCCAGGTCCAGCACCGGCAGCGCCCGATGGCGACGCAGCGCTTCGGCGAGGTCGGCGGACGTCTGCTGGTACAGCGGCAGGTTGCTGCCGGCAGCGATAAAGGCCGCAAAGCCCTCTGGGCTGGCATACACGTCGGCCGAGCCCTGCCCGACCACCCGGCGCAGATGGGCGGCCGCCGCTTGGGTCAGCGGTTCAGGGTGGTCTGCAGCGGCTTGCTCCGCCAACGTCAGCGCCCGCGGCAGCTCGCCGGCGCCGAAGCACCGCAGCGCCTCGATGAGGCCTGCATCTGGGCTCAACGCAGCCGTGCCCGCAGACGCTCACTCAAGACCACCAGTGCCGGGATTTGCACTCCTTCGGCGGCGATCTGCTCGGCGAGTTCCCACAGGGTGCCGAGCTTGAACTCATCGACCAGGATCTTGCGCACGGCATCGCGGCCGCTCTGCGCCTTGGCGTTCTGGGCGACGCGCACTGCCAACCGCGCCAGCGTGTCAGTCAGGCCCCCGCCCAGGCTCGACAGCGCCGCCGACTCCCAGCGGGTCTGCGGACTGGCGGTCGCGATTTGCGCAAGCAAGGCGTCCAAGCCCGTGACTTCGGCAGTCGCAAATGTCACTGCCGCCGCGGGCAGCGCAGCCAGCTTGGCGGCGTCACCGACCTGCCATACCGCGAACAGCCGCGGCCGCAACCCGACGGTCGTCAGGTCGTGGGCCAGCTTCTCGGGCATCCCCTGCGCGATCCATGCCTTGGCGCGCGCGATCTGGTCCTGTCGACCGCGCTGCACCAGATTCTGGAACTGCCCAACCGTGTCGCCCGCCCAGGCTTGCAGTTCCGCGCCGCGCGCCAGGTAGGGCTTGAGCGCATCGCCAGGCAGGTTGGCCAGCAGCCATTCGGTCGCTCCGGCTGCCGCATCTTCTATATCGGCCAGCGCCTCGTACTGCGTCTCAGCCGGCACCTTGTAGTTGAGCGCTGCCACCTGATGCCGCAGCGCGTCCAGCCCCAGCACGTCGCAGGCGAACGTGTAGGTCTGGCACAGCTCGGTCACGTTGCGGCCGTACTCCGTCGCCAGCCTAGGCAGCAGCGCCGCACCGGCGAAGTCGACGACGGCGTTGGTCCACAGCGTGGCCACGATCTCATGGCGCAGCATGTGGCCATCCACGGCCTCGGGGTAGCGGTCGCGCACCGCCGGTGGAAAGTAGTACTCCAGGTAGCGCTTGGCGACCGGCGCGGTCGAGCCGCGATCGGCCGACAGCTCATTGAAGATCCACATCTTGGCAAACGCGGTGATGCGCGCCAGCTCAGGACGGGTCAGGCCCTGCCCGTGCTTGCGCCGGTCGGCGATGACCGCCTTGCTCGGCAGCATCTGCACCGTCTGGTCGATGTGGTTGGCTTGCACCAGGAACCGGATCGCGTCGCCCCACTGGCGCATGCGCTGCGGGCTCTTGAGCTGCTGGACGCTGATGCCCTGCGACTGCTGGTCGTTGTTGTAGGTGACCAACTCGCAGACGCGGTCGTCGATCTCGAACAGCAGGGGGTCACGGCGCTCAAAGTCGATGCGGCCATCTTGGAGCAACGGCGCGAACGCGATCTTAAGGTTGACTTCGTGGTCGCTCAGGTCCACGCCGGCGCTGTTGTCCACGGCATCGGTGTTCAGCCGCATGCCAGCCAGTGCCGCTTCGACGCGCGCCGCCTGAGTAAAGCCCAG
>SXRM01000083.1 GCA_005792545.1 Pseudomonadota bacterium | reverse complement strand
GGCGCGGGAAAGTCCACGCTGTTCCGGCTGTTGCTCGGCCTGGAGTTGCCCGACAGCGGTACAGTGGATGTGCTGGGCCGCGCAATGCCCGACCACACCCTCGACGTGCTGGCGCGGGTCGGCTACATGCCTGAGGATGATAGCCTTTTCCCCGGCTTGAACGGCATCGAGCAGGTGGTCCACGCCGCGCAACTGAGCGGCCTGTCGGCCACCGATGCGCGAAGTCGCGCCCACCAGGCACTGGATCTGTGCGGCCTTGCCGACGCGCGCTATCGGCTGGGCAGCGCGTACTCGTTGGGCATGCGACAGCGGCTGCGGCTGGCGATGGCGATGGCCCACGGGCCGGAACTGCTGATTCTGGACGAACCGACCGCAGGCTTGGACCCCGAAGGGCGCCAGCAGATGCTGGATCTGGTCGCCGAGATCGCCGCAGCCGGTGTGGCAGTGGTGCTGAGCACGCACGTGCTGCCCGACGTCGAGGCAGTGTGCGAGCACGTGATTCTGTTGTCGCGCGGGCAGGTCGGCTATACGGGCACGGTCGCCGGTTTTAAGGCGGGCACGGGCTCGCGCTGGAAGATTCGGGTCGTCGGCGACCCGCAGGTGTTGGCGACCTGCGTGCGCGCCGCTGGCTTTGACTGCGAGGTCGAGGGCAGAAGCGTGGTGGTTTCCGCACCGCAAGACGCGGCTGCGACGCTGTGGAGCCTTTGCGCCAGTGCGGGCGTCGGCGTGCGCGCGTTCGGGCCGCTTGAAGAAGACATGGGCTCGGCGTTCGTGCGCCACCTGCGCATCGACGACCCGCTGCGCGCGCAGGCCGGCGCGCAGCGGCAGGGGGTGCCATGAACGGCGCGACGCTCCATACGCGACCGCCAGGCCAGCGCGGCGCGGTGGTCTTTGAGCCCGGCGGCTATGCGCGCCATGCCGGCGAGCGCGTGCCGGAGCGCCAGCGTCTGCGCATGCTGTTGCTGGTGTTCGCGCGCGACCAGTGGCGCAGCACCAAGTCCAAGCTGTTTGCAGGCCTGTTCGTGCTGCCGGCGCTGGTCATGGCCGCGATCGTCATCGTGCGCGCCAAGCTCGACTTCCAGGGCCTGGCCGTTCCGCCAGGCGAGCAGGCCAAGTGGATCGCCACGCTGCTGCACTACCACGGCCTGATTGTCACAGGCTTCTTACTGGCCGGCCTGGGCACCCAAGTAGCGCCACAGATTGCCCGTGACGCCCACGAAGGTGCGCTGCTGCTGTACTTTTCGCGGCCAGTGCTGCGCCCGCACTACCTGTTTGCACGTTGGGGTGCGGCGTGCCTGAGCGGTCTCGGGCAGATCCTGGCGCCGGCGCTGCTGCTGATGCTGGTGATGCTGTCGCAGTATGGGTTGCAGCCCGGTGGCTGCCCGCTGCCGGGCGCCGCGGGCGCGCTGTGGTGGCTGGCGCTGCTGGTCGCTCAGGTGCTGGCGGCGGCAGCGGCGGTGGCGATGGCCTCGCTGGTGGCCTTGGCGGCCGGTGCGATCGTGCGCAATCCGAGCTCGGCGCCGCTGGCGTTTGGTGGCGTGATCCTGGGCAGCACCGCGGCCTCTTGGGTGGCGCAAGCGGCGTGGGGGCGCGAGTCGGCGGCGCGGGCGCTCGACTTGCACCAGGCGATGTCGTCCGTGTGGGCGCTGCTGTCGTTTCCGATCGACCCGTCGCGACCGCCGAACACCAAGGCAATGGCCGCTGCTGGCGGGCTGGTGCTGTGGATCGCGCTCGCCGCTGGGGCCTGGTGGGCGCTGCAGCGCTTTCTCGCCAACCCGCCGCTTGGCAAGGGGCGGTCGTAGATGCCTGTGTTTGCACACCCGCCCGGCCGACCGGTGGTCGCGTTCCAGCGCGTGACGCGGGCCTTTGGCTCGAGGGTGGCGCTGCTGGACTTCACGGTCGAGTTGCAGCCGGGCGTGGTGGGTCTGCTGGGTCCCAATGGCGCGGGCAAGACCACCTGGCTCAATCTGGCTGCGGGGCTGATTTCGCCGAGTTCGGGGCAGGTGCGCTGGCTGGGTGAGTTGGGCCGCCGCGATCCCGGCTTGGACAACCGCATCAACCTGTGCACCGACAACGACCAGATGCCGCGGCGGCTGACCGTGTTGCAGTGGCTGAGCGGGATGCTGCGCCTAAGTGGCTGCCCCAAGAGCTACGCGTGGCAACGCGCGGAGCAGATGCTCGACCGCCTGGGCCTGGATGCCAAGAAAGACGCTAAGTTGGAGACGCTGTCGCGTGGCCAGCGCCAGCGGGTCAAGCTCGCGCAGGCTTTTGCGCTGCCGGCGACGCTGTTGCTGTTGGACGAGCCACTGAACGCCCTGGACCCGGTGTGGCGGCGCGAAGTGGCGGCGCTGATGCACGAGGCGGCCTCGGCGGGCGCCTCTGTGGTGGTGTCGAGCCACATCTTGGAAGAAGTCGAGGCGCTGGCGAGCCATCTGGTGCTGTTGTTCAAGGGTCGGCTGGTGGCGGCTGGGCATCAGGAAGACATTCGCGACCTGCTGCACAACCAGGCGACGTTGCTCAAGATTTCGTGCTCGGATGCCCGGGCGCTGGCCCGCGAGTTGTTGGCGCTGGCGCCGGTGACGCTGGTGCGGGTGGATTCGGCTGGCAACGACGTGCTGACGGTGCAGGCGGCGGATGCCGAGGCCTTGTGTCGCGCGCTGCCGCAGGCCGTGCTGGCGAGCGGAGTCGCGGTCAGCCGCGTTGACACCCAGGGCGACGATCTGGTCAGTCTTTTCGCGGCGCTTGCCGCCGAGGTGCGCTAGGCATGGCCACATCCTCGTTCAGCCTGACCGACGTGTCGTGGCCCGGCTACCTGTCGATGGCCAGCGCGATTGCGTTGCACACCAGCCAGCACCTGCGCAACACCCTGACTTTGCGCCGCATGTGGCCGTACCTGCTGCTGGTGGCGCTGCCCATCGCGGCTGCCGCGGGCCTGGCTCGGCTGTCGATCGACGACAGCAGTACGATTGGGCGCTTTTACCAACACTTCGCGATGCGCGCGTTGGCGCTGTGTGCGCTGGGTCTGGGCGTGGCGGCGATCCGCGACGATGCCGAGGCGGGGGCGCTGCCGTTGTTGCTGCTTAAGCCCCGGGCGCCCGTTGCGCTACCGGTTGGCCGACTGATTGCAGTGGCGATTCTGGTGTGCGGCCTGGGCGCCACGATGATGGCGGGCACCGCGGGGCTGATGCTCGGCACGCTGTACTCGCCCGACGTCGGCTATATGACCCGGCAGGTGCTGGCGGCGCTGTTTGGCGGGTTTGCCTACGCCGGGATCTTTCTGGGCATGGGCGCGGTGTTCAAGGCGGCGACTGGCTTTGGTCTGGGCTATCTGGTGGCCGTAGACCTGCTGATGGCGCAGTGGGTGGACCTCGCAGCCAAGCTGTCGCCGTCGGTGTACATCGGCACGCTGGTGCAGACGCTGCCGGGCAAGGAACTGACCGCTGCCAATACGGCTGCCGAGATGCCGGGAGCGCTGGCGGGGCTGGTGCTGTTGGGGCTCGCAGGTGGCGGCGTGGCGGTTTGGAAGTGTCGGGGGGATGGAGTTTGATTCGATGCCTGTACCTGCGCATTGGCGAACAATTCCGCGCATCGCAGCCATCGTACGCACCGAGCGTGTGGCAGTGCCGCATACCAACGACGCCCACTATGCCTTCGACGAAAGCGGCGCTACCTGGATCGCCAAGCGCGAAGCCGATATGGGCTGCGAGGCGTTGCTTGCTGAGGCAGCCACCTGGCACCTCGCACGCCTGGTCGGGGTCCCGGTTCCGGACGCGGCGTTTTGTCCACATCGGGCTGAGCGCGCATGGTTGTCGGCCAGGTTGTCGCCGACTAAGCACTGGTCGGTTGACCAGTTGCCACTGGTTGCCAACGCGCGGCAGGCCGCGGCCATCCTGGCGCTTGACGCTGTGACGCACAACGAGGCGCGGCACGGAGGCAACCTGCTTTTGGTGCCCGCAGCCGACGGTGTCGGTCTTACCGTAGTCGCGATCGACGCCGATGAGGCGCTTATCGGTCACCTGGACGACGCGCGGTTGCGGGCCATGGTGGCGCCGGACCCGCGTATCCTCGCCCGAGGTTTTCCGGGTCGCGCCTGGCAAGCTGACGCTGAAGCAGCTGCCATTCTGCTTGCGCAACTGCCGCGCGACACGCTTGTCGCCATTGCAGCGGATGCCTGCGATGTGGCGCGCGAAACCAGAGTCGCCGAACTGCTTGACCTGTTATGCTGGCGCTGCGCGCGGGCGGTCGAGCTAACGCGCGCCTACATCAATCGCATTGAGGCCAGACCATGACGCGCGCCCGCATCGTGCATTACCTGACCGACCCGTGCTGGGGCGTGCGGGTGCCAATTGGCGCAGTGGTCCAGCAGGACGGCCGCACAGCCGTCGTGCGCAATACGCAAACGCGCCTGACCGGTGCCGAAGCCCGAACAGCCGCATTGATTCTGGACGATCTGGAAGCAGAACCGGCATTTAACGCCCTGCCGGTTGGCTGCGGACCCTTGGCTGTGTGGACGGAGCCCTTTGACATTCCGGCGGACCTCGCGGAGCCGGCGGCGTGGCTGTTGGATACGCTGAATCGGCGGTGAGGGGCGGGGCCGTGATCGGTCAGGTGTTTACGGTGGGCGGACGCGATTGCGATGCGTACCCGGGGAATGACCAGGCGCCGGTCCTCAACGTGCTGCGTGATCGTTCAGGCTCCTGACTGCTTTTGGCACTTGCGCGACCGACACGGACGGGCAGCGCAGGCCAAGCTTAGACAGGGCGCAAGGGCAGACTTCAAGCACTTGCCGGCGCGGTGCTGTTGCCTTAGACTTGGCATGGCCACCGGGTCGCGAACTGACAACTATCCAGTTCTTGGAGGATTCGATGACAGACTTCCGCACGGCCAGCTTTGCTCTGGCCGCGATGGCAATTTCGGTAGTGACAGGTCAGCCGGGCCGGGCGGTCGCGCAAGCTGGACGGATGCCCATGGGTAAAGTTCGACCCGACAAGCCACCGGTAACAAGCGCAGTCGACATCACGGGCAAGTGGAAATGTACCAGTTCGACGCTCGTCGACGGCCTGACGATCGCTCACGGGGGCAAAGTTGACTACGCCCCAGGCGGCGGGAGCGTCGAGCTCGCCATGCTTCGCTTGAGCAAAGATAGTGCTGTGCTTGACTACAAGTTTGCGTCGTCCGGGACTTGGAAAATCACCGGAAAGCGGCTCTGCGAGACCCTTGGATCAGTCAAGATTGAGGCCGCCAACAAAGCTGCCGCGACGGCGCCCGGCCAGCAGATCCTGGGCGGATTGCTTGCGACCTACAATGGCATGATTGCCTCCGGCAAGGCCACGTGCTTTGAGATTGTTCGGTTCGACACCAACGGCATGGCGCTGCAGTCCATTGACGACAAATCGCTCATGACGACTTGCAGCCGGTAGCCCAGCCAGACTGCGGCGTTGCCCGTCATTGTGCACCCGCACGCTAGCGGCAGCATAGCCCGTTGGCACCGGGCCTGCCGACGCAAGAGTCGGAGTGTGCGCAAGCACCACCTGTGTTATTCGCAAGTTACCTTGCGGACCAAGAATATGACGACGGCGTCGTCAAATTCGGGCCGAAATCGACGACAGTGTCGTCAGTTTCGTTAATACGCGACGCCCAAGTCAACAATACCAAACGTTAACATGCCATTGGACACGGCCGCCGCCGGCATGGCATTGCCCCTGTTCCGCTAGACCAGCTCGACCATCATCCCCACGGGCTCTTCCAGATAGCCCTTGACCGCCTGCACGAACGCCGCGCCCACGTGGCCATCGATCAGCCGATGGTCAAAGCTGCACGACATGTACATGCGCTCGCGGATGACGATTTGGTCGCCGACCACCACCGGCCGCTTCTCGACCTTGTGCAGCCCCAAAATCGCCGCTTCGGGGTAGTTGATGATGGGCGTCGCGAACATGCCGCCGAGCTTGCCCAAGCTGGTAATCGTGAACGTGGACCCGCTCATGTCCTCGCCGGGCAGCTTGCCGTCGCGTGCACCGTCACCCAAGCGCTTGATCTCGGCAATCAGCTGCACCATCGACAGCCGATCGGCGTCCTTGACGACCGGCACCACCAGCCCCGCGTCGGTCGCTGCGGCCACGCCGATGTGGTAGCGGTTCTTGACCACGATTTCGCCGGCGACGTCATCCACGCTGGCGTTCAGATAGCGGAACTCCGGTTTCTTCAACGCCAGGCACACCGCCTTGATGACGAACGGCAGAAAGGTAGCCTTGACGCCAAAGCGCTCCAACGCCGCGCGCATCTCGTTGATGGCGGTGAAGTCGACCTCATCCACATAGGTGAAGTGGGCTGCGATGTCCTTGCTCTCGCGCATCTTGGCGTGGATGCGCTTACGCAGGCCCTTCAAGCGCTCGCGGCTCTCGTCGGGTCCGCGCTCGATCGGCTTGGGCGCCGCTTTGGGTGCAGCGACCGCCGCCGGTGCCGAAGCCGCAGCTTGGACCGGTGGCGCGCTTGCCCCGGCTGCCACACGCTGGGCCCACGACACCACGTCGTCTCGGGTCACGCGGCCTTCTTCGCCAGTGCCGGGCACCTCGAACAGGTCCACGCCCATCTCGCGCGCCAGCTTGCGCGTCGCCGGCGCCGCACGAACCCGTTCGCTGGGGTCGCGCTGCGCGGGTGGCGGCATGTGCACCAGCGTCGCTGGCACCGTAGCAGCTTGCGCTGCCGCCTTCGCTACTTGCGGCGGCTCGACCGCCGCAGCCACGACCGCTGGAGCGCCGGCAGCCTCTTCGATGGTCACCACCACGGCGCCGACTGGCACCATGTCGCCTTCCTTGAAGTGCCGCGCCACTACCGTGCCCTTGCGCGGACTCGGGATGACCGCCGAGACCTTGTCGGTCAGGACCTCGAACAGCGGCGTGTCTTCGGCGACGGTCTGACCGTCCTCGACCAGCCACTTGGTCAGCTCGCCTTCGACTACGCCCTCGCCGATGTCCGGCAGCTTGAACAGGAACGCCACGATGCCCCCTTACAATAACCATTTAAATTTAGCTAGTTGTAGCGAGATGCCGCCACCAGCGCCCGCAGGACCCGCTGTGGATCCGGCATGTAGGCGCTCTCCAGCGTGTACGGAAACGGCGTGTCCAGCCCGGTGACGCGGCCGACCGGCGCCTGCAGCCAGTCGAAACAATGCTCCATGACCAGCGCCACCAGCTCGGCGGCGTAGCCACAGGTGCGCGGCGCCTCGTTGGCCACCACCACGCGCCCGGTCTTCTTGCCGGTCGCGACCAGCGCTTCCAGGTCCAGCGGCACCAGGCTGCGCAGGTCGATGAGCTCGACGTCCACGCCCTGTTCTTGCGCGAGTTCGGCGGCCTTGCCGCAGGTATGCACCATGGCGCCGTACGTCACCAGCGACACCGGCGTGCCCTGCCCCGTGAGCGGCCGGACAACCTCGGCTTTGCCGATGGGCACGGTGTAAGCACCCTCAGGCACTTCGCTTTTCGGGTGCGCTGTCCAGTTGGTGCCGTGGTCCGGACCGCGGTAGACGCGCTTGGGCTCGAACACCATGACCGGGTCGTCGCGCTCTACTGCGCTCAGCAACAACCCTTTGGCGTCGTAGGGATTGCTCGGGGCGACGACCACAAGGCCAGCCTGGTGGCAGAACACGGCTTCGGGCGACTGCGAGTGGTAGTGCCCACCGCGGATGCCGCCGCCAAACGGCGTGCGAATCACCATCGGCGCCGGAAACTCGCCGCCTGAGCGGTAGCGGGCCTTGGCTAGCTCGTTCACGATCTGGTCGTAGGCCGGGTAGATGAAGTCGCTGAACTGGATCTCGGCCACCGGCCGAAGCCCGTACATGGCCATGCCAATCGCCGTGCCGATGATGCCCGACTCGGCCAGCGGCGTGTCGATGACGCGATCGTCGCCGAACTCTTGCTGCAGCCCGACGGTCGCGCGGAACACACCGCCGAACTTGCCGACGTCCTCGCCGAGCACGACGACATTCGGATCGCGGCGCATGGCCACGAAAAGCGCGTCATTGACCGCCTGGACGATGTTCATTCGCGGCATCGCGACACCTGGCTGCTGCCGGGCGGGGCGCCGCGGCGGGCCGGCAGTGTAGCGCGGGTGCCGCCGTTGGGGAACTGCGCTGCGGCACCTGCCGCCAGCCCCTTGCCGCTCACCCCACGCGCGCGCTACCCTAGCGCCGCTCTGGCGGCCCCCGCGCACCTTTGTCGCTCGCTGCGCCGGCCGGATGCTGGCCGCGATGCTCGCGTGCGTGCGGCCGGGAGCGCCCGTGTCGTTGTTGGTCCCGATTGGGCAATTGTTGCGCGTGGTCATCACCACGCTGACGTTTGCCTGCTTCTACATCGGCGGCCTGCTGTTGTCGTGGATCGTGTTGCCGCTAGCAGGCCTTGCAGGGGGCGACCAGCTGTCGCGGGTCGCGCGGGCACAGCGCATCGTGCGCGGCGGCTTCCGGCTGTTCCACGACGGCATGCGTTGGGGCTTCTTGCTGCGGTCGAATCCACGCGACACCCGGTTGGGCTTGCCAGCGGGACCGTGCGTCATCGTGTCGAATCACCCGACGCTAGTCGACGTGACGGCGGTGCTGGCCGCGGCGCCGACCGTCGCCTGTGTGGTCAAGGGGCCGCTGTTTCGTGGCTTGTTGCTGGGCAACCTGCTGAAGCACTGTTGGCACATCGACGGCGGCTCTGGTTCGCCGGCGGACAACGCACGCGTGCTTGGGCAGGCCGCAGAGCGACTTGCCGCTGGCTTGCCGGTGCTGGTTTTTCCCGAGGGCACGCGCTCGCCGGAGAACGCGCTGCATCCGTTCAAGCGCGGCGCATTTGAAATGGCCACGCGTGCCAACGTGCCGGTGGTCCTGCTGCTGGTGCGCTGCCAGCCGCCGGTGCTGGCCAAGACCGCACCCTGGTACCGCGCGCCGCGGGTCATCCCCTACCACGTGGTCGAGCACCTGGCCGTGCTGCAGCCATCGGAATTCGCGGGCGACAGCAAAGCCATGTCGTCCGCCGCTGCTCGGCTCTACCTGCAGCGCGTCGGCCCGGCGCCGAGCGCGGACATGCCGGTCGCAGCGTCGCTTTTGCCGGCGTAGGCCTGCCACAAGGAACCCATGGATCTGGAAAACGAATTGAAGGCCCTCATCGTTGAAGCGCTGGCGCTCGAAGACATCACGCCGGCCGACATCGACAGCAGCGCCCCGCTTTTCCGCACCGGCCTTGGCCTGGACAGCATCGACGCGCTCGAGCTGGCCATGGCCATCCATAAGAAGTTTGGCGTGCGCATCGAGGCCGAAGACGCCCGCACCCGCGAAATCTTTCAATCCGTGCGCACCCTTGCGCATCACATTGCGACCCATCGCCCGCAACCGGCAGGAGCCCCATGAGCGCCCCCACCATGACCCGCGACGAGATTTTTGCGCGCATCGCCGACCTGCTGGTCGAGATGTTCGAGTTGAACCGCGACGACATCGCGATGGACTCGCACCTGGTCAAAGACCTGGACCTCGACAGCATCGACGCCATCGACATGGTGGTCAAACTGCAAGAGATTACTGGCAAGCGCGTGCCGGAGGACCAGCTGAAAAAGGTCCGCACCATCGGCGATGTGGTCGATCTGGTGCAGGCCCAGCTCGCCCAGCCGTAGCGTCGCACACTGCCCATGGCTGATGCTTCCACGGCGGCGCCGTCCAAGCTTGGTCGCGCGCTTGGCGTCGCGGTTGCGTTGGGCAGCGTCGCCTATCCGCTGCTGCTGTGGTATGGCCTGACCCACTGGTCGCCGCGGCGGGTGGGTGGCGTAGCCGTGCTGCTGGTCGCCGCGCTGACCGCGCTGCGGGTGTGGCAAGTGCCAGCCGGTGGGCGCTGGGCGGTAGCGCAAGCACCGGTGCTGGCTGGTGCGCTGCTGCTGGGCGGCGTCTTGCTCGACGACGCGCGCCTGATGATGACGGTGCCGACCTTGGTCAACCTGGCGCTACTGCTGACGTTTGGGCGCTCGTTGCGCGACACGCCGATGGTCGAGCGCTACGCGCGCCTGGTCCACCCGGACCTCGCCGACGACGAGGTCGCCTACTGTCGGACGGTCACCTGGGTGTGGTGCGGCTTTTTCGTGCTGAACGCCCTGATCTCGGCCGGCTTACTTATCTGGGCACCAGTGGCGTGGTGGGCGGCGTTTACTGGTGCCATCAGCTATGGGCTGGTCGGCCTTTTGTTCGCAGCGGAGTACGCAATGCGAACTGTTCGCTTTGGCGCCCGCCGCCGGGTCGCTGCGCAAGGACCGCGGTGAGCCAGGCCAGCTTTGCCCTGCTCCACCGGCACCAGCCCGGCGATGTCATCGCCTTTGGGCCGGGCGGTGAGCGGTCGCGCGCGTGGCTGCTGACCGACGTTGCCCGGGTGGCCGGGCAGCTGCCGTCACCGACGCCCGGCAGCCACATCGCGCTGGTTTGCGCGGACCGCTACCACTTTGCCGTTGCGCTGCTGGCCATCTGGTCCCGCGGCCATGCGGTGGCCCTGCCGCCCAACGGCCAAGCACAGAGCGTAGACCTGGTGGCCGACCGGGCAGAAGTGCTGGCGCTGCTGCACGACACGACCGGCGCGCGCGGCGACGACTTTCGACCGTGGCTGGCGACGACGCCAGCGAACGACCCGCCGCAACTGTCTGCAATTACCGCGGAGCGCCTGCTCGCGACAGTGTGGACCAGCGGGTCAACCGGCGCTCCGCAACCGTATGCCAAGACCGCCGGGCAGTTGCTGGGCGAAGCCTCGCTATGGGCCGATCAGCTGCGGTTGCCGCCAGCGACGCCGGTGCTGGCGACCGTGCCGCCGCACCACCTGTACGGCCTCTTGTTTTCGGTGCTGGCGCCGCTGCTGGGCGGCTGGCGGTTCGATCGGGCCACGCCGCTGCACGCCGAAACGGTGGTCGCGCGCCTGGCTGGCCAGCAACGAGCGCTGCTGGTGGCGATTCCGGCACACTGGCGGTCGCTGGCGAACGAAGACCGCGACGCGCTTGCGCAGGTCGAGCTGGGGCTGTCGTCGACGGCGCCGTTGCCTGCCGCGACGGCTGAGGCCTTGGACGAACGCCATGGCGTGCGGCCGCTGGAGGTGTTCGGGTCCACCGAAACGGGCGGCATCGCGACGCGCCGACAACGCGACAAACCTAGTTGGACACCACTGCCAGGGGTTGCTGTCGCGCAGGACCACGACGGCGCGGCGCTGGTCCGGTCGCCGTTTGCGCCGGGTGGCGCGCTGGAGCCCCTCCGGTGTGCTGACGTCGTTCAAGTGGCTGCGGACGGCACGTTTGCGCACCTGGGCCGGCGCGACGGCGTGGTCAAAACGGGCGGTGTGCGGGTAGCACTGGCCGAAGTGGAGGCGCTGCTGCTGGCCACGCCGGGGGTGCGCGACGCCGCGGTCATCGCCGTGGACTCCGCGCAGGTCGCGCGAGGCACCGAGCTTTGGGCGGCGGTGGTGGCACCGGGGCTGACCGTCGCCGCGCTGCGCCAGGCGCTGCTGGGCCGGCTGGAACCCGTGGTGATGCCGCGGCGCCTACTGCTGGTCGAGCACCTGCCGCGCGCGGACACCGGCAAGCTGCCCGCTGGCGCCGTGCGGGCGCTGTTTGGTCCGGTCCGCGAGTTGGAGTTGTTGGAGCGCTCGGTGGCCGAAGACGGCCTGCGCTTGCGGATGCGGGTTCCCGAGAACCTCTACTGGTTCGTCGGTCATTTTCGCGCGCATCCGGTGCTGCCCGGGATCGTTCAAGTCCACGAAATCGTGATGCGCCACGTGCGAGCTGAGCGGCCAAATTGGCAAGCGCTGCTACGCGTCCAGCGCCTCAAGTTCCGGCGCACCATCGGCCCGGACGACGTGTTGAGCGTCGAACTGCGCTTTGCCCAACCGCAGGGCACCGTCGATTTCACCATCGTGCGTGGCGATGACCCGTGCGCCAGCGGCAGGCTGGTGTTCGAGGCAAGCGGTGACCATGCCTGACGCCTTTGCGCCGTGCATCCTGATTCCGACCTACAACAACGCGGCGACGCTGCGGCAGGTCGTGGAGCGGGTGGGCCGTTTTGGTGCTCCAGTGCTGGTCGTCGACGACGGAAGCGGCGCTGCGGCGCGGGCAGTGGCCCGCGAAATCGAGGTCGCTCGCGAAGCACAGGTGGTGTGGTGCCCGCACAACGGCGGCAAGGGCGCGGCGGTCAAGGCCGGCTTTGTCGCGGCACGCTCCGCTGGGTTCACCCATGCGCTGCAGGTAGATGCCGATGGCCAGCATGACCTGGACCAAGTCGGGACCTTTCTCGAAGCGGCGCGCGCCCACCCCCAGGCGCTGGTGCTGGCGAGTCCAGTTTTTTCCGTGGACGCGCCGCGCGGTCGGCGTATTGGCCGCGAAATCAACAACTTCTGGGTGGCGATCGAGACCTTTGGCCGGCCGATCCAAGACGCAATGATTGGCTTTCGCGTGTATCCGCTGGCCGCGACGCTGGCCACGCGCCCGGCGGGCGATCGCATGGAATTCGACATCGAAGTCGCCGTCCGACTGGTTTGGGCGGCGACGCCGGTGCTCAACTTGCCGGTCGCCGTGCGCTATCTGACCGCGGCCGAGGGCGGCGTCTCGCACTTTCGCATGGTGCGCGACAACGTCCGCATTTCGTGGCTGCACACGCGGCTGGTCACTGAGGCGCTGATCCGCAAGCTGTTGCTGTGGCAGCGCTTTGGCAAGCGACTGAGCCCGCCGGCATGACCACTGCGTCGCCGCCAACCTCAGCCGGCAGCGAGTGGCTGAGCGTCGCCGAAAAAGGCAGCGTTGTCGGCATCCGTTTGACCGTGTGGCTGGCGACGGCCGCGGGCAGGCTGCCGGCCCGGTGGCTGATGCGCGTCGTGGCCCTGTGGTACACGCTTCTGCATCCGGGTGTGCGCCACGCCAGCCGCGACCTGGGCGAGCGCCTCGGCCAGCAACGCCGCGGGCTGCACGCCATCTACCGCCACGTCTTGTGCTTCGCCGAGGCCGCGCTCGACCGCCTGTGGCTCGTGCAAGGTCGCGGCGACCTGTTCGAGCTCACACGCGACGGCCATGACCACCTGGAGCGCTTGCACGCCAGCGGCCGCGGCGCCATCTTGCTGTCTGCGCACGTCGGATCCACGGCTGCGATGGCGATTGGCGGGCACGACGAACGGCTGCGCATCCGCATCGTCGGCTACTTCAAGAACGCCAAGATGATCAACGCCGCCCTGTATCGGCTGAACCCGCACGCGGCGGCCCAGGTGGTGCACATCGAGCCGGGCCGCGCCGACACGGTGCTCGACCTCAAAGACCGCATCGACCGCGGCGAGCTGCTGGCCATCGCCGCCGACCGCGTCGGTCTGAACGACCGCACCGTGCAGGTCGAGTTCCTCGGTCAGCCAGCGCCCTTCCCGGCCGGGCCGTTTCTGCTGGCCGCGATGCTGCAGTGCCCGGTCTACTTCGTGTGCGGCATCTACCGCGCGCCCAACCGCTATGAGCTGCACTGCGAGCCGTTTGCGGACCGCGTCGAGCTGCCGCGCAAGGACCGCGAAGCCGCGCTGCACCGCGCCGTGGGCCAGTACGCCGATCGCGTCGCCCACTACGTCCGCGCTGCGCCGGACAACTGGTTCAACTTCTACAAATTCTGGACTTAGACGTTCCCCCCCATTGTTCAGACCGTTGTTTTGTCGACGGATTTTCCCTGGCGTGGGCGAAAATTCTGATTGCGCGTGGTGCCGGCGCCGAACATACCCCCCCATTGTTCAGATCGTTGTTTTCACGCAGTTTCCTGGCGTAGTCGTGGTCGGGGCTGTCCGCGGGCCTTGGCCGACTTGACGGGCCGCGCAAAACCCGGCAATCCGCCTTGGGCGCCTGTGAGGGCGCGCGAGGCAAGCCATGGCAACGCCCGTGCTGTACCAGATCCACTACTCGCCGTGGAGCGAGAAAGCGCGCTGGGCGTTGGCCGCTTGTGCCGTCGCCTACCGCAAAGTCGAGTACCTGCCGATGATCGAGACGCCGCTCTTGCGCGCGCGACTGGGTCGCTGGACGGGCAAGGTCACGGTGCCGGCGCTGTTCGCGGACGGCAGGGCCTATGCCGACTCGTTTGCCATCGCGCAGTGGGCCGCCAGTCGCGGCGGTGTCGTCCAGCTGTTTCCGGCGGACCGCAAGGCCGACAGCGAGGCCTGGAATGTCCGCAGCGAAACCGTGCTCGCCCACGGCCGCGCGCTGTTGACGCCGCGGGTTGGCGGCGATCCGGCGGCGGCTTTGGAGCAAGTCCCCAAAGGCCTGCGCTGGATCGGCCCGCTGTCGGCGCCGCTGGTGGCATTCGGGGTTCGCTACTTGCGCGACAAGTACGCGCTAGAGGCCGTAGGGCAGAGCGAGCGCCGCGCCGCGATACGCACAGAGCTGGCCGCGTTGCGCACGGCGCTGGCCGGCGGCGATCACCTGCTCGGCACCTTCACCTATGCGGACATCGCGATGGCGGTGGCGCTGCAGGTCGTGCAGCCGGTGGGTGACCAGCACCTGCGGCTGGGCTCGGCGACGCGTGCAGCGTGGCGCGACCCGGAACTGGCGGAGGAGTTTGCGGATTTGCTCGGTTGGCGCGACCGATTGTACGATCGCTTTCGCCGTCCGGTGGCCCAGTGACAATCGGACCAGGATGCGGTCGCCGAGGTGGACGATGATCTGTCAACGCTGGATGGCCTTGCTGGCGGCGGCTTGGCTTGCGGCCTGTGACGACCGCCGCCCCCCTTACCGGCCGGAGGACGCGGACACTGTCGGCGCCCAAGCGACCTTCGACGCGACGCTGCCCGACGGTGCCGCCTACAAGGGGCCGTTTCCGTGGCACGCCGACGACAAAGTGCCAGACGCCTGTCAGTCGCTGGCCGCGGATTGGGACTGCATGCTGCCATGGCCGAGCGACTGGTATCGCCAGGGTGGGACGCACGGCAAGCCACGGCTGACACTGGGCACGGTCGCGGCCCCCAAGCGCGCCCAGGACGCCGCGGCTGGCCCCGGGGCGCCAATCGACCTGCTGGGGCTGTTCGAGCAGGACGGTTTTGGGGTGCTGGGGCAAATTGCAGTGCGGTTGCCGGGCGGGCCGAGCGACAAGGGGCTGATGCCGGCCTACGTCGCCGGCAAGGTCAACCCCGATTTCTCGCCGTCGCAGTCGCCTGCCAGCCTGACGCTGCTGCTCGACGCTGAGACGGGCAAGGCAGTCGCGCACTTTGCCGAGCCGGACGGCACCACGCCCACGCCCGCAGACCGACTGCTGATGCTTCGGCCGGTCGAGCGCCTGCGCGAGGGTCGCCGCTACGTGGTCGCTTTGCGCGCGGGCATCGCGCGGCTGGACGGCACGCCGTTCGCACCGCCGGCCGTTTTCAAGGCGTTGCGCGACAAGGCTGCGAGCCCGGCGGCCGACGCGCTGCGCACCCACTTTGAGGCCGACGTCTTTGCCGTACTCGCCAAGTTCGGGGTGCCGCGCGACCAACTGCTGCTGGCTTGGGACTTCACGACGCGCAGCGAGGCCAACGCCACGGGCGACATGCTGACGGTTCGCGCCAAGACCCTGGCCTGGGTTGCGAGTTTGCCGCTCGAAGCCACCCTGACCAAGGTCATCGAAGACCCCAAGCCGCTCATCGCACGGCAATTCGAGGGCCAACTGCGGGTGCCGTTGTTCGTGCAGGGCGAAGGCCCCGGGGTCAAGCTGGTCCGCGACGGCGCGGGCACGGTGATCCAAAACGGCACGGCGTGGCTGCCGTTCACGCTCATCGTGCCGCCCAAGGTGTGGAGCGGGGAGGTTAAAGGGCCGCTGCGCATCGTGCAGTATGGCCACGGCTTTTTTGGTACGCGCAACGAGGTAGTGGTGGGTGTGCTGCCCCAGCTCCTCGACAAGATGGGCGCTGTCGGCGTCGGCATCGACTGGTGGGGCATGTCGCTGGCCGACTCTACCCAGCTGGTCTCCGACCTCATCGCGGCGCCCGATCTTGCGCTGCGGTTCGTGCAGCGAGCGCACCAGGGCATGGCCAACCACCTGGCGCTGACCTGGGCGGTGCGCAATGGGCTGTGGCAGCTGGTAACGCCCCACCGCGCCGGCAAAGCGCTCGATGTGGGCAAAGACGTGTACTTTTATGGTCTTTCGCAAGGCCACATCTTGGGCGGCACCCAGGTCGCGCTCAATCCCTGGATCGACAAAGCGACGCTCGGCGTCGGCGGCGCGGGGTTTGGCTTGATGATGTCGCGGGCCGCCCCATTTTCGACGTTTCTGGCGTTGCTGACGGGCTTGACGGGCAGCCCGCAGGGCGCGACGCGGCTGTCGCTGCTGATGACCGGCCCGCTGGAGCGCATCGACGCCGGCACGTACGGCACGCACCTGCGCACCGACACCTACCCGGACAGTCCGTCAAAGCGGCAGGTGCTACTGCACTGCGGGCTGTCGGACACCCAGGTCCCCAACCTCGCCAGCCACTTGCACGCGCGCATCCTCGGAGTGCCGCTGCTGGCGCCGTCGCCACGAACGGTATGGGGTCTGCCCAACGTGGAGGGTCCGGTGCCGGACGCGCTGGTCGAGTTTGACTTCGCCAAGCCGGCGCTCGACGTCACTGGACCCGCGCCGGACGGTGGCAACCCGGTCCACGACGCGCAGCGCTACCTGCCGGCGTCGTTGGAACAAATCGAGCGCTTTTTTCGGCCAGGCGGAAAGGTCGAGGCCACGTGCCAAGGGCCATGCGACCCGGAGTGACCGCGGCTGCCCTATCTGGCCTCTGCCAGATCGACGTGGTCAGTGTGGCGCGTGGCCGTGGGGGCCATGGTCGTGGCCAGCGTGCGGGTCGCCCATCGGCGGCGGTGCCGCGAAATTGGGGGCGCTTAGCGACTTGACCACCGGGTAGCCCTTGGAATTCCAAGCGAACACCCCTTCATCCAACACCGCAACGTTCTTGTAGCCGCGGCGCTTGAGCTCGTCGACGACTTCGCCCGAGGCATGGTGCGGGCACGCACAGTAGGCGATGACCCAGGTGCCATCGTTCGGTACCACGTCGAGCGAGCGCTTGTCGTAGTACGGCGTCACGATCGACCCGGTGATGTGCATCATGTCGTAGTCGCTCGGCGCCCGCGCGTCCAGGATGATGATGCGCTTCTTGTCCTTGAGCGCCTTGGCCACGTCGTCGATGGGCGCAAAGCGGTCGTCGCGCAGCTTGAAGCTCGGCGCCTTGCCCTTGGGGTTGATCACCACCGGACCCTTGGGCTTGGGCGTCTCCGGCATGCCCGGCGGCATGCCAGTGTCGGTGGTAGTCGCCGGTGCAGCGAGCGGCGTCGCGTCGCCTGGCGGCATCCACGGCGTCGGCCGGTCGGGCAGCGGTGGCGCCGTCTTGCGCAGGTACACCAGGATCGCGTCGATCTGCTCGGCGGAGAGCACCGTCGCAAAGGCCTGCATGCGCGTGCCAGGCCGACCGCGCTCGATGGCGTGGCGCAAGAAGCCGTCGTCAGCCGACCGCAGCAGCTGTGGATTGAACAGGTGGACCGCGTTCATCCGCTGGCCAACGGTACCGTGGCACTCGACACACTTGGCGTTGTAGAGCAATTCGCCGACTTCGGCCTTGCCCTCGGCCGGCCGCAAAGGAACCGTCACGGGCGGTACGCCGCGACTGCGCAGCAGCGCCACGATCGCGTCGATCTGCTGGTCGGTCAGCGGCCCGCCAATCTCGGCGCCATAGCCGGCCATGGCGGTCCCCGGTCGACCGCGTGCGATGCTGGCGTGCAGGAAGGCGTCGCTGGCGCTCTCCAAGAACGTCTGCGAAACCAGTGATGGCGCGTTGTCGGCGGCGTACCCCTCTGCGGTCGGCCCGTGGCACAGGCCACAAAAACGAGCGTACAGCGCGCGACCAACGTGCAACTGCATGGGGTCGAGCGCGGTGGGACTGGGCGCTGGCGGCGGCGCTAGCGCATCCGCTGGGGTGGGTGCCTCGGGCAGCGCGACATCGACCCCGGCGGCGACGGTGGCATCCACCACTGGTGGAGCCGGAGGCTTCTTGCCGCAAGCTGCCGCCGCAATTGCCAGCGCGAGGACCCACCGCGCTGCGCCGCCCTTGTGCCCTTCGACCATTGCCCGCCCCAAAACCGTGCTGCCCAACGACAGAGACCACCCCGCCGCGGGGCGCGCAAGGTGCCGGAAATCGGTCGCCGCGGCAAGGGGCAGCGCGCGGTTGGGGCCACTAGCGCAAGTAGATCGCGTAGTCGAAGTTAGCGCCGGCGGATGCGCCCCAAGCTGCAAACTGACACCCGGGCCCGTCTGCACACGATCCCGAGCCGGCGCCAAAAGTGTCGCTGCCAAAGTAGCCGCCCGACGGATTGCCTTCGCAGCCGTTGCCCCAGGCGCTCTGGGCCTCGCTGGTCGTGCGAAAGGCCGAGCCGTTGCAACTTTTGCCGGCGTAGGACTTGCCGGTGCAGCAATAGGTCATGTCATGCCAATTGCCAAGCGCGCCGCCCTTGTTACCCGTCGGCGCCGCCTCGTGCGACCCGATGCGGTCGCCGTCGCTCGACCCGCTACCGCCGGGCGCCGTACAGGCCGCGCCTTCGTTGACGCAATGGTTGGCGTAAAGCGCGCCGGTGGTGATGCGCACAAACCGTTCGATGTCCGGCAGCCCGGAGACGCTGGCACCGGTCACCTTGTCGCCCAGAACCACGTTGTCGCCACCTTCGGCGATCGCCTGGTGCAGCGTCTTGCTGTCTGGCCGCGACCAACTGCGCCAGCCCTTGATCGTGCCCTGCTCGTGCACCACCACCAGGACTTCACTTGCGCTCGCCAGGTCCATGAATGCCGAGCTCTTGTGGTCGCCATCGAACGGCTGGCCGACCTCGCCATAGGCCTGGCCGTCGGTCCAGATCGGGTCGGCCCACCACGACACGTGGCCGTCGCTGGTGTCCAAGTTCAGCGCCAGGGTCCAACCGCCGCTTTGCGTCCCCATGTCGCAATAGGCCTGGAACGGTGCGACCTTGGCCTTGAGCCAATACAGGCCGCTATTGGCGCCCGGTTGGGCTTTGAGGATGGCGGCACACGACGCGGCGGCGTTGTCGGCGGTACCTGGCGGCTGGGTGTGCGCAAACGCGACGAATTCCTTGCCATTGCACACCCGCAGGGTCTGGTCGCCGGTGTTGTAGTACGACAGGCCCACATTTTTGGCGGTGCACGGCACGGGGTCCTTGTTGGCGTTCTGAAACCGAAACAACAGGGCTTGTTGTTCGGCGAAGTCGGCGCCGCCGCCCAAGGTCTGTGTGCCCGTCCACTTGTTGGCGGCTGCCAGAGCGCCATAGCCACTGAGGTCGGGACCGCCCTGTAAATCCGCGTATTTGCCGCTGGTTGCCACGCTCGCCAGCTTGCCGGCCTTGACCAGATCGGCGGCGACCGTGTCGCCAAGGGCGGCAGCGCCGACGCAGCCCGTACACTGCAACCCTTTGGCAGTTGTAGCGGTTTTGGCAGTGCCGGCCTCGTCGGCGAACGACGCGGTGTCGGCATTCTTGGCGCTGTCGGCCAGCTTGGCGGTGTTGGCGCCCAGCGCAAACGTCGCTGGCCCGCCCGGCGACTCGCCGCCGGCCCAGTTGAAGCTGACATGGTTGGCGCCGACCGCGCCAGTGGCGATTTTTTCGCCGGTGACGGCGCCCTTGGCCAGTGCCTCAGGTGCGACACAGCCGCTGCAGTCTAGCGCGAATGCGGTCTCTGCGGCCCGGGCGCGCACAGCCGACACCACCGGCCTAAGCGCGACGCGCGGCAACTCGCTGTCAGAGCCAACCTGCACCGCGACAAACCCGGCCACCGGCTTGCCTGCCACCGCGCCGAGCAGGCTATCGTCCAGTTGCTTGGTCGGGTCGCTGCTGCCGAGTTCCAAAGCGAACAAGCCGCCCTTGACCGCAACGCCCAGGAACTTCTCCAGGTACATCGGCGCCGGTGCCTTGTCGGTCTCGTAGAGCGCAACGGCGACTCCGTAGTCGCCATCGGAGACTGGCCCGCCCGAGGCCGTGCGCAAGTGGCCTTGTACAGCCAGTACCAGCGGCTTGGCCTGGGCGGCGAGCGGAGCGCAAAGCGCGACAGCGGCGGCGACGATGAGGGCGATTCGGGCCATGGCGGACTCCTTGAGACGCTGAGGTCGGCCACATGGTAGGCCCGACTTGGCCGCCTGAAAAGCCGAGGCAGCGCGATCGCCGGCACGACGAAAACTTGCCTGTGCTCATGGACCTGAACAATGGGGGGGTATGTTCAATTTCGTCGGCTGCTGCGCGCCCGGTACGCGGCAGTTACCGGTGACCTTGTCCGCCTGCCCGCCACCGGGTAGGCTGGCCGCGTGACGCACCCGCATCCAGCCGCTCGCACAGAAGCCTACGTTGCCGAGCGCGACCAGGACGAGGTGCGAGCGCTGTGGCATCGCGTGTTTGGGAACGCCGCGGGCGGCCAAACGCCACAGTGGCTGTTTCGGCCCAACCCCGCTGCCGATCCGCCCCGGGTGGTGGTCCGCCAGGGCGACCGGGTTGTCGCACACGCTGGCGCCGTGCCGGTCCGCATGGTGGCCTCTGATCGGCAGTTGCTGGCCGGCTGGTCGGTCGGGGCGATGACGGACCCCGCGTGCCGCGGCCAGGGCTTGTTCGTGGGCGCCGCGCGTGCCTTGTACAGCCACATGGCGGACCTGGGCTTCGACCTGGTGGGCGGCTTTTCCAACGCCAATTCGGCGCACCTGCATACCGAGCAACTGGGCCGAACGGCGGTGCGCCCCTTCCCGTGGGCCGTGCGCTTGGTGCTGCCGCGCACGACCCGCCTGCGAACGTTGAGCGCAGTCTGGCCGACCGGTGGCCAGTATGCGGGCGCACCAATCGACCCTGGCGATCCACGCATCGACCAGGTGTGGGCAGCGCGCGAGCCAGATCGTCAAATCCAGTGCGTCCGCGACGCAGCGTGGTCGAGTTGGCGCTATGGCGAGCGACCGCAGGCCGATTATCGACTCGCAGTCGCTTGCGACACGAACGGCAAGGCGTGTGCCTGGATTGCGTTGCGCGCCCTGCGGGTCGCCCACGTGCCGGCCCTTTTCGTGCTCGACTTGCAGTGCGCGCAAGGCCACGTCGATGCGGCGAATGCGCTGGTGCGCGCGGCAAACGAATTGGCGGCGTCCGCGGGCTGCGCAGCGGTCAGCGTCTTGCTACCGGCGGCCGGCATGTTGCGCAGTACGCTGATCCGCAATGGCTTTGTTCCTGTACCAGAGCCATTGCACCCCAAGAAGATCTTGCTGTCCGTGCGTCAACTGAACGGCGCCCCCCTACCGGCTGACCTGCACAACGCTGGCAGTTGGTCGCTTGCGTGGTCGGACACAGACGTGGTGTGAACCCGATCCGGCTTGGGTCAACGAGGAACTATGCCCCGCTTCATCGACGTGGTCGTGCAAGCCCACGCAGCCCTGCCCGATGGCTTCGTCGGGCGCTGGAAGGCCGCGGGGGAACCAGCGCCGATCGATCGTGTCTGGTACGAGCCCGACGACGGACCGGACGGGGACTACGGCGTGCAGGGCGCTTGGCGAGATGGTCGGCGCACGCCAGCGCAACAGGTCCGCATCGACGACTCGGCCGCCGGCGTTTCGCTGCTGGTGTTGGGGGGTGACTGGGGCCTGCGGTTGCAGCTCGACGGCTGTCCGGAAAAAGCGGAGCCGTACCTCATTGTTGCACCGGAAGACTAAGCAGGTCGCTCGACCTTGCCGTCGGACCGGCGGACAAACCGCGTTGGCTCGGCGCCGTGGACCGGATCGTGGCGCGGCCACGGCCAACCGCCAAAAGCCGTGCGCTGGTAGTCGCTGTACGCCTGGGCGATTTCTTCGCGGGTGTTCATCACGAACGGACCGTACTGTACCACCGGTTCGCCGATGGGTTTTCCTTGCAGCACCAGGGCCTGCGTGACAGCGTCGCCGGCTTGGAGCACGACCGGCAGCTCGGGCCGCAAGCGCACCGCGTGCTGTAGTGGCACCTCGCGCTGACCGACGCGCAACGTCTTGCCCGCAAAGAAATAGAGCGTCCGGTTGCTGGTCGCCAGCGCCGGCGGCAACGTCCACTGGGCGCCGGGCTCCATGCGGATGGGCCAGATGGCCACATCGCTGTCGGGCTTGGCCGCGTACGAATCGGGCGGCGGCGGCGGTGCGCGCACGTCGCCGAGCTGACCGGCAACGACTTTGACCTCGGTGGCGCGACCGGCGTCGTCGCGGTGGCGAAACATGCCGATGGCGTCGTTCCACAGCATCGAGAAGTACGGCGTCGCCATCTTGTCGCGCTTGGGCAGGTTGAGCCAGATCTGGAACAGCTCGACGGGGTTCTGGTCATCTTGCCGCAACAGCGGAAACATCTCAGCGTGTTGAATGCCACGGCCTGCCGTCAGCCACTGCACATCGCCCTCGCCGTAGCGCGCCGCGGCGCCCATCGAGTCAGCGTGGTCGAGCAGCCCGCGGCGAACCACGGTCACCGTCTCAAAGCCGCGGTGCGGGTGCGACGGAAAGCCCGGCACTTTGCGCCCATGGTACATGCGCCAGCCGTCAATGCCGGCGAAGTCCTGGCCCATATCGCGCCCGGCCAGTGACGCTTGCGGACCAAACTCGCTGTTGCCCTTGGGGTAGGCGTCATCGTGGTGCACGCAAAACAGGAACGGGTCGAACGTCTTCCAGACGAACTCCAGAGCATGCTGCGACAGGATCGCGTCGGGCTGGGCGGCAGCGACAGGCTGAGTCATGGGTACCTCCGGCGCCGCTACGGGTTGCGCCGCTGGCGTGGGCTTGGGCGCACAGCCCGGCACGGCTACGGCCGACGCGGCGGCAGCCAGATTGTGTAGGGCCTCGCGGCGGGACAAGCGCGACATCGCGACACCTTGGGCAGCGGTCGACCCGCCGAACCTTGGCCAGCCAAGCACCCACACCGCCGGTCGTCAAGTTCGCGAAGCGGAAACGCTGTGTCGCTGGTCCAAAGGTCGAACGGTGCTGCGCGGCCCGGTTCGCGCTAGGCTTGCGCCCGGCTCGAACCGAGGACGCCCATGACGACGCACGCCACCGCCTGCAACCGCGACTGCCCCGACGCCTGCCGCATCCTCGCCGACGTCAACAATGGCCGCATTACCGCCTTGCGCGGCGATCCAGACCACCCTGTGACCCAAGGCTTTTTGTGCCACCGCACCGCGCAGTACCTGCACCGGCAATACGCGCCCGATCGGGTCACCCAGCCGCTGGTCCGCCAGGGCGACGGCTTCGCGACCGTGTCATGGGACCAGGCGCTTGATCTCATCGCCGGCAAGATGCTGCAAATCCGCGCGGAATCGGGACCGGCCGCGCTCTTTCACTACGTAAGTGGCGGCTCGTTGGGGCTATTGCAGGGTGTGGTTGGCCGGCTGTGGCAGGCGTTCGGACCGGTCACGACCAAGCGCGGCGACATCTGCAGCGGCGCCGGCGACGCGGCCCAAGAGTTGGACTTCGGCTTGGAAGACAGCAACGACATCCACGACCTGCTCAACTGCCACAGCATCTTGTTGTGGGGCAAGAACGCGGCGGTGTCGGGGCCGCACCTGCTGCCAATCCTAAAGCAGGCGCGGGCCAATGGCTGCAAGGTGGTGCTCATCGATCCGGTGCACCACAAGACCGTGGGCCACTGCGACCAGTTCGTACAGGTGCGCCCGGCGGGCGACTTTGCGCTGGCGATGGCGATGGCGCGCGTGCTCTTCGATCGCGGTCTGGTGGCCGCGCAGGCCGCGGAACTGTGCGACAACCTCGACGCCTTCGCGGCCATGGTGCACGCGCGGTCGCTGGCGCAGTGGTGCCACGTTGCCGACGTCGCGCCAGGCGTTGCGGAGGGTTTGGCGCTCGACCTGGCCCACGGGCCAACCAACATCCAGGTCGGCTGGGGCATGGGGCGACGCGGCATCGGCGGGGCCATCGTGCGGGCGCTTGACGCCTTGTGCGCCATCTCGGGCAATTTGCGGGTGCCTGGCGGCGGCGTGTCGTTCTACTACAAGCGGCGCGGCGCCTTTGACACCGATTCGCTGCGGCTGGCCGACTCGCCGCGCACGATCTGCGAGCCGTTGTTCGGGCAACAGGTGTTGCAGGCTGCGGACCCGCCGATTCGGATGGTGTGGGTCACGGCTGGCAATCCAGTGGCGATGTTGCCTGAGTCGGCGACGACGGCGCACGCGCTGCGGACCCGCGAGTTCGTCGTGGTCGCCGACAGCTGGATGAGCGACACGGCGCAACTGGCCGACGTGGTGCTGCCGACGGCAACGCTGCTCGAAACCGACGACCTGGTCGGCGCTTACGGCCACCACTACCTGGGGACCGTCGATGCCGTGGTGCCGCCGTTGGGCCAGGCGCGGACCGACTTGCAGATTGCCCAGGCCTTGGCCGATCGCCTCGGGCTGGCCGACGCGGTCGCTGGGACGCCGGAACAGTGGCGCAGCCGCCTGATCGCGCGCACGCTCGGCCCGCACGGTATCGGGCTGGATGACCTGCGGAAGGGCTACGTCCGCAATCCCCTTGCGCCCAAGGTGTTGTTTGCCGACCAACCGCCGGCTACGGCCAGTGGGCGAGTGCAACTGCTTGGCGATGCGCCCGCCGATCCGCTGGACGATCCGGCGTTTCCGCTGCGATTGATGTCGCTGTCGACCGAGAAGTCGCAGAGTTCGCAGTGGGTGCGACCGCAATCCGGACCGATGGAGGTCACCGTGCACCCCGAGGCCGCAGCTGGGCTTGGCGATGGCGATCTGGCTTCGCTGTGCAGCGCACTCGGGCACCTGCAAGTGCGGGTGCGCCTGGATGCGCGCCAACGCCGCGACGTCGCGATCGTGCCCAAGGGTGGTAGTTACCTGGACGGCCGCTGTGCCAATGCGCTGGTTCAGGCCCGGCTGACCGACATCGGCGAGGGCGGCGCGCTGTACGACCAGGGCGTATGCCTGCGACCGCTGGCTACGGAATGACCACGACCGGAACCGGCGGCACGAAAAGTCCCAACTCGTCGGCGATCTGCACCTCGTTGTTGTGAAACAGGTTGCCGGTCATGGTGGCTTTGACGGGCGGCTGCTTGACCAAGCCAAAGTGGCCCCTGGTCGCTGAACAGGCTTGAATCGTTGCGTTCTGGACGTTTCGCAACAACAACCCGCTGCGCAGCTGGTTGGCGACCAACGTGCGCGTCACCACCACCCGCGTGCTGCCGTCGATGACGACCCCGTCGGCGTAGTAGCGGGTCTCGCCCCGCGGCGCGCCGGCAGCGTCAAACGGCTGATAACTGCTGGGCTTGGTGTCGATGAGCACCGAGTCGCTCAGCTCAAAGCCGGCGAGGTTCGCCGAAAACCCGCCGGCATGGTTGCGGCGAAACAGGCTGGCTGAAAACCGCGCCGCCTCGCCGTTGCCGACCAGCATCACGCCCGCGCCAGCGATGCCAGTCGTCTCGGGCAGCGAGTCTTCGAACACGTTGCCAACGGCCTCGATTGCGCTGCCGCCGCCCAGATTACCGTTGAGAGCACCCACATGGTTGTCCGAGAACACACTGCCGTACAGGCCCAGCCTGGCACCCTTGTGCACGAACAGGCCGGCGCCCCACCAGCCATCGCTACTGCGCGGCAGCGTGTGATCGATGCGCAAGCCCACGGCGAACAGGCGCGTCCCCGGGTCGCGCACGGCCACGCCAATGGTGTGGTTGCCAAACAACCGCACCTGACGCAGCCGCGCGGTCGAGCCGGTGCCGATGCCCAGGCCGTAGCCCATGTCCAGCACCTCGGGGCGCGGTTCGGTGTGATCGACCAGCACATTGTGGGCGTCGAGCAACGTGCCCGAGTCGCCGAGCACGACCCCCACCGTTCGGTTGCGATAGACCCGGACCTGCGACAGGCGCATGTGCGCGCCGCCCATGGCCTGGATGCCGACACCAGTCGCGGTCGACAGCGAGGTCGCCTGGGTGGCGTCAACCAGCGTGCGCGTGGCCACCAGCACGCTACCCTTGCCCGCGGCGTACAGGCCGACGTTGGCATTGCTCGAGATCCGAGCGCGATCCAGTTCGATGCGCCCGCCGATTTGGGCCACCAGCGCACCGCCATCGCTGTTGGTGGCCTGACCGAGCGTGCCGTCCACGACCGCGCCTTGCAGCTTGGCCATGCTTTTCTTGTCGACGACAGCAAGGCCACTGGTGCGATTGGCGCTCAGCCGCACGCCGGTCGCGGACAGCGAAGAACCTTGCTGGATCAGGATGCCAACCCCGCGCTGCTTGTCCGATGCCTGTGGCTGCGTCGCATCGACGAGCGCGCCGCGCAGCGACAGAGTGGCACCAAAAGTCGCGGCGGCGCCGGCCAGATGGTTGCGATGCAGGCGCACGCCGACCAGCGACGCCTGGGTCGACTGCAGCAGCAGGCCCATACCGAACTTGCCGTCCAACGTCGGCTGGGTATGGGCGACCAGCAGCTCCGCGGCGTGCAACTGACTCGGCGCCTGGTCGACAAAGATGCCGGCCGTGCGGCTGCGAAAAACCGCGACCTGCTCCAAAATGGCGCGCGCGCCGCCGTCGACGGCGATGCCAATGCCGGTCGTGCTGCTCAAGGCCTTGACGTCGTGGACAACGACGCGGCGCATCGTCAGCTCGACGCCATCACCGCTGGCCCACACCCCGCCGTCGAGCGGCTTGGGCACATACAGGTCTTCGACCACCGCGTGGGCGCCATCGTTGACCAGCAGACCCCAGGTGCTTTGGGCGAGCGTCAGCTGCCGCAACGCGTAGGGTGAGGTGCCGAAGTTGGGCAAGATGCGCAGAGCGTACGCCGCGCCGCCCTCGATGCGCACTTTGGCCGCACACACGCCGCGCAGGTCGACGGGCTTGGTGATTTCGAGTCCGCCTGTGTAGGTGCCGGCCGCGAGCAAGACTGTCTGGCCCACGGTCGCCTTGGTGAGCGCGACCGCCAGGCTGGCGAGCGGCGCCGCTGCCGATCCGTCGCCGCCCGCTGGAGCCTGGCTGTCCACAAACAACCAGTCAGATTTGGCGGCGAGGCTGCCGAATCCGCTCTGCGGGCACGCCGCCGGGTCGGGCGCGCAGGCGGCGGGCAGCGCGTCCGTCGCAGCCTTGGTCACCACGAATCCGGGCGGGCAGGACCAGGGCACGCCGACGGCCTGGCATTCGCCAGCGACCAAACCGGGCATGGTGCCAGGTCCACACGGGCCGCTGTCGCAGGGTTGCACGGCGCCATCACCGCCAACCGCACAGAAGGACTGGGACTCCGTTGCGGCCAGCGGCGCGGGCGCTGGCACGCCGGCGGGCGCTGCAACTGGGGTGGCATCAGCACCAGCCAACCCGGCCGCCAGGCATGAGCCATCGGCTTGCGCAAACGTCCCGGCCAGACATGCCGCCGGCCGCTCGGCATCGCTGCAGGTCGCGCTCGCTGGCAGGCAAGCCGGCTCGGTTGGGTCACATGGCTCGCCGGCCTCGGTCTGCCACACCAGGCACCAACGCGGCACGCAGCGCTCCGGGTGTTCCACGGCGAGCGAGGCGCACTCTGGCGGTCCGACTGCGGCACAGGCGAGCGATGGCGCGTCCCAAAACGCGCCCGCCGGGCAGCAGCCGCCGCTCGGGATCGCGGCCACGGCCAGGCACGCCGCATCCGCCGACGCCCCATCGACGGCAGCATCGCTGCGCGTTGCCGGTGCGGCGGGCGCTGCGCAGGCGCACGCCAGGATCACCCACGAGCGCGCGACGGCGGCGTCAGTAATGCGTGGCACGAACGGCAGGCACCGCATGACCGCAGGGGACCCGCAACGGCACGGGTTGTCAAGCGGCGCGAGCGCGGCGTGAGTTGGCTCCGCGATCGCGACAGGTGGACTTTTTGCAAACAAAACATTGGCCTGAACAATGGGGGGGTTGTTCTTGCCCTGCGTGCGGAATCGGTGTTCGATACGCCCTTGGGGCGAGGTAGGACAGCCGGCGGCGCACAGCCGGCGGCGGCCAAGAGGTCCTGTGTCGAAGCATACCGTGCCGCTTGCCATCGTCGGAGCCGGACCCAACGGGCTCGCCGCGGCCTGGGCCGCCCGGAGGCGCGGCATCGAAGCCGTGGTGCTCGACCGCAATCCGCAGGCAGGCGGTGCCTGGCAGCACATGTGGCCGGCGATGCGCTGCCTGTCACCGCGGCAATTCGATGCGACGCCCGATGGCCACGTGTCGCGCGGCAGTCACGAGTTTGCGTCGGCCCAAGAGGTCTGCGAGCAGTGGCAGCAGTTCGCCCGCCGGCAGCATTTTTCGCTGGCGCTTGGCACCAAAGTACATCGGATCGCCGCGGCCAACGAGGGCTTCGTTCTGCAGCTCGATGCCGATGTGGTGGTGGCGACCCGCGTCATCGTGGCGACCGGCGAGTTCGACGCGCCGACCTGCGCGAGCCTCGCGCCGGATCTGCGGCAACTGCCGCACGGTGTAGTCCATGCGCGGGATCTGTTGCCGGATCGGCTGCGCGGCCTGGGTCGCGTCATCGTGGTCGGCGCGGGCAATTCGGCGGCCCAGGTGTTGTCGGCGGCCGTGCACGCCGGTGCGCGGGTCAGCTTGTGCGCGCGGACGGTGCCGGGGCACGCGTCGGCATGGAAAAGCGGCATCCTGAGCCACGCGCGCTTTGCCCTGTCCGGCCTGGACCTCAAGGTGTGGTCGCTGTCGTCGCGCTGCCAACTGCGGGCGCCGCTGATGGATCCGGCGCTGCTGCAGCTGCTGGGCAACGGCGTGGTGCAGCGGTTTGGCGCGGTGGTGGAGGTGTTTGAGGGCGGTGTGCGCACGGCGCAGGGCGAGCGACTGACGGCAGATCTGGTGGTGCTGGCCACCGGCTATCGGCGCGACCTCGACCTGGTCAGCGACTGCGACGCGCTGGGCCCGAGCTCGTTTCCGACCCACAAGCGCGGGGTCAGCGTCCGACATCCTGGGCTGGGCTACGCGGGCCTGCCGTGCGCGCGCACCTTGCGCAGCGGCTTTCTGCGTGGGGCCAAGGGCGATGCGGTGGCGCTGGTCGGTGCTTTGCTGCGCGGCGTGCCGCTCTTCGGTCAAGACTGAGCGGCCTGGTCTCCGAAGAGACTCAGGGCCAACCTGCGGACTTCAACCGGCAGCCGCTCGCGCCGGTACTCAGCGTCGTAGGGCACATTGGGCAGCGGCCGGCAGCGGTCAAAGGCCAGCTGCCCGAGGTCGCGAGCGAAATCCGGCGCCAGTGCGCGCCCCGCAAACGCTTTGAGGTCCAGCACCCGCGGCCGCGGACCCAGTACACCGACGACCAACTTTCCGCCCGCGGCCAGCGCACCGTCGAGTTCAAGTCGGAGCGCGACTGAAATCAGCGGAAAGTCGATGCTTTTTCGCACGGCCCACTTGCGGTGGCCGACGCGGACGTTCAGGCCGGGAACCGGCGCGCGCACGCCGACCAGCAGCTCGGTGGACTCAAGGCGCACATGACGTGTGCCGTCGCTGTCGTACAGCTCGGCCAACGGCACCTCGCGGGTTTGGACGCCCTCGTCGCGCCAGGAAGCAATCTCGACCGTGGCGTCGTAGGCAATCAGCGCTGGCGCCGTGTCGCTGGACAGCGCCGCAACGCAACCCTGGCCGCCGGGCACCACATGACACTCGCTGCCATGGCTTTTGAGGCAGCCGCCGAGCGCTTGGCGCCAGAACTCGCTTTGGTTGATGTAGCGGCAGCGGGTGTCGAGGCACAGGTTGCCGCCGAGCGTGGCCATGTTGCGGATTTGCGGACTTGCGACGCGCGACGCGGCGTGGGCCAGCGCCGGCAGCGCGTCGCGCACCTGTTCGTCCTGCGCGACCTGGGCCAGCGTATTGCCGGCGCCGAGCCACAAGTTATCGCCGCGGCGCTCGATGCCACGCAGTTCGCCGACCCCGCGCAGCAAGAGCGCCATCGCCATGCGCGTCTGGCCGAGCTTGACGTTGGGTAGCAAGTCCGTGCCACCGCCCAACGGCCGCGCACCGGCCTGCGAGTCGGCGAGCGAGCGCAGCGCGTCGGTCAGCTTGTCGGGCGCGGCGACGTCGAAAACCGGCAGCCTCAGCATCGGTCTGGCCTCTCGCGCAGCGCCCGCAGCACCTTGGCAGGCGTAATCGGCAAGTGATCGACGCGCACGCCGACGGCATCGAACACGGCGTTGGCAATGGCCGGGATCGCGCTGTGCAGCGGCCCCTCGCCGGCCTCTTTGGCGCCATAGGGGCCGCGCGCATCGGGCGCTTCGACGATGAGCGCCGACAGCTGCGGCACATCGAGCGACGTCGGCATGCGGTAGTCCAGCAGTGACGACGCCGCCAACAGACCGTCGCGGCCCGGCCCCGGATCGCGCTTGCGGCCATCGCTGCGCAGACCGCTGCCCATCACCTCGTGCAGCTCCATCACGGCCTCGGCGGCGCCCATGTACACCGAGCCCTCGATCTGGCCTTCGACCAGCACCGGACTGATGGCCTTACCGCAGTCATGGGCACACCAGACCTGCACCACCTCGACCTCGCCGGTCTCCTCGTCAACCTGGACTTCAGCGACGTGCGCGGTAAACGAATAGGCCGGGCTGGCGCCGATGGTGCCGCCGCGGTAGTCGCCGTGTACGCCGGTTTTCGGCGTGTTGTACGAACCCGTCGCGCCGAGCAGCCCCAGCTTGCCCTCAGCAAGCAAGAACGCCTCTTGGATCGGCATCCACCGCTCCGGGTTGCCGGCCTCGCTGGCCCGGCGCCGCGCCAGCACAACCTGGTCGGCGGCGATGCCCCAAACGTCGGCGACGATCCCGCGGATGCGCTCGCCCAGCGTGCGCGCGGCTTGCAGGCAAGCATTGCCGGCCATCAGCGTGATGCGCGAGCTGTACGCACCGAGGTCGACCGGGCACAGGTCCGAGTCGGCAGCGACCACTCGGACGTCGTCCAACTCGACGCCAAGCTCGTGCGCGGCAATCGTCGCCAGCATGGTCGTGCTGCCCTGGCCGATGTCGCTGGTGCCCGCAAACACGCGCACGCGCCCTGAGCGGTCGAGCGCCATCTGCACGGCGGACTGCGGCAGATCGGTCGGGTAGATGCAGTAGTTGGTGCCGCTGATGTAGCACGAACCGGCGACGCCGATGCCGCGGCCGGGCCGCAGCTTGCCCCACTTGTCGCGCCAACCGCTGGCGCGCTCGACAGCGTCCAGGCACAACAAGAAGCCGTTGCTGCCGACGTGAAAGCCGTTGACCGTGGTGGCGTGCTCGCCCATGAAATTGCGACGCCGCAACTCAATGGGGTCGATGCCCAGCGCCCGACTGGCCTTGTCGAGTTGGACCTCCAAGGCAAACCGCGGCTGCACCGACCCGTGGCCGCGCTTGGGGCCACAAGCCGGCTTGTTGGTATAGACCCGCGTCGAGTCGAACCGGTAGCTGCCAAACACATACGGCGCGGCGAGCAACTGGCCGGAGTAGTAGGTCGTCACCAGACCAAACGAGCTATACGCACCGCCGTCGAGCAGTGCGCGCGAGTCGACGGCCAGGATGCGACCGTCGGCCGCAAAGCCGGTGCGGTAGCGCATGTCGAACGGATGGCGACCGCGGTGCGCCAGGAACACCTCTTCGCGGGTGTAGAGGCACTTGACCGGCCGCCCGGTCTTTTGCGCCAGCCGCGCCGCGCAAAACTCCAAAGCGAAAGGCTCGGACTTGCCGCCAAACGCGCCGCCGACCGCTGGCTGGATGACGCGGATCTGGCGCATCGGCAATTCAAGGACCTTGGCCAGTTCGCGCTGCAGGTAGTGTGGCACCTGCGTCGCCGACCACACGGTCAGCAGGCCCTTGCCGTCCACGACCGCCACCGCGCAGTGCGGCTCGATGGGCGCATGCGTCGAGCCGTGAAAGCGGTAGTGGCCCTCGATCACCAGCTCGGCGCCCGCAAGCGCGGCCTCGACATCGCCAAACGCCAACTGCACGCGCTTGGTCACGTTGCCGTGCTTGTTGTCCTCGTGGATCTTGACGTCGGTCCGCGCCAACGCATCCTCGGGCTCAATCAGGGCCGGCAAGACTTCGTAGCGGACGTCGATGCGTCGGCAGGCCTCGTTGGCGAGGTCTTCGCTCTCGGCTGCCACCGCCGCGACCGGATCGCCGACATAGCGAACCTTGTGCAGCGCCAAGGCATTTTCGTCGGGCGTCCACGGAATGACGCCGTAGGGGATCGGCAGCTCCGCGCCGACCAGCACTGCGTGCACCCCGTCCAGGGCCTCTGCGCGACTGGTGTCGACGGCCAGCACGCGCGCGTGGGCGTGCGGACTGCGCAGGATCTTGCAGTGCAGCATGCGCGGCAGGCTGATGTCGTCGGTGTAGCCGGCGGCGCCGGTCATCAGGTCCAGCGCGTCGTGCTTGCCGTGCCGACCGCCGAGGATGGCGACGGTATCCGTTGCGACCTCGTCGACGGCAAGACGGTGCAGCTGCGCGGCGGTCTTGTCACCGCTGATCGGCCCGTTCACGCAGCGCCTCCGGGCCCATCGGCCAGCGCGCGCGCACGGTCGCAGGTCTCATCGGCCGCTGCCTGGACCGCCTCGAAAATCTTGGTGTAACCGGTACAGCGGCACAGGTTGCCGCCCAGCGCCGCCGCGATGTCCTGTTGGCGAACGACGGGCGAGGCGGCCCGGCCGAGCTCATCCAGATAGTGCGCCGACGACATCAACATGCCGGGCGTACAAAAGCCGCACTGCGCGGCGCCGCGCTCGGCGAATTGCCGTTGCAGGGGATGTGGCTCACCGCCCACGCCCAGGCCCTCGACGGTTTCGACATGGCGGCCCTCGGCCGACAGCGCCAGCGTGATGCACGACAACGTCGGCAGGCCGTCAAGGAGCACGGTGCAAGCGCCGCAGTCGCCCTTGTCGCAGCCCTGCTTGCTGCCGACCAGACCCAGCTGATAACGCAGCAATTCCAGCAACGTCCAGTGCGTCGGCGCGGCTACGGCGTAGGCCTGGCCATTGACGTGCAATCGCACCACGGCAATGCGGCGCGCACGCGCTGGGTCGAGCGGTTCGGCGATCGGCACGGCGGAATTCCTACTTGGCCTTCGCGGGCGCTTTGGCGCCCTTCTTGCCCTTGGGCGGCGCCTGGGTCGGCGGCAGCAGCGCCGGGCGTTCACCAAAGGTGAAGCGAAGCTGCACAGGGCCCACCGACAGGTCGAGGTTTTGCAGGACACGAAACGGTTTGCCCTTCTTAAGCGCCGTCCCCGCCGCCAGGGTGCCAGTCTTGCTGCCGAGGTCCTCGACCGTAACCGTGCCGGCGTCGTATTTCAGCTTGCAGTGCGCCTCCGACACCGACCCATGGGTCAGCTTGACCTGCGCTGCGGCGCCGGTCCCGACGACAACCTCGGGCTTGTCCAGCGTCCAGCTCTGCTTGCCGTCTTCGGTGGTCAGCTTGCCCCAGGCTGGGCCCTTTTCGGCTGGCGCAGCGCCCTTCTCCGCTGGTGCGACGGCGGGCGGTTCTGCGGCCGAGGCGCTTGCCCCAACCATCCAGACGGCAATTGCGAATGTACAAGCCAGGCGGACCATCGACTCTCCTGCCACCGCCCGAGGCGCGGGCCCGCAACGATGCGCTACGGCGGCCCGCAGCGTCAAGCCAAAAACGCCCCGGGCGTGCTACTGAGCCGGCTCGGAGCTCGGCACGGGCAGCAGGCCGGCCAGCGCAGTCAGCGCATAGACACCGGCGCCCGTCAGGAAGGTGGCGGCAAAGCCGTTGCTCATGCACAAAAGCGCGGCTGCACACGACCCGACGACCGACGCAAAGCCATTGAGCCCCCAGGCCCACGGCACCAGTCGTGGCGCCGACGCCGCAAGCCGCGACATGCCGAGCGGCATCAGCATGCCCAACACAAAGCCGATGACTCCAACCAGCGCTTCGGTCAGCACAACTTTGACTATGAATTCAGAGTCTTGAGTGGCGTCGAGCACCCAGCCATGCACGGCGTTGGAGACGAGGAGCACCACGACGGCAACCCCGCCGCAAGCAGCAACCGTCTTGGGCAGCGCGCCCAAATCACCGCGCGTAAAGCGCGCCGCAAAGAATGAGCCCAGCCCCGCGCCGACCAGCAGACCCGCCAGCACGGCCGTCAATGCGTGGGTCGGATGGCCAAGGTACAGCACGAACCGTTGCATCATGCTGACTTCGACCAGCATAAAGCCGATGCCGAGCCCCAGGTAGTAGGGCATCGCCCGCAGCGCCGCCGCCGGATTGGAGCCCAGCGCCGCCCGACCGCCGCGCCAGAGCGGCAACAGCAGGCAAGCGGTACCGAGCACGATGGCCAGCAGCAGCATCTCGAGCAGCATGAATTCGCCGTTGAGCATCAGCACGGTCGGGTGCTTGAGCATGACGCCAAGCGTGTCGTGGTGGGGCCGGTAAAAGAAAAACGGCCAGTCGTCGGTCGACGGCCGCAGCTCGTAGTGCTGATCTTTCAGCGCGTTGGCGACCGGATCGTCGGCCCGCGCGATCTCGGCGTAGCGCGTCGCTGTGGGCTTGAGCGGATCGTGCAGCCAGTCAAAGCCGGCTTTGTCGGCCTGGTCGCGCAGCGCCTGCATGGCCTTTTCATCGAATGGTGAACGGCGGAACAGCACGTTGGCGGCGCGTGCCGACTCGGATCCGGTGTGGTGACAACTCAGAATCGCAATGTGCGCCGCGGGGTTGGCGATGCCGAGCGTCTTGGCGGCGGCGTGCATCATGGTCAGCAGGCGCACGACCTCGTCGCCTTCCCAGCGGATCATCATCAGCACGCCGTCTTGGGTCAGGTGCCCCAGGTATTCCTCAATCGCTTCGCGGGTGTACAGGTTGTTCTCCGACGCAGCGAACGCACCCGCAGCCGTCGCCGCCCAGGTATCGACCAGCGACAGCTGGATGGTGTCGTAGCGATCTTTGCTGCGGCGCACAAAAGTGCGACCATCGGCGACGTGGACCGTCAACCCGGGTCGCTCGTAGAGGCGCCCGCTGTACTCGGCAAACTGGCCGCGCATCACCGCATTGGCAATCAAGGGGTTGATCTCGACGGCATCGACTTTCTGCATGCCGTGCATGAATGCGGTCAGGATGTCGCGACCGCCGCCGGCGCCGATGACCAGACCGCGGCCTTTGGCCGAGCCGTTGTAGCCGACCGCCGTCAGCTCGTAGCGCAAGAATTCATGGCCTTCTGGACCGGACTTGGGCATGACCGGCGTCGCCGCCGAAGCGTCGATATCCATCATGTGCCCGGTCACGACGGGCCCTTTGTATTTGGGACCGAGCGCCCACGGTCCCATGGGCTGGTCGTAGACGGCGATACGGCTGAGCGCGTTCCAGCCCTCGAACAGCACGATGTCGCCCATGCGTCCCTTGGGCTTCTTGAGGTGCAGGGTCCCCATCGCCTGGTCCATGCCAATGAGCGTGAGGCACGTCACGATGAGGCCCAGTGTCGCCATGCGCTCGCGCTTGCCCATCGCCGGGTAGGCAAAGAACAGGCACACCGGCCCGCACAGCACCGAAGCCACCACCGCGGCCGGACCGCCCAGCCACACCAGCAACGGCACGACCAGCAGGCCGGCCACACCGGCCGCGGCCAGATCGGCAGCGTACAGCCGCGAAAACTGCGCGCGGTGGTGGGTGAACAAAAGCGTCAGCACCAGCCCGCCAAAGTAGAACGGCACCACGCCCACCGCGTACACGCACGCCAGAATCAGCAGACGCTTCCACGAGAAATCGAGCGACACACCGTACCGCACCAGCAGCGCCAACGCGCCGACCGTGGTCGCAGCAAACAGCAAGCCGCTGCGCTGGATGTCGACGTCGGCGCGCTCGGCCGTGAACCGCTCGGGCGCCAGCGACACCCGCACACCCGCCGCCGCCAGCCCCAACATGCCGATCGAAATCGCGGCGAACGCAAAGTGGTGGTACAGCGTCACCGAAAACAGGCGCGTCAACAGCACTTCGAGCAGGAAAATCGAAGCGGCGACACCGGCCACCGCAAGCGCGGGGCGGTGGGGGGCGGTGGTATCCATCAGGTGCAGACCCCAAAGGCAGGTGGCGCGGCATGGCGCGAGGGTCGCGAAGGGTAGGGGCAACTGCGGCGATTGTCGAGACTGCGGCCGGAGTTCCACGGACCAACAGAATCGTAACAATATCAATTAGTTGTAAAACTTCTCGCCGTTTTCTTGGAAAACCGCCGCCAATTCAAGGACCTGAACAATGGGGGGGTATGTTCAGGGGCTATTCCGGGTCCTTGGGCTTGTCGTCTTTGGAGCGGTCCAGCTCTTTGCGGACGTCGCTGGCCTTGCCCTCCAGATACCAGGTCTTTTGCATGGCCTTGAGCACGACCACCGCCTCGCGCAGCGTCACTGTCAGTTCCTTGGTGATGTGCGGAATTTCCGGGGCGATGCGGCCGGTCTGCTCGGCCAGGGTGGCGACGTTGTCCAGAATCCGCGCAAGCTTCTTTTCGTCGGTCAGGCGCTCCATGGCGCCGATGAGCCGCTCGATCTTGCCGTCGGCCAGCAGCTTGTCGGCGTTGGTCAGCATGGTAGTGGCCGGGCCTTTCTCGCCCAGCAACACGTCCAGCCGCCCGACCAGGCCTTCGCTGCGATCGATGAGCCGGTTGATTTTCTGGGGCTCCAGCACTTCGGCGGCGCCGCGCACCAGCTTACGGGCAGCGGGATCGCTGAGCAATTGCTCCGCCGCCGCGACGGTGCGACGCAGGCCAGGGTCGGCCAGCAAGCGGTGCGCCGCTGCCAGGGTCTCGCGCAAGGCCGGGTCGTGCAGCAGGTCATCCAAGCCTTGCAGCGCGCCAGGCACCGCCGGGTGCTTGACCAGCGACGTCATCGTTGGGCCGACATCGCCGAGCAGCTTGTCGAGCTTGTCGAGCAGCGGCCCCAACCGATCGAACGCGCCGACCAGGCGGTCCAGGCGGTCGTTCTCCTCAAGCTTCTGCATCAGCTTTTCGAGCGCCGAAATCGCCCGGTTGGCGGTCTTGAGGTAGGTGCCAAAGTCCAGCTCGGCGACGGCGTCTAGGATGTCGACCGGTTCGTGCACGGTCAGCCAGGCGCCGTCGGGCAGCGGCTTACCCGCTCCGGGCACTGTAGTCAGGTGCACGCGTTTTTCGCCGATGCCCAACAGGCGCCGCACCACGGCTTTGCTACCCGGACGCACGCGATGGGCATGGCCGGCGAGAATGGCCAGCTCGACCGTGACCTTGCCGTCGTCGGTGATGCGCAAGTCGCCGATCTCGCCGACTTCGACGCCGCTCAGCAACACCGGCGAACCGGTGCGCAGCCCATCGCCGCGCTCGACCTGCGCAAGGTAGCGCACCCGTGCCACCAGCCAGCGATTGTGCACCGCGGCGCCGACGAAAAACGCCACCACCAGGGCCACCGTGCCGACCAGGAACAGGCCAGCGATGCGCTCGCGCGACGTCAGGAAAATCTTCACGTGTGGCCGCCCGGCGCCTCGTCGGCAAAACACCCATAGACTCGCGCGCCAAAGTGGGCCAGCCCTGCGGTCAGCGCACCGTTGGGCCGCGACAGGCACACGGCCAGCGCACTGGTAGACTCTGTGGCGCGGCGCACTAGGCTGCGCCAGGTGGGCGACAAACCCAGGTTGGCGTCAAAGTCGCCGACGCCTTCGACCACCAGCCACGCCGGGTCGAGCGCCACGGCCCGCGCCGCGCAAGTGCGAAAGCGGGCGGTGCCGTCGACTTCATGGGGTCGCAACCCGGCGACGCTTTCGAGATGGAATTCGGCCAGCAATGCCTGCACGCGCGCCGCCTCGTCCGCGGCGCTGAGCTTGCCGTGGGTCGCAATCGGCAGCGCGATGTTGTCGCGAAGTGAGCGGTTCGACAACAGGCCGCCGTGGCCTTGGGCCAGCCCGACCCGCTGACGCAGCCGCAACAGCTCGACATAGCTGCGGGCGGCAACGGGTTCGTCGAAAAGCTGCAGCGTACCGGCCACGGGGAAGGCTACGGTCGCGAGCATGCGGCCAATCGCCGCCGCGATTTCGCTCTCAGTCTGGCCGATTTGCGGCTCGAACACCGCGATCGTGCCGGCGTCCGCGGAAAACGGTGGAATGCGCAGCCGGATCCGCCCGGCGTCGCAAACCAGGCCCGTTGCGGTGGCCGCAATGCTCACAGCACCCCCATGAACAGCGACGTGCCGGCGCCGGACAGAAACACCACCACCGTGACCGCGCCGTGCAGACCGACCAGATAGACCAGCGCGTGCAGCGCGGCCTTGGAGACCGCGATCGGCACCTCTGTGGGCGACCCGCCGACGTCCATGCCCTGGTAGCAGGCAATCAGGAAGATCCCGAGGCCGCCGAGCACAATCTTGGCCAGAAACGCGCCGAGGTCGACCGGTGACGTAGCCGAGAACACCGCCCCCAGAAACACTGAAGCTGGCAGGCTGACCAGCAACTGCGCGATCGCAAAGCCACCGACCAGCGCGGCGGCGCTAAACACCACGCTGAGCCCAAACAGCGAAAACAGCCCGCCCAACAGCCGCGGCGCGACCAGCTGGCGCATCGGCGGAATACCCATGACTTCCAGGGCTTCAATCTCGCGCTGCACCCGCATGGTGCCGATCTCGGCGGCGATGGCCGTCACGGACCGCACGATGACAATGATGCCGGTCAAAAGCGGCGCGACCTCACGCAGGACCACCACGGTCACGGTGCGCCCCAGGCTCTCAGCGCCGGACAGTGCGCCCAGGCCGCTGACGCCCTCGACGATCTTGAACAGGCCGACGACCAATGCCAGGGTCACCACCGGGCCGATCGCCTGCACCGCCGTAAAATAGACCTGCAGCGCCACCTGCCGCCAGAAGTCGCGCTGGCCGGGCGCAGATCGCAGAGAGTGCGCTTGACCACGAAGGCATAGCTAGCAGAATCAACTGGTTGGCGACATGCCTGTTCGGTTATGTGTGGTCGTCATGTAAGGCCGCTGATTTACAGACACTTTGAAGGCAGTCT